>JBEKPE010000013.1:0-25458 GCA_049521055.1 Bathyarchaeia archaeon
TCGCTTCCCAGATGAGTAGTAACGATGTAACCGCCATGAGCTCCCAGAAAATTAGAAGAGTGATCCAATCGCCCGCGAACACAACACCGAGCGACGTTCCCGCGTACAACATTGCAAACATGTGCATCCAAGGTTTGGCGAATCCGGCTGCATAGAGCACCGCCAAGAACGTGATTGTGGCAAAGATCACTCCCATCAGATAGGATAAACTGTCAACTCTCATCAGAACTAATTGGTAGCCCATGAAATGCAAGGTCCATTCGGTTGCGTGAGGCAGGGTGACTGTATCAATTAGGGCGAGACCTGCGAGAATGATGAGAAGCGCCTGCCGCCCTCTTCCTTTGAAGAGCCAAACTACTATTGGACCGCCGACGAGGAACAAAAGGAACGGTGGAATGGTCGCGCCCGCAACAAAGTTTCCAGTGACCGCTATGCCAGCGCCAGTAACTGCTGCCGCAACTCTGCTAGCTATCTCCAGCGGGCCATAGGGCATCGTAGTCCAAACACCTAGCGCGAGGGTACCCGTCGCTGTTGCTATGATGGGACCGAGTAGGAATCCGCGGGCTTCACTCGTAGATCCCTCAAAAGAGCGAAGGAAAGCGCGGAAGATGATTGGCGTGAAGTAGGCGAGGTTCAGCACTGAGGAGAGTACGAGTACGAAAAGTATCCACCAGTATCCTCCGTTCCACGCTCCCATCGAAAGATACCATTTACCCACGAATCCAGCTAACGGAGGAAGTCCCGCCATGCTCAATGTTGCTAGGAAGAATGCGAACATTGTTACTGGCATTTTCCTCCCAATCCCATCTAACTCTGAGACCTTGGTCTTCCCAGTCTCAACAGAGACGGCGCCCGCAACGAAGAACATTGTAAGTTTCCCAAACGCGTGGGCTACCATTAGGAAGACCGCGGCTACTACTGCTACACTGCCCATGCCGACCCCGAGAGGAGAGAGGACGGCAGCTGCTAGAATGATGTAGCTCAGTTGGCTTATCGTGGAGTAAGCTAATCGCAACTTGAAGTTGTCTTGCGTCAGTGCGAATAGAGATCCGACAAGGATAGTTACGACGGCTACTGCTATCACCAGATTCTGAAGGCCAAGCAAACCCATCAAGGTCGGTCCGTACAGAAACAACATCACTCTGAGGAGGCCGAACACTCCCGCGTTCACAACCGCAACCGCATGAAGCAGGCCGCTTACAGGTGTGGGCGCTATCATTGCGCTCGGCAACCAACCGTGCTCTGGGACGAGCGCGGCTTTCACACCGAAGCCAACGAAGAGCAACAGAAAGGCTATCCTGGCGAATTCCAGTGAGATGGATCCTACTGTTTGGTTTCCACCGGGCATGAACGTGATCGCTGCCCCACCTCCTGCGCCTAGCAGGGCAAGCATTCCAACGAGGACGGCGGCGCCGCCGCTGAGTGTGTAGACGAGATACTTGCGGCCGGCTCTGAACGCCTCTTCAGTTTGATTGTGGACGACGAGAGGGTAGGTGGTGACTGTGAGGATTTCGTAGAAGATGAATAGAGTTAGGAGATTTGCAGCAACTGAAACCCCCATAGTCGCTCCGATCACAAGCGCGAAACATGCGAAATACCGAGTCTGTGAATGTTCCTTCAACCCGCGCATGTAACCCGTTGAGTATATCGTTGTGATGATCCAAAGGAACGACGCAAGACTCGCGAACATCAGGCCAAGGCCGTCAGCCCAGAGCACAAGTTGGAGTTGGGGGTAGGATGACATGACCGCTAATGTGACCGCTACGGTCTGGCCGTTGAAGACCTGTGGCAAATTGAATACGGCACACATGAATGTCCCTATCGAAACAATGAGAGAGGCTGATTCTCTCGCATTTGGGTGCTTTCTAAGAGCGACGATTATCGGTGCGCCGAAAAATGGCAGCCCCACTGTGCCTAGCAGCGCCAGTTGATTGAAGTCGATCAATGTCTAAGCCTCTTAATCTTCCAAGGATCCAGAGTTCCGTACGCCCGGTGAACTAGGACGATGAGTGCGAGGCCAACCGCCTCGACACCTGCGCCAACAACTATGGAGAAGAGAACGATTGTGTTGGCCATCAAATTGGACACGTGGCCGAGGCCTGATGAGAATAGGGCGAGGTTAGCCCCGAATACGACGATTTGGAAGGAGATAATGGTCTTCAGCAAATTCCGTGAGTAGAACATTGAGAAGAGCCCCAGGAAGAATAGGATCGTGGCCACAGTTGCGAAAACCGTCTGATCAGTTATCAAGCCCGTTCCTCCTTGGAAAGAAGGTTGACCACTCCGATCATTGCGGCTGCGAAGATGATGATTAGAATGAGCAAGTCCCACGGCCTGAACATCCAAACGAAAGCCAGAGTACCTTCCGTTATCTGCGGTGTTGATTGTGGGAGGAACGATGCGCCGGAAAATAGCGAGTAGGATGACGCTGCGACGATTAGGATCGTAACCGCTGCGAGCAATGCGGCGAGCGTGCGATTGCCAATGTCTAGTTTTGATTCTCCCGTCATCAATACAACGGTCAGTAGCATTACCGACATCGCGCCGGCAAACATAGTGATGTGTAAGACGCCGATCACAACCCCTTGGTAGATTGTGAAGATGACACCTAGAATGAGGCTCGAGTAAAACAGCATGATGATGGTCACTGAGATGGATTTCGAGAAGATAGCGGCAATGATAGTGACTAGGAGAGCTGCGCAGAGGAGTAACGCTACTTCTGTCGCCAACCTTACCACCTCAACGCCATGACTACGCCGAGTTGAATCAGGCTCAATGGTGTAATTATCATCCAAAACAGTCGAGCGGCCTGATCGATCCTGACTCGGGCAAGGGCCGTCTTTATTGTGAAGATTAGAAATCCGACTGCAAACAATTTGACGATGAAGTAGATGAAGTATAAAATGCTCTGCAGGGCTGGGTCAGCGAAAAGTACGGGGCCGAGTGGGCCGCCGAGGAATAGGCTTACCGCAAGCGCGGAAAGAAACGCGTAGCCTAGCTCTTTTGTGAGTTTGATGTAAGCGAGTGGCCTGCCCGAGAATTCAGTCATCCAGCCCCCAACGATCTCGGTCTTGGCGCTCGGAATATCGAACGGAGGCTTTTCCAATTCTGCTAAGGCTGCGACGATGAAGACACAGAAACTCAAGGGGGCCAACACTATGAACCAAATATTCTGTTGTGCAGCAACAATGCCACTGATCGACAGGCTGTGGGCCAACAGGGCGGGGGTTACCAGAGCGACGATTAACGGTACTTCATAACCGGTGTACTGCACTACCAATCGTCCGATCGAAATTATAGCCCACCTTCCCCCCGCC
Source organism: Bathyarchaeia archaeon (assembly GCA_049521055.1). GTDB lineage: Archaea > Thermoproteota > Bathyarchaeia > 40CM-2-53-6 > 40CM-2-53-6 > FEN-987. Next base: position 3,318 of record JBEKPE010000013.1, read on the forward strand.
GCGTAACCCAGCATCGTGGCCATGAGCGCGGAAAATCCGAGTATGAAGAGAACGAAGAGAAGGTCGTAGTCGTTGCTGACGATCGCTTGTGCTCCTAGTACCGGGATGAAGATGGTTCCGATTGCAGGTGCCGAAAAGAAGAGTGACGGGCCGAGTAAGAAAACGAATTTGTCAGCAATCTCCGGAATAATCTCCTCTTTCGATGTAAGCTTGAAGAAATCCGCGACAGGTTGCAGAATTCCGAACGGTCCCGCAAGGATAGGGCCTCTTCGCGATTGCATGCGCGCCTGTGTTTTTCGGTCAAGCCAATCGAAGATGAATCCTATCCAAACGAAAAATGTTAGGCCCGGGAAAAGCAGGATTTCCAAGAGTTGGGTTGCGATCATTTAGGGCCTCAGGCCTCCGACGATCATAAGCCACCAAGTTACGATGAGAATTACGCTAGAGCCCCCCGTCAAGAAGAGTAGCGGGTAGAAGTATGAGGTGGCTGCAAAGGAGCCTGCGAGTAATAGGGCGAAGGCTTCTGCAATCATGAAGAGGGTTGCGTACACGAATAGTTCGGAGCTGTAGGTGCCTCGCGGGGCGACGTCTTGTTCACCACCTGTGAATGGTTGATATTTGTCTCCCTTCCCCGAAGATCTCTTTCCGAGTCTTCCGACAAGTAAGTAGATGACCAGGTCCGCGACAATGATCAGAAGGGGGCCGCCGACTGTCATGATGTCGAAGGCGGTCATTTTTCAACCGCTTTCCTCATGATGAGGTCGGCCTTGTTTGGCGTGGCAAGCTCGAATTGTTTCGTCATTTCTAAGGCTCTGAACGCGCAATTGTCTACGCATTCGCCACAGAAGATGCACGTTGATAGGTCGAAGAGGGGGCGCTTGACTGGTAGTTCTCTGTCTCCTACCTTTCTGGTGCCCTTGTCAATCATTGTGATGACCCCAGCTGGGCAGACAACTGCACACACTTGGCAACCAGTGCACTTCTCGGGATCGATGTCAAGTTTGCCGCGGAAGCGGTCGGGTAGTTGAATTGGCTTGTAGGGGTAAGCTTCAGTGCTCGGTTTCTCGAGCATCTGCCGGAACATTTCAGGTATAGCTGCGCCAGGTCTTCTGTGCGGCAACTAGGGTACCGCCTTGAATTTTGTCGGGTTTGGAGAGTTGAATCGGTCTGGGAAGTAGTGTTTGATTCCATACTGGCGAAGTTGCTCACCTGACCATGTCCACTGCTTCTGCGATTCCGTTTCGAGGAATGACATACGGTCCATGCAGCCAAAGCACGGGTCGATTGCCGTGAGGACCATTGGCACATCCGCAAGTGTCTGTCCCTTCAAGAGTTCAAGGGCGACTGGAATGTTGGCCATGGTTGGTTGTCTTGACTTGACGCGGTCCGGGGTTCGACCACCCGTTGACTTCACGTAGTAGAATATCTCACCCCGCGGTGCTTCGCAGTGGGATGAATGTTCACCCGCTGGAATGATGGGTGCAATCTTGATTCTAATCGGCCCTTCAGGAAGATGTTTGACAGCGTAGCTGATCATGTTCGCTGAAACGACTAGTTCGTCTAGGCGTAGACGTAGTAGGGCGCGGACGTCGCCTTCGGTGCGGGTTACGATGTCGAAAGGAACTTCGTCGTATGCTGCGTAAGGATCGTTTAGTCGAACGTCGTGCCGTAGTCCAACGTATCTTGCCATTGGGCCGACGGCGCAGAGTTTCTGGGCTGTTTCTTGATTTATCTTGTTACCTACGTTTTCAGTCCGCGCTAACATGGTTTCTTCGGTGTCGATTATCTCTCGGTAGTAGTGGGCTCGGTCGGTAATGAATTTCATGCGTTCAACGATTCGATCTTCCATGTTCTCTGGCATGTCACGCCTTACGCCGCAGAACGCGTTCATTGATTTGTGTACTCGGTTGCCTGAAATGGCTTCAACTAGGTCTAGTATGACTTCTCGATCGTTCCAAACCCACATGAACAGAGTTTCGAACCCTGCCCAGTGTCCCATCAACCCCACCCAGAGCAGGTGGCTGTGAATTCTCTCCAGCTCGGCTATAATGAGGCGAATGTACTTCGCTCGTCTCGGAATTTCATAGATAGTTAGGCCTTCCACAGCTTGGCCATAGCAGAGGCTGTGAACGAAGCTGCAGATTCCGCAAGTACGCTCGAACATGTACATGTTCTGCACCCAGGGGCGTGACTCAGCGGCCTTCTCGAGGCCCCTGTGCACGTATCCAATTCTAGGAATGACCTGTACGATCTTCTCGCCTTCGAGAATGAGTTTGAAGTACTCAGGTTCCTTCAGCGCTGGATGGATGGGTCCGAAGGGGACGAGGTTCTCAACTGAAAACTCCATTAATCCTGCGGACTCTTCCCTACGCTTCGACTCATCGCTCATTTTTGCTCAACCTCCAAGTGTAGTCGCTTTCGGATCTCCGCTGGCTTTGTAGTTTTCAATAGAGGAGGGGGTAGGTCGTCGGGCCAGTTGTCTGGTAGTAGGAGTTTCTGGTTTATCCACGGGTTTCCTGTAAATGTGACTCCAAACAGGTCGTGAATTTCCATCTCGTACAAAATCGCGCCGGGGATAATGTCGACGATTGAAACTGCGGTTGACTGAGTCTTCGGAACAGTGCTCCTAACGTGGATTGTATCCTTGTCTTGCGAAAAGGTATAGATGATTCCTATATTCTCGCCCAGGTCTAGGCCTGTTATTGTTGTGAGGTGGAGTATTCTGAGGTCGTTGATTAGGTGAGAGATGAAGCCCTTAATGTGGTCTTGATTGACTTCAATGAAAGTCTCGCCTTTCCGTGGGACCGAGACCTTGCTGTTCGATTGTGATGCGTAGGTTTGGAGTTGCTCAAGCAAGTTTTCGCTCATTTTACTTCCCCCAGCAGTTTCAGGACGCCGTACATGATGGCTTCAGGCCGCGGTGGGCAGCCTGGTATGAACATGTCAACAGGTATGACGTCCTGGATTCCCTGTCCAGCGTTGTAGCATCCTTTGAACACGCCGCCGGATACCGCGCAGGCACCAAGAGCTATCACGTGCTTCGGTTCTGGCACCTGATCATAGACCCGCTTCAGCCGGTCCTTTGTTTGGGCGTTAACCGTTCCTGTTACTATTAGGACGTCGGCGTGTCGCGGGCTCGGCGCTAGAATCGCTCCGAATCTTTCAATATCATACCGGGGCGTAAGGCAAGCGACCAGCTCTATGTCGCAGCCGTTGCAGGAGGAGGCATTTATGTGGTAAACCCATGGGGAACGCGTCCTTGCCCACTTGGTTAATTGCTCAAACAATGTCCCTGCCCTCCTTCTCTAGACTCGACGCAATGACATGCGAGACGTAATTTGCCGTATCGCGAAGCTCGGGCGAGAGGGCTTCGCCAAACTCAGTTTCCTTTGGTTGAATCGCGAGAACCCACACTTGACACCCCATGAGCAGTTGTTCCGCTAAGACTTTCAGAGGGATTCCGTGAGTTGTGAAGAATGGATACATGGTTTCATCAACCGGCAGTAACTTCGTTTCACCAGCTCTACCCCCCATCTCGCACGCATCGATAAATATCACCTGCTTCAGGCCGATCCTTGAGAGCCTAGTAATGACACGTTCCACATTATCTTCAGCATCGAAGAGGTAGACGCTCTCGGACGGCGTACTGCCACTCGCCTTGATGATTCCTTTGATCACGTAGCTTCCGACGTAATCGTCGCCGCGCAAAGGATGGCCAACGCCAACTAATGCGACCTTGGAAGTCGGTGAGGCTGCAGTGAGCAACTCTTTCAGGTGTGATTCCCATTGCTGACTAGTCGAGGTTGTCTGATCGTTAAGCCCTTGCGACTGTGCCATGTTCATACGAACCTCAAACGCGAGTCTGAATTTGATTGTACTTAAGAGGTCAGAGTAGTTTCCGTGCTTGGAAAAGAAAGGATATCTCTCGTCAAGTAGTGACATTATATTCGCTTTAGAAACCTACTTTCTCGCCCAGAACACATGGGTACCTGCTTCTTCGGATAACGCATGCGAAACCACATATTTGAGAGTCACATGAGGAGAAGTGACGCCTCGGCGCGCCGTGAACAATCAATTGCCCTCAGAAATCAGCAACATGACCTTCGTAAACCGGATCTTCCAAAACCTTGAACAAGCCAACCGCGCCGAAATTGAAGCGCTATATCACGACATTATGGGTGCGGGCGTGATTCTACCGTCCGGAGAGGGGCGTTCGAAAGGGGCGCTTAGCATTGCGTGCAGTGAAATGGCTAAGATGCGTCGCGGTAAGCTCGTTCTAGATAGAGGGGACATCGGTTTTCCGGGCAGAACCATGATTGAAGCGGCCCCTATTCTGAAACAGAGATTCGGGGAGGTGTGCCTATTGATCAATTCAGGGAGCGGAAAATCCATGATGCCCCTTCTTGACGCTCAACAATTGGCAATGTACATCGCTCAGCATGGCAACCCCAGAGACTTTCGCATAGACGTGTTGACCTCGGAACGGGACTCACCAATCGGAAAGCTTGGGACCAAGTACGGCAACGTCCTCGTTCTGAAGGGCCGCGAACCTGACGAAGCCCCCACCGAATCCAAGGAATTTCGAACTGCAGGAATACTTGAAGACTTGTTTATACTCGGAACGGGAGTGCTCTTTCAGGCAATAATTGAGGCCCTTAACGAGGAGGCTTCGGCGGATACTGTGATCGGGCGGTCCAAGCAACTCTTCACCGAAATAGGGTCCGTGGTGGATCAGATTGTCGTCTCAGATTTCTTCAAGTCAATGGTTGACGCGCTTGAGCAGAGACGTTCGTGTTTCTTCGTGGGGTTGGGCAGCGGCCGAGAAGTGGCGCGTATGACGGCTGTTCGGATTGGGCATGTGAAGCGAGCCATGGGCGATCAGATCTATGTTGCCGGAGAATCAAACACACCTGCACCGCGGGCAGGTGATGTGTTACTGGTAATCTCGAATAGTGGAGAGACGGAGATTGTTGCAGGCTGGTGCAAGAACTTCAAGCGCATGGGAGCCACCGTCGCCTCAATTGTCGGAAACCCTGACAGCACCATCGCCGCGACATCCGACCTCTCTTTCACGATAAAGGGCAACGGTGTCCAAGGAACACCGAACAGCTTCTACATCAAAACCGCGTTCGCACTTAGCCCACTGCCAATCTACCTTGTTGAGAAAGTTGGAGAACGTGGACTCAGGTTGCCTGAGTACATACTCCGATGGCACCACTCGGTAACATCCTGAGTTAACCCGACCGCTTAGATCATGTCGATGTGATCTGCTGGGAACCCCAGCTTGACTAACTCGTCTTTGACATGATTCCGATGATCTCCCTGAAGCAGAAGCTCATTGCCCTTCGTCGTTCCTCCTGCACCGAACTTACGCTTGAGTTCACGAGCGATATCCGGAAGCCGTGCGTCGGGCAGGCCTTGTATTATTGTCACAGGTTTGCGAAAACGTCTAAACTCTAATTTCACAACAATGCGAGCTTCACTGCGATCAAGCTCGTCCAATGGACTAAATCCTATTTCATCCGCATTCGACATGAACATTCAAGCGAGCACACTGAGAATCGTCGAATATTGGGGTTTCTTTATTACGGGACTTGATCACTTGGCAGCTAATTGTATCATTAGCCCAAACGTATCGAGTTCATTCTATAGATTTTGCATATTGTAAGTCGAACTTTGGTTGAGACCTTGAAATGACCCATGTCACGTACACAGTGTTGGGGAGTGCTGTTAAGTCCTCGAAGGTGAGGTTTGTCTAACTCAGGTGTGAAGAATGATTTCATATTTGCATCTGTTAAGCTCGGTTTCGCAGGCCAATCTTTCTCCGGACGTTGGCACAGTTGCCTGGGTTTGGCTTCCACTGTTGTTTGTGCTGGTAGTTATTCTATGGCTTCTGGGGAAAAGCGCGAGAGTGGTTAGGAAAACGGAACGAGGTCTGGTGGAAAGATACGGTAAATATCATAAATTCGTTCAACCTGGCCTAACATTTCTCGGACTATTAATTGATCGCCTTATTCGGATTAACATCACCGAGCGCATGAGCCAAGTCCAACCTCAGCAGGTCATAACAAAGGACAAGGTAGTACTGAATGTCGATGCGGTTGTATTCTTCAAAGTCAAGCCTGACGAGCAGTCGGTTAAGGCCAGCGAGTACAACGTGAATAATTTCGAGGCACAGATCGAAATGCTCGCACGGACTACACTTAGAAACATTATTGGCACAATGGAAATGAGTGAAGCGAATATTGGTCGAGAGAAGATTAACGCTGAACTAAAGGATCAACTGTCTCAGCAGTCTGCCGATTGGGGGATTGAAATCATGCGTGCTGAGTTGAAGGACCTGCAGCCTCCCCCTGGCATCCAAGAATCTATGAATAACGTCATCAAAGCCGACAATCTACGCTTGGCCGCTCAGAACCAAGCAAACGCTCGAGAACTTGAGGCCGATGGATTCAAACGAGTAGCTATCAAGAACGCGGAAGGCAATCAGCAAGCCGCAATTCTTGAGGCCGAAGGCCAACGACAGGCGACGATGAAAATTGCCGAGGGCGACGCTGAAGCAACCAGGTTGCGAAACGAAGCGTTAACTACGTACTTCAAAGACACCGCAATCACTTTCAAGGAACTTGATACGATTGCGACCTCCTTGAAGGACAATGCGAAGATCATTGTTCCACAAGGAAACGCGATTTCGCTAATCCTGAACGAACTAGAACATGCCCGTCAGATGATCCCGATACCCGTTGCAAGTGAAAGGAAGCAAGGCGACAAACCCTCCACCAGTAAGTAGCTGTCCCGAAGCGAAGAGGTCTGATTCCTCTTCCTCCTCTCTATTGTACGACTAACATGCCAGGTTCTTGGACGGCGCCCTAGCGTCTCTTAAGTGCGTAGAAAGTGCGATCATTCCACGGCCACCGTGCGCACAGGACGGAAGAGGCTTTCGTAGTATTCGCGCATCCACGGAAGTATCTCGCGTCCCAGAAGGTTGAGGAATCGTTCTTCGATGGGGCTGGCGCTGTGTATGTATACTCTGTCGAAGCCCATTTTGAGAAATTCTCCGAGGCGTTTGATTATGTCGTCTGAATCGGTCGTGATGAGCCAGGATTCTTTGATCTTCTTCTCCTCTTCCGGCCCAACTAATGCTTGAAGTTCTCTTGGATCCCAAACGTTCTCCCGTTTTTCTCTCGGTATCGCGGTTGTGGCCCAGAACATGGCTGATTTGAGTGCTCGGTTGTAGTCTATGTCGTAAGCGACTTTGAACTCCATGCTCTTGCTAAGCTTCGACGGGTCTCGCGCCACCTTTGTAGCCGCCCTCTCCATCGCATTTACAACCTTTCTGAAATTGTCAAGCCCCCTAGGGTTTGTTAAGATTCCGTCACAGAACTGTCCTGCAAGACGGGCAATCCTTTCGTTGGAGGTGGCTAGATAGACGGGAATCTTAGTTTTCGGCTTCGTGTACAACTTCGCCTTGTTGAGGTGATAGTATTTCCCCTCGTAAGTTACGAAGTCACCGGCCCATAGTTTCTGTATAATCTCAACCGCTTCCTGCAACCGCACGACCTTCTCCTCAAAACCGGGCCACTTGAACCCAAGCGGAGTTTCATTCATCGAGTGCCCCGTGCCGAGTGTTACGAAGATTCGTCCGGGATAGAGGTTATCGAGGGTTGCGAACGCCTGAGCCACTATCGCGGGATGGTAACGGAAGAGGGGAGTTGTGACCGCTGTTCCAACTTCCACTTTCCTAGTCTTTTCGGCGGCGGACGCAAGCCATATCCAAGGAAACCCTGACTGGCCGCCGGTGTCGCCCCAGGGGTGAAAGTGGTCACTTGTGACTATGATGTCGAAGCCTACGACCTCGGCGTGCATCGCGTATTGGAGCAGGCGTTGAGGATCGTATTGCTCCTGAGCCGCCCAATACCCCAGCCGAAGCGTGGCAACCAAATATACGCGCCTTGAAGCAGGCCTACTTACTCTAACCTTAGCTTAAAGTTTCCAGAATCACTCATCAACCACATTTCAATGATCAGAGATGCGATATGGCTCTGAGAAGATTTGGAATTCCACTCAGCCAATCGAACTTTATTTCTGACGCGGCCAACTCTAGTCTCTCGACATCATTTTCTCTGAGCCGCCAATCCACAGCTCCAGCAATATCAGCAACATGCTCGGGTCTCTTGGTCCCGGGTATGGCGACGACGTTCGGTTTGGTTATCAACCAGTTCAATGCGACCTGCGAGGGCGTTCTGTTGTGTTCACTCGCTATCGACGAGAGTAATTGAAGGAAGCTAGCCATTTTAGTCAAATTTCGAGATGAGAATCTCGGGTTGGCGGCTTGGACTAGGCTCGTAGGGTTAGTCTTAGGCGTGTACCTGCCCGTTAGCAAGGAGTGCGCCAATGGACTGTATGCGATAACCGTAACATTCGAGCCCTGAGCGTAAGGAAGAAGGTCGTCCTCAATGTTTCTGTCGAGCAAATTATATTTGACTTGGTTTGACGCCAATTCTAGCGGCGACAAAGCTTTCTGGGCCGCCTTCATTTTCGCCAAGTTGAAGTTGCTAACGCCGACGGAACGCACCTTCCCAAGTTGTACGAGTTTCCTCATAGTCTTCATCGTATTGCGGATTGGAAAGAACGGGTTTGGCCAGTGGATCTGGTAAAGATCGATTACGTCAACACCCAGCCTGTGTGCACTCCGATCCGCGGCTCGAATGAGCCTTCCGGCCGTTAAGTTCCAAGGCCATACCTTTGTGGCTATGACGACTTCGTCACGGTGCCCTTTGATCGCCTCACCGATCAGTTGCTCGGATTTTCCTCTTCCATAAATTTCAGCTGTGTCTATGAAATTGATGCCAACTTCGAGAGCTTTTTGAAATGCTTCGAGCACATCCTTCTTTCCGTAGTTTCGGCCCCACCCCCATTCGCGGCTTCCCCACTGCCAGGTCCCAAGCCCGACGGCTGAGACTTTGATTCCTGACTTACCGAGCTCCTTGAACTCCAAACTAGCAACCACAGTGACAGTGCCTTGGGGTTAACTGGAGGCGATGCTGCCCTTGACCCTAGCGTCTTGCTCAATCCTATTGAATGAAATAAAACCGAATGCCATCATGAACAGCGACGACACCACTGCTGCGGCATACTCGAGAGTTAAGGGAAGGATGGTAGGCGTGCCCAACGCTGCGTGTCTCATAACGTCGTTTAGGTATGTGAACGGGATCACCATTGAAAAGTAGCGAACTGGAGTAGGGAGGACGGTGATCGGGAAGAGAGCTCCTGTTAGAATCATGTACCCGAAGAAAATCACGTTCCCCATTGAGTTGAAAGCCTTGATTCGCATAGTCAACCCCGCCATGAAGAGCCCGAAACCAATCAAACTGACCTCATAGAGCGCCAGGGAGACGAGAAAGAGCGGAGGGTTAAGGACCGAGACGGCGGTCCCGCCGAACAGATAAAGTAGCAATGTCGTGTAGCCGATGATGATTGAATCGGTCAGGAATATTCTAGCCCACCTACCTAAGATCAGTGTGGCACGGTTGGCGGGGGCGAGGAAGAATTGTTCCAATGTTCCCGATGTTTGCTCGTTTCTCACACTCTGACCGACTCCCCAGACCGACGTGCTGAATAGTATAATGAAAACAAACCCGAAAAAGAAGGACGCCATCCCAGAGCCAAAGCCGGGAACATTGGACGTGGAAGCGACCGGCGCGAAGAGAGTTACACCCAGAGCGAAAAAGAAGAACCAGAGTGGGGTACTGACGAATTCCCCTATGATCCATGCTGGATATCGGAAGTAGGATCGGAGGTCTTTGAGGAAGGAGGCCTTGAATTCCTCAAATAATCTTAGCGGGTAACTAGTATTTCGAGAATTCACCAGTCACAGCCGCCCTTTTCTCAATCTTCCTGAACACCGCGTAACCGATGAGGGGATACGCGAGAGCTAGGGTTAGAAGGATGAAAATGCTCCCGTAGAGATTCACTAATGTTTGATTCGCTATGACGATTCGACGCATATCGTCGATCACATAGGTTTGAGGTAGTACGCCTGAGAGGAATTGAACCCAATAGGGTAGAAACGTTACCGGGTAATATGTTCCCGTCAATGTCGCGAATAGGAGGTTCACTATCTGTATGAAGATGTAGGGTTCCTTGAATCGTACGACAAACCCCGCAAAGAGAAACCCAATCCCGAACAACGGGATCAATCCTAGTAATAATGTGAGAAACGCAGGAATTATGGTCAGGAAGCTTGACGGGATCACGATGGCGACCGAAACGCCGACGACGACAAGGAAGAGGGCTGACGTGATCACGATGTCTGTCAGGCTAAGGCCTACTAGGAGGGTGAAACGGTTGACGGGTGCGAGAAAATTCTGTTCAAGTGTTCCCTTGATCTGTTCATCCCGTATGCCTGCCCCAACATCTTCAATGACAACCCAGCTGGTCATCCAAACCGCGCTGCCCAGAATTTCGTAAATGACAATGTTCGTCGTACCTGTACGAGTTGCAAAGTAGGAGGCTGCATTTGCTCCTCCCACGGCGTTTCCCATGCCGAGAATCAGGAATGTGAATAGGAATGGCAACAGTAGGAAGATTAGGAATTCACCTGGGTATCTGATGTGATGTTTCATTCCCTTCCAAAAAATTGCGGACAAAGCCTGCAGGTGAATCTTCACGCCCGAGGTTGTTCGCAAGTTAGTCTCTCAGGCTCCTGCCGGTTTCAGCAATGAAGACGTCTTCAAGAGTTGGTTCAATGAAGCTGACCTTTGTTATGGTGACCTGTTTACGGACGAAGAACTCGAGAATTCTCGGAAGAACTTCCTTACCTTTCTCGACGTGCACGCGGATTAGTTGTGTTTCATTTCCCTGTGTGGAGGATGTGATTGCAACCTTTGATACTTCGCTGAAGGATTGAAGTGCATTTACTGTCTGTTCGACCACATTCCTGGCTTCGATCTCGATTATATCTGAGCTTTTCACTTTCTGTTTGAGTTCTGAAGGAGAACCTAGTACGACTATTTTTCCGTGGTCGATTATGGCGACTCGGTCACTCAATGCGTCGGCTTCTTCCATGTTGTGGGTGGTTAGGATTATTGCATAGCCTTGTCGTTTCAGGTCCCTGATTATGTCCCGTATCAGGTGGGAGGATTGTGGGTCTAGGCTCGCGGTAGGTTCGTCGAATAAGAGCACGGGTGCCTCATTTAGTAGTGCTTTTGTGAATGATAGGCGGATCCTCATGCCGGTTGAATAATTTTCGACTAACGTGTCTTGGCGTTCGCTTAACCCGACTAGGTCGAGGAGTTCGTGGATTCGTTTCTTTGCGTAGGTGGAATCCATGTGGTATAGGGCGGCGAAGTATTCGAGGTTTTCCTGCCCCGTCAACTTCCAGTATAATGTTCGTTCGCCGGTTAGCATTACTCCTAGGTTCTCGCGGACTTTCTGTTGGTCTTTGGCGATGCTGAAGTTGTTGATGTAGGCGTCGCCAGACGTGGGTGTAATCAGTGTGCAGAGCATCTTGACGCTCGTGGTCTTGCCAGCGCCATTAGGGCCGAGTAGGCCAAAGATTTCCCCTGTAGGGACGCTGAAGTCTATTGCGTCGACCGCCACTATCTTCTTCGAAACCTTCCGAAACACCCCTCCCTCGCGGGTTTCGAATGTTTTTGAGAGCTGTTTGACTTCGACTGGATTCATGCTAGGTCGACCCTGTGGAGGAGAAGGCAACCACTTGGGTTGTAGTTATTTACTTTCACTAGCCAGCTAGAAATCACGGCGCCGCAGAAAACTACCCTCCCCAGGGGTAAAGGTTGTTGTGAGTCGGCACACGAATGTTTTGCGGTCATGATATGGGCCATTGTATGGAATTTTCTTATGGAAAAACCAAATATACGGACAGATGGGCCTCTAGGTATGTTAGGCTGTTTGATTTTTGGTGTGGAGGTGAGTTCTTAATGGCCATGTACAAGTGTGCGTCATGCGGGAAAGAGTCTAGTTCTCCGGGTATGTGCTGTGGGGCACAGATGAAGGAAAAAAAGTAACTTAGGAGGGCTTAGCGTAAAGAGCCTTCTTAAGCCTCTCATATTTCTTCGGATCTTCCCCAACGTCTATTGAGATAGTTTTCGACCCAATGTAGATGGGAACCCACTCCTCGTAAATCCTCTGCCCCCGCGCCTTCACGAAACGCATCAGCCTCTTCTTCCGTCCTTCCTCCTCCACAAACCGAATCTCAAGGGCGAAATCCATGAGCGTTTCCAATCGCCTAAACGTCTCTTCGTTGACGGTTCCGCTGGTAAGGGATACGGCTAACGCGGCTCCTTTCGCTTTTACTTTCACGGCGGTGGACGCGAGGAATTGCACAACCACCTGCGGTTCCTTGTATGTGAAGAGTGGCGTCACAGAATCAATAATGAATTTCGTTTTTCCCAACTTCGCCTTCTCATTTAACAGGTCTGAAACCATCAGGCTTAACTCGTTCAGGTCTGCTCGGTTCTTGAGCGAATATTTCTCTTGGCTTGGGACGCCCGCGATTGAGCTGTAACAATCAACGATGGTAACTATCCCTGCCTTTTCGTATTCGGGTAGCTTCTGCTGGTAGTAATCAGAAAAAGCGCCACGTATGTTCGATGGAAAGTCATCGAAAGCAAATAGTACCACGGGTCGACCATTTCGGAGATAGAAGTCGGACCAAGCGTGAAACGATGGAGTTTTACCCGCCCCTGCCGGCCCAGTTAAGATCAAAGCGTAGCTATCGGGCACCCACTGAATGAATTGGTCGCAGTGATTGCAGAAATAGAACCCTGTAAGGTCATCGTAAGCAGAAGCTTCTCCGCAAAGCGGACAAGTTTTCACAGGTGTCGATGAAGTCTGCAAACCTACGCAACCTATCGCACACGGATGCCTAGCCTATTCGAAACCCTGATGCGATATACGTTTGTCGCCTCAACCGAGTCCTAACCAAACCGGGAACCCGGGGCGATTTTCCAATTTTCGTGGAAAAATGAGTGCTCCCAACTCTTTTATCGTAAATACCGCAACTCGATGATCATTCTGTGAATCGACTTGAGGTCCTGGACAATTTTCGTATGTCTCTTGGTGGTCATCTCATTGGTGCTAGCAGGCCGATCTTTCGTATTCGCGTCTTCTGTCCCAACGTACTATGGTGGGACGGGAGGAACGATAAGTGGGACGGTGATTGGGCCTACTGGGACTGTTGTCGATTGGACTCAAATCTCCGCGATTAGCGGCAATCAGACTTTCGAAGCTTTCTCCGGCTTTAGCGGGTTCTATCTGATGCGGGTTCCCGCTGGAACGTACAATGTCTCGGTTTATGATCCCTATAGCCCCCAGTATTGGGCTCCGAACGCTAACGTAACCGTAACAGATGGTTCATCGAGCGCTGTCAACTTCTACCTTCAGCAACAGCCCCCTTCAGCAGTCCCAGAATTCCAACCGAACCTGTCAGTCTTGGTGGGGGTTCTGGTTCTCGCGGCAACTTGCTTCGCCTCAAGACGGCTAAAACACTGAACCGCTCAGTTATCATATCTTCGAGGCTACGACCCTTATCGGGTGCTCATTTGGGTCTTCAAGAATCTTGAAGCCAGCGTTAATGTCCTCCAGACTTGTCCTGTGCGTAACAGAATGTGAGAGGTCTAATTTTCTGGAACTGACAAGATTGATCAGTTCTATCAATTCATTTTTCAAGTGATCATCTACACCGAGTATTTCCATCTCCTTACCGATCAGGCTCTCGTAGGGGGAGATGGTCACTGATTTGGCGCCGATGCCAACTACAACTAGCCTACCTCCCTTTGCGACAAGATTGATGCCCTGTAGGATCGTTTTCTCATGTCCTACGAAATCGACAACCACATCCGCGAACCCGTCATGTGTTAATCTTCTCATCGCTGTCGTTGCGTCTTGGCCTTCAACGTTTACAATGTCGGTTGCCCCAAACCGCCTAGCGTGCTTTAGTTTCCAGTCGAATCGATCCACGGCGACGACTTGACCTGCATGGAAAATCTTCTTGGCGAGCTGAACTGCGTGCATGCCAAGGCCACCAACTCCAATGATTGCTACCGTTTCCCCACGCGTCAACCGTCCTCTTGTGAGGGCGTGGTACGCGGTCGAGACCGCACAACCCATAATCGCTCCTTGTTCGAACGGTATCCTATCAGGCAATGGAACGGTACTTGTGGCTGGGACGCAGGAGTATTCGGCGAATCCGCCGTCAATATCTTTTCCTATCATCCCATAATTGACGCACAGGTTTTCTCTATTGCTCCGGCAATATCTGCATCGACCACAACTTGACACATAGTGCACAAGCACTCGATCGCCTATTCCAAGACCCTTAACTCGAGTACCCTTTTCGGCGACTACCCCCGCAATCTCATGCCCAAGAATGATCGGTAGCTTCGATACTGGTGCAACACCATCACGGTAATTTACGTCCGAGTGACAGATTCCGCTAGCTCGGACATCTACCAGAACATCCGAAGATGAAACCTTAGGGACCGGAACCCGGTCCAACCTCAGTCTTTCATGGATCCTATGAAGCCTAGCCGCCTTCATCCAACCTATCAAAAATGCTAACCTATCTTCCTTTCTTTCTGTGGCGTACCTCTCGAACTCTCGAGGCGTAAACGGTCACGAACACGCATATTGAGGCCAGCATGAAAACTATGATTTCGAAAAGAGGTAGTTTCAGGATTTGAACGAAGGGAACGAGGAAGTCTATGAAACCCATTGGTAACGCCAGGAATAGGAATTCTCGTTTGTGTTGAGTGACTGATTTTACGCATAGGTACCCCCATGATAGATGGACCATCAAAGATGAAACCCTCTCCAGCAAACCCCACCCTACGAGTGGCAATGCGGATTGAGGCGAGTAGAAGAGCTGTGGTTGGGCCGTCGAGAGAAGAGTGTACATACTCTCGGCAGCCTGCCCACCTTGCGAGAGAACTATGAAATAGGAAACTGTGCTCACTAGTGCGACGACGCCGAGAAGGACGCCGTTCTCCCAGAAAGCAAGGCCTAATCCATATGCTACAGCATCGCTTTGCTTCATCTTACCTCTTGAGATTGCAAAGCGAGCAACTAAGAATGCACCCCCTACCTCAAAGACCACTGTTTGAAGGCCGATGTAGAGTCCCAACCACCACACGGAGGCTTGAGACGCTGCCAGAAAGGCTGGCGCAGTCAAATATTGAAAGAGCACTTTGAGCCCTATTGCGCCACCGTAGGCCAATAGTGAGAATCCAAGTACAGCCCTGCTGAAACCGTGTTTCCGATACCAGTACAGGACGGTGCCAACGCTGAATCCGATTACGATTACAGGCTCGATAATGAATAGTGGATCAATATTCTGCAAGTGTTTATCCTCATCGATTCAGGTTTGTTCCATCAAGTAGAAGCGTATTTCTGCTTGAGGGGCAGAAGTACTTCTTCCTGACACATGTTCAGAAAGTCCTCTTCAGAGGGGCTTGCGCTGTGGAATTGAATTTCGTTGTAACCCAAACTAATCGCGCTCTCAGCTTTCTTGATTACATCTTCTGGACTAGTTGTGATCGTCCACGCTTTTGCAAGTTCCGCATCCGAGATCCTGTTTCCAAGTCGTTCGAGTTCTCGTGGGTCTGCGATGGGGAGGTTTAATATGTTTGGTATCAGGGCGGATTTCCATTTTCTTGCCGAGGCTAGTGCCTCATCGTAATCCTTAGAGTATGATATGAAAAGTTCAACGTTCTTGTTTAGTAGCGCCGCGTTGCGACCGGCGCTCTTAGCGGCTTCATCGATTATAGGCCAGAGGGTCTTGATGTTTCCCATAGCGAAGTCGACCGTGGCGTAACCATCGGCGAATTTTCCGACCAAGGCAGCTGCCCGTGGGCCGTTGGCTGCGACGTAGATAGGGATAGGGGCCTTTGGTTTAGTGTAGAGTTTAGCTTCCTTCAAGGTGTAATATGTGCCAGAATAATTCACGAAATCTGAGGTCCAGAGTTGGCGGAGTATCTCTATGCTCTCCTTTACTCGTTCTAGCCTTTCTGGGAACTTAGGCCATGGATATCCTAAGGGCGAATCATTCATGGCCTCCCCAGTTCCTAGTGCTATGAAGATTCTACCAGGAAACATTGCTCCCATGGTTGCGTAAGCCTGAGCGATTACTGCGGGGTGGTATCTTCCGATTGGTGCGGTTACGATTGTTCCAAACCTGACGTAAGGTATTGTAGCCGCGGCGGCTGAGATCCATGACCACGCAAACGGGCAGGCTGCGTTGGTATCAAACCAAGGCTGAAAATGGTCACTGATTGGAATGAAATCGAAACCAACTTTCTGGGCCAAGGAAGCATATCTTAGAAGGTCTTCGGGTTGATGGCCCTCAGCCTCAGCCCTGTAACCAAATTGTATTCGCATGGATCAGGAGGATTGTTTTCGGAAACTTAACCAGTTCTCTAGCTCTCGTTCTTCACTAAGGCGACTTCCAAGTATCTTTCACAACCCAGACAGGCTCCGCAGGGTCGAAATATTCCTGATCTTCCGTCCGGTGTTCCTCTAGGAATCGCTCATCTATGTCAACCCCAAGGCCAGGCCTTGTTGGAACTGCAGCGTATCCATTCTCAACCTTGGGTTCATCTTTCACCAGTTGCCTCTTCCATGGTGGAAATACGTCGTAGAATGATTCCTGTATGAGGAAGTTCGGAATCGATGCGTCGACTTGAATGGTTACAGCATTTTGGATTGGACCGAAGGCGTTGTGGAATGCGATCTCCACACCATAGGCTTCGGCTAGCGCTGCGATCTTCTTGGACTGTGTTACTCCTCCAATATTCGTTATGTCAGGCTGGAGGAAGTCTATCAAATTCCCCGAAAGAAGAGTGGCCACATGTTCCTTCGTAAGTATCCTTTCACCGAGTGCGATCCTTACACTAGTCGCCGCACGGTATTTCCTCAATCCTTCAAGGTTTTCCGGGTGTATCGGTTCCTCCATGAAGAGTGGATCGAATTCTCCTAGTCTCTTCGCGATCGTGATTGCAGAATTGGGGTTGAATCTGCCATGATGCTCGATGAGAAGGTCAACCTTACCGGCTGTAGCCTCTTTGACGGCTTTCACCCTGTCGTAAGCAATCTTTAGGCCCTTCTCGTCGATCCAATCATAATAGTCTCCGAATGGGTCGAACTTCAGCGCCGTGTAACCCATCTTGGTGTATTGCTTTGCCCGGTCGCCGAATTGTTCGGGGGTTACGCAACCGTTGTACCAGCCATTCGAATACAGCCGAATCCGCGGCCGCATTGCGCCACCTAAGAGTTGGTGTATCGGTGCGCCGAAGTGTTTCCCGATAATGTCCCAACATGCGATGTCGAAAGCGCTGACGGCTGTTGTTGACTCGAATGAGACGGGGAGGTAAAAGTCGTGTTTATGCCATTCGTGCCAATTTTCTTCAACCTTCAAAGGGTCTCTATCGTTGTATACTCGGGCAACTTCATGCAATGATTGAATGACTGGTTGGGTTCTCAAGGTTGGGACAGCTTCCCCATAGCCAACGGTGCCGTCGGATGTAGTGAGTTTCAGAATGATCGAGTTTGCAGCCCAGGCTGCGCTCCCCGGTGTTGATTTCGCGCCTAGCTCGTAAACGTCTACGTTGGCAATTTTCAAACTCTCATAACCTTAAGCTACCATTTCCGTATTTCTTAGCCAACCGGCAGAACCACGGAGTCGTTATTCCGTCAAACGTATGGGGTAAGTGTATGTCGGTAGTCTCTGCGTATGAGACTCTGCAACTCTCTCCTTAGTTTCTCATCTAACATTGTGTGAGCGGATGAGAGCGCCTCTAAGGGTTTGGGGGATTGGAGTATTGGACCTTGTAGGATGGCCGGGCTTTCGATTGCTTCGCTGGCGCTTACGGGGCTTCGACTGAGAAGTTTGGCTGCGAATTCACTCATAGTTCTAGGGTCATCGATTACGGACGCCATCTCCTTCATTTGGTCTAGCCCAATCGCCCTAAGGCCGAATGGGTGTTCCTGAGGTATCAGCGGGCCTGAGCTTAAGCTTGGAAGTCGTGAACCGAGCCCCACGAACTTGTAAGGGTTAACTTGATACTCTTTTACTTGCCAAGCTTCCGTTCCGTGTGAGATCAATGCATCATAGAAACCCGACCCGTCTTTTCCTACCAAAACTCGCCACCCTTGGGGGTCTTTTTCGTATAGTCTGCCTATCTCACGTCTTATCTTGGTCGAGTCAAGCAATGTTCGAACGTCTCTAGGCGCCTTCCAAGGCTGCTTTGAATTAAGGATTTACACAAAATCAAAGGGGCCGCCGCTGATGTTCATATATCGATCAGGGGAACAAGCAGATGCGAAACGGCATGCTTGACATCAAGGAAATAACTGAGAACATCTTCAAACTCGACAAGCGGATCAGGTATGTTGCAATCCTAAACCCCCGATACGATCTGCTCGAATCAAAGATGCGGGAAGGGGTCTCCTCCCTTACACCAGCTCAAACTGACCGGGATTTCATAAGAATGGCCGCCCCGTTGATGGTCGACTCAGCAGAGAAACTGCGCCCATTCTGCGGGACAATGAGACGTTTAACCGTACGCTACGACAAAGTGTTTCTGGCGTTCTATCGAACAGCTGCGCACCTACTGATCCTAAGTCTTGAACCGCAAGTAGATCAAGCATTGCTTGACGAAATAGGGAATTCTGTAAGAAAACTGGAGCTAGCAGTAGCTGAGGATGAGGATAAAGATCTCAGTAGCTAAGCGGCGCTTCCTGCTTGCTTCGCCTTGGCCGTGAAATCGCCCGAATCGGCGGAAGGGTTAGCAACGGGCGTTCCCCGTGTTGGTACTGCATAGTAACGTGCGTCGGCCCCAATGCCTGCCTAAACGTGTCCAAAGCCGCCCATGGGTTACTGTCACACCCGCAGGTGGCACAGTCAAACTCCACTGTCCGGAATTTTCTAGACGTGTGAACGGTGAGGTGGCTGGTTGTAATCAACGCGTTTACGCTTACTCCTCCACCCATGATGTCGTCACCGACTCGGTAGACAAGTGGGTTCGCAGTTTTCGTTTTGGCTAACTGCATGTTCGCTCTGTGAATTGCTTTCAACGTTGTGTCGAGAATCAATTTTTCGTCGAGCATGTCAGCGCGGCATCCATGAAAGGTTGCGACAACATGTCTGTAAGCGTAAGGTCTAGGAGACATTGTTTGTACTCAGAATCCTTCGGAAAGAAATCTCTATTTCCAATATGAATAAATAATTCAGATATAAGCGTTACCTCGACGCGAAATTTTTTTTCGCGAATTTTTTTCTTCCTAAATTTTCCGTACCATCACTAAAATCGGTTCGCATTCCCTTGCAAACCCGAAATGCACCCGCGAATCCCTAAACTAGATTTTCTTTTTCACGAATCAATTGTGTGAAGTTTCATAGGTTCCGAATTGCAAATGGAAATTTCAGAACGTTTCCCCGGCTCTTTTTTTCGCGATGTTCGCGGCTCAATGGAAGTAGGACTGCGGGTCGCGAGGAATGGCTCCACTTCAGAGCTTAAGCATGTTTGCCTGCGTCTAGGAGTTTTCCCGTCACGACGCTAGCTAGGTTTCCGATCTTGAACCGAGTGACCCATAGCTCTGTTTTCGGGTAATAGACCTGATTCAAACCGGTCATCAATCGACTTTGCCCGCATGAAGAGCATACACCGAAGAAATCCTTACGCTCAACTTCAACTCTATGCTCTATAACCTTCTGACATTTGAGGCAGAATTCGCTGAAAGAAAACCCTTCCACCGTTGTGCCCATGAGGGTATACACCTGCCTTCCGTGTGTATGTTGAGTCTAGATCGGGTTAGATTGAGCCTAATTTCTAGATCCTAGGACAATTTTTCTTATGGAGGGCGAAGACTTCTTGACTATTCGTTTCAAAAGAGCACTTATCGCAGATAAGACGCTGGCCTTCTTTCTCGAACCTAGACATCAACGCTAAACAACTCCTAGGGAACAATTATCTTCCTAAGCTTATAGTTTATCGACCGTCGCGACAAGAGAATTAGTGAAGTGTGGTGCCCTTGAATAGACTAGGACTTTTCCTCGGAGCAGCGGTTCTAGCCGTCGTTTTAATTGCGGCTCCGATTCCACTCGTTGTAACCCTGCAGAACCCAGCACACAACGTGACAATCTACCCAAACATATTGATCGCGATACCCCTAATCCTCCTAGCCGCACTCCTTCTACTCTACGGGGCAACTGCTGAAAATCGTAAGAATATGGGTTGAGGCGTTCCATTAGCGTTTAGGCTTGGCGAGGGCGTTTAACTCGTCAAAGGTAATCGCACCCGTAAGTAAGGTATCGTATGTCCCACGTTGCTTCAATTCTTGGGCAATCTTTCTCAATAGGCCGATTGAGGCGTACATTGGCCCGGGTCCAAGGCTGAGTCGTTTGACGCCGATCTTCTCTAGCTCAGAAATTGTGGGTGCACCTTTGCGTGCCATAATGTTCACTGGTTTGTTTACAGCCTTGACGAAAGCGGCGATCGTTTCCTTATCTGTTAAACCCATCGGGTACAGACAGTCTGCGCCTGCTGCTTCGTAGGCTTTCTCTCTTCGAATCGTCTCCTCAAGCTTAGACTTCTCATCCCCCGCCGCAAATCGGTAGGCATCGGTTCGTGCGTTTATCACGAGAGGAATGCCCAAAGAATCCGCCATTCTTCTAACTGCTTTGAGCCTCTCAACCTGTTTCTCGATGGGAACGAGAGACTTCTTTTCAAAGTCGGAGATGTCCTCGATGTTTATGCCCACCGCTCCAGACTCAATTACGCGACGAATCGTGTCCGACAGCTGCTCTATGCTCGCACCGAAACCCGACTCAACATCCGCACTGAGGGGTATAGTGAGAATGCCTGCGATTTTCCTTACCACCGTGAATATTTCGTCCTTGCTTATTTTCTCCCCATCAGGGTAGCCGAGAGACACTGATAGGGCTGCGCTTGATGTTGCGATGGCGGGGAAACCGGCATCTTCGAAGACTCTAGCGCTCGGTACATCCCACGCATTCGGAAGAACGAGTATGCGTTTCGCCTGGTGAAGTGACCGGAATTCTTCAGCTTTCTCAACTTGAGATTTCAAAGTTTGTCCCTCGTTCTCTGGTTAGGTGTCAGCATCATTAGATTCTGTCATGAAAACCTTGGTTCCTAAGGCTCAGAGGGACGTTATGTTCATTAGTTGAGGCAGCCCGAACTTAACCGTCGATTTCATTAGAAGTTGAAAATATGGGTAGGGTGGGATATTTCGAGGGAACCGACCCTCTTCTCTTGGCTACGCTCGCCGTTGAAGGAATCGAAACACTCCCTATAGCAAACACATGGGATGCACACGGGAAACCGGTTAATCACCTAGGCAAAGGCGAGGTGGACGTAGTCGTTGGATACCTCCACAAGATCATACCCGCCGAACAAGAGCGCACGGCGATGTTCGAGCTCATGCTGAACAACATGCTCGTCGCCTGCAAAACACACAACATACCAGTTCTACTCATTGCCCCGTCCCAGCTTCGCCAGAAAGCACGCAAACTTCTAGGCGACGTAGGATCGAACGTCCACATCGTCAGCCCAGAAGAACTCGAGACCCAGATCAGAAAATATCTCTAACTCAGGCCACCCTTGAGTGATCCATAGCGGAGGCCTACCGGGAAGGAGAGCCGTAACCGGCTAGAGGCCCCTGGCGCGGAAAAAAATGGTGTGATACACAGTGTATCACACGTGGCTTGTCGGCACCTCTAGCCGAGGAGCCTTGTGTCCGAGGATGACTCGCCAAAAACTGAATTTGTTCCTGGGGGAACAAATTTCGGTGCCTAGATCTCAAATTAGCAATTTTCAGTCGCCATGCCAAGCGTATCTGAACCGCATGAGGGGGGAATGACCGCTACTGATCATGCCGGACAGAGAATGTAGGGTGTCAGACAGGTGTCAGACACACCCTTGTTCCCTTGCATAAGATGTCATCGCAGGTGATGACATTTTCCGGAAGGTACTCACCGGTGATGACATTAGCCGAGGTGGTCGCCGTTGACCACAAAAACCGGAGGCTGGTCGCCCGTGACCATATCTCACAGGAAGGTGGCCACCGGTGAACACAAAATCCGGAAGGTGTTCACCCGTGAACA
>JBEKPE010000014.1:0-25354 GCA_049521055.1 Bathyarchaeia archaeon
ATGAGATTTTAAGCAAGAATGGGGGAGGTATCCGTAGGGTGAATCGTCTGAACGTGATAGTGGGGATTCCCGCATTCAATGAGGAACTCACAATTGCGAAGGTGGTTGTAAGGTCACAGAAGTATGCAAACAAGGTACTAGTGGTTGATGATGGCAGCGGCGACGATACAGGCCTGATTGCGAAGAGCTTGGGCGCCGCAGTGGTCAGGCACGAGAAGAATCTAGGTAAAGGAGCGGGGTTGAGAGACTGCTTCGAATGGGCAAAACGGAATGGGGCGGATGTTCTCATAACGCTGGACGCGGACGGGCAACACGACTCCTCGAAGATTCCTTTGCTTCTAGACGCAATGGAGATGGGAGAGGCTGATGTGGTGATAGCGAGCCGTACAGCCAGGCCCAATGATATGCCACGCCATCGATGGGCAGGAGCACGAATGCTAGACGTCGCTACTCAAGTTAAGGTCGGAGGCCGATTCGTTGACACCCAGAGTGGGTTCAGGGCTTACTCTCGGAGGGCGATCGATAACCTTGTGGCGGCTGAGTTTGGGATGGGAGCCGACTCGGAACTTATCATGAAGGCTGATCGGGCCGGAATGCGGATTGTCGAAGTGCCGATTGCGGCTGCGTATTCTGGCCTTGACTCGTCGACACATAACCCGCTAATGCATGCCTTTGATGTCTTTTTCAGTGTCGTGAAGTTCGTGTCTATCAGGCACCCGCTACTGTTCTACGGAGGATTCGCCTTGATCGCGTTAGCAAACTCATTCTTCTATGGCATACTGACTTTGAACTATTATCAAGCCTACGGCCGAGTGATAACCAACCTAGCACTGGTTTCCATAGCGTCCGGCCTCATAGGCTTGCTATCACTGTTCACCGGCATAATCCTATTCACGATGATAACGATAGTTAGAGAAAGGCGATGGGCGTAATGCTACCGCCAGGCGTAAAAAATTCCTTTGTTTTTCTTTCTGAAGAGTGAATTGTGTAACGCGGAAAGCCTGAATTCTTTTCTCTATGTCATCGAGCCATTGCGGCCTTATACACATACTCAGTTTTTCTTGCAGCAATTTTCCAATCATGAGACAAGGCAATCTTTCGACCATTTACACCCATCTTCTGACTGGCGTTCGTGTTGCTTGCCATGTCGATTACTCTTCGAGCTAGAGTCTCCGGATCCTTAGGTGGTACAAGAAATCCGTTATACCCATCACAGATAACTCCAGGGATTCCACCAGTATTGCTCCCAATACACGGGCGACCACTGGCGTTGGCTTCAAGCAAAGTTAGACCGAAGCCTTCGGACATGTCTTCACTCGGCAACACGAGCACGTCGGAGGCAGCGTAGTATGCTGGTAACTCGTCATCGGGTGCGTTACCCACAAAAATAACATTGTCTGAAAGCCCCAGTTCGTGTACCTTGCTTTCGTATTGTGGTCGCAAGTCGCCATCTCCTACGATTAGAAGCAAGATGCTGGGGGCTGATCTCGTCGCCAGTTTCATTGCGTTCAACAAGACACTGAGTCCCTTGTACCCGTGCCAACGCGTCAAAGCTCCAACGAATAACACAACGAAGCGGCCGTTCGTCCTAAACCTAGCCTGGACACTTGATGGGTCCACGTCTGGGCGGAATCTCTTACAGTCAACACCGTTGTTAACAACAACAACTCGTGATCCTTGCCCCAGCAGAATCGGTGAGATTCTTTGATATGTTTTCGAGGTGGCGATTATTTTACGATATTTTCTGATATATTGGGGTAGAACGAGTCGATTATGTGTTTCAATCAGGAGACGCGCCCCGGATGTAATGGGTGGGAGGTCATTATGCCACGTCAACACGGCCGGAATCTTTCTGAAGAATGATGCAACGGCTACGGTGAATGAGAGGTATGGGCTGGGGAAGTTCGCGTGAAAAATGTCAACGTCACAATCGTGCAGTTCCTTCATAAGGCCTGCTTGAACCGGCGTCCCGTAGAGTCTCGTTAACTGTCGTAGCCTCCTAACTCGAACCCCATCCACATAATATGTTCCGGGTTTGAGTGGATCTGATGTGCAAAGCACGGTGACGTCGTGCCCACGTGCAGCTAGGGCTTTGGAGAGTTCGTGAACATATGTTTCCGCGCCCCCCCTCCACGGAGGAAAGTAACTGTTGACCATGCAAACCTTCAATGATAAGCCCCTTACTGCTTCGTCTGCTACATACGTTTGCGGTTAAGGCAAATATAGTGCTCTCCTTGCGAATGTTGCGGTTAGTGTATTGTCGAAGCGCGTAGCAGCACTCGCAGTCTTGCTCTTGGTTGTGGCCATGCTTTCCTTCCTGCCACATGAAATCAGAGCCTACGCGAGCCCATGCTGCGAGTACGCGGTATACTCAACCGACGTTCAACCCAAGTTTGACGAGAGAGTTGACCTAACTGGGGTGGTTACGGATCGATTTGGCGGAGGTCAGGGCGGAGTTCAGATTCAGTACAGCGACGCCGGCAACTACCAAACTAGGCGCCTAAACGCGACCACCAACCCGAACGGGGCGTGGCACTTGAGTGCGATGATGCCCAACGTTTCAATTAATTACCCAATGCATTTCACGATCGCAATGAACAACTCCGCCCAAGGCTGGACGACCACACTATCCGACGAATACTCCTACGTCTCGCCTTCAGGCGATGTGCCGGGGATTTATGAGAGTCAATTTACAGGACACCTCAACGCCTACATCAACATTCAATCCGTTGGATTCCCAACCGTCATATTCCTTAGCGGCGGATACGACCAACCCATACTCACCGGCGATACCCAACTCGACCAGAACACAATGGGTGTCCTCAACTCTCTAGCGAATGCGGGGTTCAATGTCATAGCGCCCATTGGATGGTTCGTGGAGAACCTTCCAATCTTCCCCTACGTCCTCGCAGCACTTGTGAAGTATGGTATGGGCATTAGCCAGGTGTACTTGCTCGGTTGGAGCGCGGGAGGGACCGCCGCGGCTTGGACTCTGGAGAATGATAATTATGGTTTGTTCAGTTTGGCTGTGATAATGGATGCGGAACTGCAGGGGGCTGCCGGTTCAACCCAGACAGATCCAACCGTGTTCAAGACGGCGCAGTTATCAAGCCAAGCAAAGGTGCCCCACCTCCTAATCTGGGGAATGGGTGACTCGGGGAGCATTAGCATGCAGTCAGCATTCGTTTGGGTCCGAAATGCACCAAGCGAACTTGTCAGACTAGACCCGTTTCCATACACGCACGTTTGGATAGGCACCCCCGTTCAACCGCAAATTCTCGGAGACATCATCGACTTCTTCAAAGCTCGGTTCGCGGGAACCTTTACCTCAATTCAATCGGGGAACGTTACGCTCGCGTTCCTCACCAATAGCCAAATCGACGCAGCAAACACAACCTACAACGCGGCCAGTAAAACGTTCACAATTCAACTCACCGAACCTAACGGAACCATAGGCTCGCTAAACGCAGCCGTTCCCAAGGCATCTATCTACGGCCAAGTCGTCGTGCTCGTCGATAATGTCACTGCCAATCCGTCAACTTTCACCGACGCAAACTCGTACCATGTCTACCTCACCTATTCAGCGGGCAGGCATGTAATCATCATTGCCGGCCAGAATACGATACCTGAATTCCCAGACCCGTCCCATCAATCATTGATTGTGATCACGTCGCTACTGATGTTGGTGATTGGGTTACAGGTTTCGAAGCGTGGCCGTGGCCGGGTCAGGAAACCAAACCCTGTTTAGTCGCCCTGTTGAAGCTGATCGAAAGATCGAACGCTGGTAAGTGTTTATGGAGTTTGGTTCGAGGGTGAAGGTATTTTTCGGTTCGATCTTAATCTCCATCTCACTCGTTATCCTTCGATACTTCCAGCTCTCCACGGCGGACTTGTTTTGGATAACTGTGATGGGGTTTGGGGTGTTGTTGTTTGCGGTTGGTTCGAGATGGGTGCTCTACGGTGCGAAGTTCTTTTCGGGTTATCGAGACATGTGGCCCGTGCTTTGCGTTGCGATGGTGGTTGCGTGGTTGATACATGCCGTGCAACTTGAAACCTACGCATCCAGCTCTCCGTTGGGCGCCGCCTTTGGGACGCTAAATGTGATCGTTACAGTCGCGCTACTTCGCTTGACTAATATTCCAGTTACAGTTTCCGGCGACATCCTATCCTTCGGACCCCCGTCGATGATTGGGGGTGTTGAGGTGACCCCGCTCTGCGGAGGCTTCCTCTCGTTTCTTATGTTCATCGCGGCCTTCAGCTTCGTAACCCTAGATGTGGGGAAGTCACTTGGAGTATCCAGGCTCACATTCCTATTGCTAATGGGAGTTGGGGTTACGTTTGCGGCGACGATACTGAGGGTGTATGTGGTTATTCTCGTGGGTTTCCGTTGGGGTTTAGATGCACTCTACCTAGCCCACACTTACCTAGGCTACGCCCTATTCCTAGCCGTAGCATGCGGATTCTGGTACGCAGCACTAACCTGGAACAAACGACTCTCAAACCCAACCAAACTAACTAACCAAAACAAAGCAGGCGGTCCTGGGTCAGGGCAGTTGTCGACGAACTAACTCACGCAGCTTACGACCGAATCGTTACACCTCAATATTGCAAGCGGCTTGCTTTAGGATGGTGTCGGTTGCATCAACGAGCCTGCATCTTGATCGGTTTGGTTCTCATTCGGTTTGCCTTGCCGCGATCTCCTTCCAACGGGTGATTTTGATCGATTTAGATAACGGGTTCTTGGTGAATTGGTCTGAGCTTCTGAAGTCTAACAGGTCATCAACTTCTGTCAGGAGTTCGCCCGCTGTGAATGCTTGCGATAGAATCGTGAGATCAAAGACATCAAGGAGTTTTGTGGAGAAAGGGAGGAACGAACATAGTGTCGAGGAATAACCCGCGGTCGCTCGTAACGTCATCTCTCTTCAAGGTCTTTCACCAACTTCTTTCTGAGTCGAGTTGTTTTCTTTGGGTAGACCGCTGGGACGCGAATTCTGGGCTTTTGTAAGAGGTAGGCAGCTGTCTCTCGCGGTCTAAGTATTAGTTGGCCTTCACTAACCTCCGCGAGGACCATAGCACCGGGCTCTATTCCCACAGCACGTCTGATATCCTGGGTGATGTAGATCTCACCCCTTGCTCCTACTGTAAGTTTCTTTTGCATGACTCGGTTCGGACGTAATGGACGACTCAGATCGTATAAAGTAATTCCGAGACATCGATGGAGCATCGAGGTTAATCGGACGATTGAGCTCGATCATAACACCTTAAATATACTTCGAAAAAGACGCATCTCCCCCGGAGAATAGGAAGCAATAATTCTCCACGAACGCAAAGGATGTTCCTGGTTTCCTTGAGACTTGTCCTTACGGTACTCCTCATCGGTCTTCTGTTGGCGTCCGCGGGCACGATAATTCTCACGAATATTGAATCCTCGCCCGTCATCGGGTTAAGTTCCGGCAGCGGGAATGTTGGCTTGCAGATTGGAATCAATGGTTCAGGATTTCTACCCACCGACACGGCTTGTTACTTCTCTAGCCCATCCAACCCCGGCGTGATCACCTCCGCAGCCTGTGTGACCGCTGGAGGGGCGGTGTCGGGTGGCTTCACGGTAGGAAACGTTTCCCCCGGCGCCTACGTGATTCAGGCTACGGGAAATCAAGGGGACTTCGCGCAAGCGCTCCTGACAGTTAACGGAGGTGCTCAGGTAGGGTTGAGCCCAGCAACCGCCCAACCCGGCGTCGATGTTTTAGTCATAGCCAGCGGCTTCCTACCAACAGACACCACCTGCACAATCTCTAGCCCAACTCCCGGCGTGGTCTTGAAGGGTACCGTGGCCTGCGTCATCCAAGCCGGAAGCGGAACCCCACACGGAAGTTTCACCGTGGGAAACATTCTCCCCGGACAATACGTGATCCAAGTTACCGGCAACCAAGGAGACTGGGCCCAAGCTTTACTCTCCGTCGAGTAAGACCAACGTGCACAATGTTGGAGCAAAACCTAAAACCGAAAACAAAGATGTTCTTGGGCAGTCTGCTGTTTCCAGCTACGCTAAGTGGATCCTCCAAGCTGATCATCGTCCGTCGATAAGGCCGTGAGATTTAGAGTGGAGAAAACCAAAGTTGCGATTATCGGCTTGGGATCGCAGAGACTCGGCATTGCTCATGTCCTCCGGAAAACTCACTTGTCGCTATGTTGGAGTTGTATTCATTAAGTTAAGCATCAGGTATACGAATTCCTGTTTGTGAGCCGGAAACCTTTGACACGCCTCCTCGTTACGGGTGGGATGGGGTTCATCGGATCGAACTATATCCACCATTTAGTGACCGCCCAACCTAAGGTTCAGGTTGTCAACCTTGACAAGTTGAGTTACGGTTCCAACCCCGCTAATTTGAAGGATCTTGAGGGACGAGGGAATTACCGTTTCGTTAAGGGGGATATTTGCGACGCTGAACTTGTGGAGGAGGCAACTGCGAACGTGGAGGTTGTGGTTAATTTTGCGGCGGAATCACACGTCGACCGCAGCATCGCGAACCCCCAATCATTTTTGGAAAGTAATACGAAAGGTGTCTTGACACTTCTCGAATCATGCCGAAAACGGGGCATCAAGTTTCTGCAGGTTTCAACAGACGAAGTGTACGGTTCCGCAGATAATGGGCGAGCGTTCAAGGAGCAAGATGCGCTAGACCCTTCATCGCCTTACTCCGCTTCAAAAGCAGCGGGAGAAATGCTGGTCAAAGCCTACCGCAAAACATACGGGTTGTCAACCCTGATTACTAGATGCACCAACAACTTCGGCCCGTTCCAGTTCCCAGAGAAGTTCATACCCAAAACAGTGATTCTGGCTATCCAGAATCGGAGAGTTCCGATCTACGGTTCGGGAAGACAAGTTAGGGATTGGATTCACGTCTTGGACCACTGTGAAGCCCTTGACCGAGTTCTCGAAAAGGGACGATTGGGGGAGGTTTACAATATTGGCGGTGGAAACCAGATCGAGAACGAACATGTGGTTAAACAGATTCTGAAATTGCTTGGTAAGCCTGAGGAAC
This sequence comes from Bathyarchaeia archaeon, assembly GCA_049521055.1. Classification (GTDB taxonomy): domain Archaea; phylum Thermoproteota; class Bathyarchaeia; order 40CM-2-53-6; family 40CM-2-53-6; genus FEN-987. Next base: position 7,044 of record JBEKPE010000014.1, read on the forward strand.
TTATCGACCATGTTGACGACCGGCCTGGACACGATGTTCGTTACTGGTTAGATACGTCGAAGATGAGGGATGATTTAGGGTGGACGCCGAAGCGACGTTTTGAGGATGGCTTGCGGGAGACGGTGGCGTGGTACGTGAAGAATGAGGCGTGGTGGCAACCCTTACTCAACGAGCGTGTGCTGAGTTCTGCGCCGTGGAAAAGCAAATGGTAACTAAAATTCTCGTAACAGGCGCGAGTGGGCTGCTGGGACATGCGCTCGTCAAGCAGGCTACCGAGAAGGACTACGACGTATGCTCACTCTACCACGAACATAAACCCGAGAGCGGGCGGGCGATCCAACTCGACATCACTGATGACAGATTAGTGAACGAATGTGTCCAGAGGGAAAGGCCTGCGGTGGTGGTTAACACGGCTTCAATCACCGATGTAGATCTATGTGAACGCGAACCGGAACTGGCTAGGAGGGTTAACGGTACGGCAGCGGGCTTACTCGCTAAGGCATGCGGCAAGATCAACGCATTCCTTGTTCACCTGTCCACGGACTACGTTTTCGATGGAAGCAAAGGGAACTATAACGAGAATGACTCCCCTGCCCCCGTTAACCAATATGGCTCGTCGAAGCTTCTCGGCGAACAATTGGTCATGGAACATGAGAATACTTGCGTTGCTAGGGCGAGCGTTGTTTTCGGCTGGGGGCGTACATTCAGGCCAAATTTGGGAACTTGGCTTTACGAGAGGCTGAGCAAGGGAGAGCATGTGAATGTTGTGTCAGACCAATTCGCTAGCCCCACACTCAACACGAACCTCGCGAACATGATCCTGGAGCTAAGCGAGCGTCGCACGCGAGGACTAATTCACGTCGCAGGCGCAACCAAAGCAAGCCGATACGACTTCGCAATCACCCTAGCCAAGCAACTAAACTTCGACACTAAACTCGTGACGCCAGCCAAATCCGACTCTTCCAGCTGGACTGCAAAAAGGCCGAGGGATTCATCTCTGGACGTGACGAAAGCTCGAGAGGTCCTCAGAGAAAAACCAATGGGCCTGGACCAAGCATTGCAGGAATTCGCTCGAGACGCCTCATAGAGTTATGCCCGTGTTGTCTGCGTGCTCACTCGCGATGGCGCGGAGATAATCACCGTATTCTCCGGTATATTTTCCGGCTAGTTTCAACAGCTTTGATGCGTTGATGTAACCCATACGATATGCTACCTCTTCTAGGCAGGCTACCTTCAACCCCTGCCGGTGTTCTATTGCCGCGAAGTATTGTGCGGACTCGAGCAACGCTTCGGGTGTGCCTGTGTCGAGCCAGGCTACGCCGCGGCCGAATTTTATGAGTTTCAATCTTCCTCGGCGAAGGTATTCCTTGTTCACGTCGGTGATTTCGAGTTCGCCGCGGGCTGAGGGTTTTAGTTTGTTTGTGATTTCTAACACGGCGTTGTCGTACATGTATAGGCCGGTTACGGCGTAGTTTGATTTTGGTTTGCTAGGTTTCTCCACGAGACCAACCAGGTGCCCTTTCTTGTCGAACTCCGCGACCCCGTACCTTTCGGGGTCTTTGACGGAATAGCCGAAGATCGTGCCCCCGTCGTTTTCAGCAACGGCTGCCTGGAATAGGCCTGCTAGGCCTTGGCCGTAGAAGATGTTGTCTCCGAGTATGAGTGCGACCGAGTCTGACTTGATGAAGCTGCGGCCCACGATGAAAGCTTGGGCTATGCCGCCGGGGGCCGCTTGTTCTAGGTAGGTGAGTTTGATGCCGAGCTCCGAGCCGTCCCCTAGCAGTTGGTTGTACATGGGAAGGTCGTGTGGGGTGCTGATGATGAGTATGTCTCGGATGCCGGCGAGCATTAGCGTGCTTAGCGGGTAGAAGACCATAGGTTTGTCGTAAATCGGGAGTAGGTGTTTGCTGATCACGTGCGTCATCGGATACAGCCTGGTTCCCAAACCGCCGGCGAGAACTATTCCCTTCACAACTTTCACCCAGAAACCGACGCTGAAACCAACGAGATGATCGTATTTCCTTAACCCTTACTTATCTTCCAGAACTCCGAGCCGAGCGTGTCCCATGGTAGGCGCCATTCGTCTGGGTTGTCGGCGGAGAATTGCTGGTTCATCAGATAGACTACGTCCACCGGGCTTGTTCCGAGGGCTGTTCCGCCGTGGGCGACGCCTCTGGGTATGTATAGGAATTTTGATTTGCCGCCGCCGAGCACGAAGCGCATCGAGACCCCCTCTGTCTTCGAACCCTTCCTAACATCGACTAATCCGACGAGCAGCCGGTCGAGAGGATGAACCGCCCACACCTCATCCTGCTCCAAGTGGAGATGAAACGCCTTCACGAGCCCGGGGTTAAACCTCGACCTATTTACCTGACGAACCTCGAAACCCTCAAGGAAACTCGCGCGCCCGTTAACTAGTCGCGTTATTTCGTGGAAGTCTCCACCGTCGTCGCTGAAGAATTTGAATTCAATAAATTTCACACCATCTATCGCTTTACTCTCGCCATATGCTTGGCGGGAAAGCCGCTCAGCGAACTTCGAGCTAATCTCAGGCTTATCCATGCCTTATCGTCTCCAATGCGTTGTCTGGCCCGTGCTTTTGACTTTTCTTACTCCGCATCTGTGGCCCAGTTCAAGCATCAACCACATCCCCGCCAACTATGTGTGTCACAGCGGGAGGGCTCCGATACCCCCCCCCCCTAGGGGGGGTGGGGTCCAGCTTGGACTCGGCTTGTGGGGATGTGTGGTTACTTCGTGAACAACTGTGTTGCAGTTACGCCGAACTATGTTACAGTTGCAGGAAGGGAAGAGATCCCGTCGTTTGGCGGAACAAATCACGGGTGTCAGCCATGTGTCCGACACCCTTGCTTCCTAGCATCAGATGTCGTCGCCGACGATGAAATTTTCTGGAAGGTACTCGCCCGTGATGACATTAGCTGATGTGTTCGCCGGTGAACACCTTTTTCCGGAGGGTGGCCGCCCGTGAACACCTTAGCTACATGGAGAACCTAGGAAAGCCCTGGTCTCAAAGGCACACTATTGGTCAGAAGAGTACAACGTGCCGCAGGGAAGTTCTGCAACACGCCAGTTTTCGGTTCTTGTGGGGGAAAAACAGGGTGTAGCACACAGTGTATCACACCCTGCTTAGGTGCACGGCGAAGGCGACAAAGGCCCACCCTCTAAGCCTTGTTTCTAAACATGGATTCGCATAAAGTTGTAAAAAGTGAAACTGCGGGCGTTTCCGTTAAGAATAGTGCGGAGAATTGAAGGATCGCTTAAGAACAGCCACCTCACTACTGCTTCTAGTATCCCTTCTCGGATCCTCAGGCATACTCGCCTACTCCACCGAGCAAACCCCAATCCCCACCTTAGCCAAGTTCACTCCAGCTAGCGTACGAGCGGTAGGGAGTCAAGTTGGACCTAACCAGTTTGCGCCCAATTCACCTTGTCTAACGCCTTCGGCGGCCGATATTTCTTCGGCTCAGGTTCAGCCTGGGTCATCCAACTCTACAATTCCGGGAAGTGTGGTGCCGGCGGTTCGAACAGGCAGGGCCTCACGAACAGGTTTCCTACCCGGAGCCCAACAGATCCACCTTGAAGTAGTGTTCAGCCTTCGAAACCCCACGCAATTCAACGAATGCCTTGACTCGATCATGGAACCACAGTCACCTAACTACGGCAACTTCCTAAACGCGACCACACTCCTACCTTACCTACCGACGCCGGGAGAGAAGGCATCAATCTCTTCCTTCCTCACCTACGCAGGGTTCACGATCACGCAAGGAGCATCGCCGCTGGTTCTACAACTTTCGGGAACAGTAGCTGCAGCTGAGGACACGTTCGGAGTCTCCCTCGGTTACTACCAAGCAGCCGGCCAAACATTCGGCTCAAGCTTCTACGCCATAAACACGGACCCAAGCCTACCAACCGCCTACGCCAACCTCGTAACAGGAATCATCGGACTGGACAACTATTCAACCCCAAGACCAGTGGAATCTCCATGCAGTACCCCATACTGCCCACAGGGAATTCAAGTCGGCTATTCGTTCACGAACCTTTACGGTATCGGAGATAATGGCGTAGGACAGACCGTTGCAATCGTTGACGCCCCGGGAGATCCTAGCATTCAAACCTCCATAAACGCATTCAGCACGCAGTACTCACTGGCGAGTATTACGCTCACCGTGTTAACGCCCGATGGTATACCTTCTTCCTACGACCCAGTCTGGGCCTCAGAAACCGCAATGGATGTGGAAGCCGTTCACACTGTTGCTCCTGGAGCAAGCATAACTCTTCTGTATGGTTCCAGCACATCCGACGACCTAGTCAGTCTCATCGACTATGTTGCATCGCATCATTTAGCTAAAATCGTCTCGAATAGTTGGGTTGAGGCGTGCCTCTCTGGGACGTGTAGTGATATACAACTTTCGTTACCATTTGTCAATAGCATTGATTCTCGTCTCGCTACGGATGTGGCCCAAGGATTGACAATTCTTTTCGCATCGGGCGATCAGGGAGCAAAACCCGACCCAAAAAATAATCCAACTGTTTTTGGCACTGAGTTTCCAGCATCAGATCCAAACGTTCTAGCTGTTGGTGCAACCAACCTAGTTTTGACAGAGTGCGGGACCTCGACATGCACAGGATACGGTAGTGAGACCGGAGCCTCGATCAGTGGAGGTGGATACAGTGGCCATTTCGCTGAACCAAGCTGGCAAACATCCACAATCGGATCAACAAGCGCCCAGTGCACAACGGGCCATCTTCACTCAGATTGTCGTGCCGTCCCTGATGTGTCAATGCTAGGCCTAAACCCGGGATTGTGGGTGTACTCAAGCTCGGTGAAGGCATGCGTTGGTGGAACTCTCGATGGTGGTGGATGGTTTGGTTGTTCCGGCACGAGCCTCTCAACACCGCTATGGGCTGGTTTTCTCGCAATAGTTCTCCAGCTTAGAAGTGGTGTTGCTTTGGGAAATATGGATCCCTTGCTCTACCAGACCGCCAACAATCCAGGATTATATTCAGTAGATTTCCACGACATCACTTCGGGAAATAATAATGGGTATAATGCGGGCGTTGGTTGGGATCCGGTTACGGGTTGGGGGACGCCGGTTGCGAGTAATCTGGCATTAACCTTAGCCTCGGTTACGGTGACATTCAATACTGTTCCAGCCACGTTCCCACTATCCTCAACACCAGGAACAATTACCGCGTGCAGCAATAATTTTCACAACGGCCAGTCAGGCCCCTGCCCCCCCACCTTCAACGCCACAGCGAATTTGCCCACGCCTAACGCGGGTTGGCAGTTTGATCATTGGAGTTGGACGGGGGGCGTAAGCTGCGCAAGCAACGCCACTACCACAACTGCTTGTACCTTTACCAGTTCAGGTTCACTCACGGCAACCTTTCGGGCTCAGGTGATTTTCACTATTACCTCCTCATTAGCAACAATAGGGTGGGGGACATGTGCAGGCTCCGGTCAAGCTAGTGGTTCTATGCCCTACGAGACGAATTTCGGTACGGTAAGCGCATGCTATGTGCCGATTGGATACTCGGTCTTGAGCTGGGTCTGTTCCGAGGGCCTATCTTGCGCGGGGTCGAGCGACGTCACACCGGTCTCGTTTATCGCGCCTGGGACGATTACGTTGAACCTGCAGTCTGGGTTGATTTCGTCACCGGCGCAAACCAACATAACCGCGACTGCGTCGAACTCGACCCCTGTGCATGGGAGCATGTTCAATGTTACGGGTAGGTTGAGGCTTGTTTCGACTGGGGCTGGGATTGGGAGTGAGCCGATTGAGTGTGTGTTCAGCTGGAGCACGAACATCGTCACGGTGACCACCAACCAAACTGCGGGGGCGTTGGGGAATTACACGTGCACCGTAATAGCGCCAACTACACCCGGCCCATACAACGTTGATGTGTTCTTCCTCGGCGATTATACGCATGGAGCTCCAGACTACCTGCCAAGCAAAGCAACCGCCATGATTACAGTGACTTAGGCGTGCACCTACGCTTCAAGTGAGCATATTTAGCCCAGCGCTATTCGTGGGGAGAGAATAAAAGTAAGATAATTCTTATTTTTGTTGAGGGGGATTCATGTTGGAAGTCAATGTGACGAAGGTTTCAAGCAGAGGCCAGGTAGTCATCCCTAAGGACATCCGTAGTTCCCTTGGACTTAGGGAAGGTGCAGGGTTGCTTGTTTTCAAAGTCGGAGACAGCATCGTTCTGAAGGGCGCAAGCATTACTGGCCTCGCTGAAACTGAAGGAAACCTCAAAGCCCTTAGGAAGAGAATCAAGAGACTCGGAATCACGAGAAAGGATGTGGAATCTGAGATAAGGGAGGTGCGAAGGAAGAGGAAGAAAACTGTAATTTGACTACTCGACCGAGAATTGTTCTGGACACCAATGTGCTGGTGTCAGGGGTACTCTTTGAAGGTGGAAATGAGGCCAAGATCCTTCAACTAGCTGCAAATGGCGACATCGAGGTCTTCATTTCACCCGACATCCTCGCAGAGTTTCTGGACGTTCTGTCAAGGCCGAAGTTCCGACTCACCCAAGAAGAAGTATCTACGACATTTAGCTTCCTCCTTGCCGTCGCGAAGCTCGCTATCCCCTTGCGCCCAGTAAGGGCTCAACTTCGCGACCCTGACGACCTGAAACTACTTTCATGCGCCACAGAGGCTAAGGCGACTCACGTAGTCACGGGAGACAAGGACTTGCTTACAATTCGCAAATCTAACCGGACGACAATATTGACGCCGTCAAAATTCATACGACATCTGAAAACAATTGACCTGATTGGTAGCAGCAAGAGGAACTTCGACCTTGCTTAGTGATGATGTTCGTACTCCAGAACGCGGTTGATTTCCTGGAGGATAGGAAAAGAGGTAAAGATTTCGACGAGTCTGTCTTCAAGATCGCTCAGCCCTCTCCTCGATGTCACTATGGATATGATGTCCAAACCTTGGGTAGAGAGCGTGTTTACTGCTTCGAGCGGAATGTTCTCATCGGCGAGGAACTTCATCTGGCCAGCTACTTCGCTGGGTATACTTTCTCGATGCGAAGAATGTCGACCGCGTACGCTAGCACTGCTGACTCATCATCCCTGGTTAACTGCGGGTAGTTGCGTAAGATCATCTCAGTCGACCAACCTTCTGCCAACAGATTGAGGATGAAGTCGACGGCGAGTCGTGTTCCTTTCACAAGGGGCTTCCCGCTACGACGCCCGGGTCAGCAACGATCCTTCCCCTCCAATCTACCGCCAAGGTATCCTCCGCTCATGAGGAAGGGAGGCGACCGCCAACAAAAATGCTTCGGCGACCCTGCGGGTAGGGCTACGAATGAAATCGACGTGCTAAACACGTGTTAAACATCCCCACAGAAACTGGCGTTACGAAAACATGAGTGTAGCCCACGGTGGGCTACACGTGGGCCAACTTCATGGGCGAATGCAGGAGCATGCCGTAGACTCCACCCAACTCACCATCCGAAACCGGCGAGGCCCCCCAAGGTGTAAGCCACTGACGCACACCCAACCACGACCCCTTACACCTTTCAGAATTACCTGTGCAGGGTCGCTTTCTGGTAGGCAGTTGCGGTGGTGGAGGTAATGCTGATATGGTTCGTGGACGAGAATTCTATTGGGTGCTGTCGATTTGCATAAACTTGGGCCAATTGGACTATTACTCATTCTAACCGCCTCTCTTGCCATATTCACTGTTCCGGGAACTTTCGGTGCGGTTGTTACTCCCGCTGCAAATTCACCAGAGCAAGCTACGGGTGCGGTTGTGGTTACAGTTCTCGACTGCGGCGGTAACCGAATTGCGAACGCCGTGGTTCAAGTACGGGGCCTCTCGTGGAGCCAGTGGATATATACCGGTGATGACGGAGTAGCCACGATAATAGCTCCCGTGGGAACGTATACGGTTCAAGGTGGCTACGGCAATTTCCCCTTCTCACAAACCATCACCGTTGGCACAGGAGGCGTCTCAGTGACCGTGAACGTCGGACCCGGATGCTCCAGTTCCAGCAGCAGCTCATCGAGTTCATCTACCTCATCTCAAACCAACTCCAATACGGGCAGAATTTCTCGCTAGATCAACCCGGCACCGCGAACAATAGGCCGTTTCCAGCTTCCACTAAACTCAAACAATTTGACGGGAGCTATCCCTCCCCGCTATAAACAAAGATTAGAAGTGTGAGCGCGGGAACGCGGTCAGTTGTTCCATGCTCCGATTGCCACGATTCGGACGCCAGCTTTAGCGAACGCATCGATATCATAGATGCGTCTGCCGTCTATTACTATGGGTTGTTTCATTCTCTTGAGAAATGTTTCTGGGCGAATTTGTTTGAATTCATTCCATTCTGTGACGATTATGCAACAATCGGCTTGATCGATGCATGAGAGTGGGTCGGTCGCGTATTCGACTTCGTCTCCGAGCATACTCTTTGCGGTCGGGGTTGATTTTGGATCATACGTCACCACATGTGCGCCGTCGGCTAGGAGGTTCTTGATGATTGCAATTGAAGGTGCGTCTTTCATGTTATTGGTGTCGGCCTTAAACGCCAACCCCAAAACCGCAATTCTCTTGCCCTTCAACGAACCTAACAGGTCTTGTGCAAGTTTTACGGCTTTGTAACCGTGCGCGACATTGACAGCTCGAACGGCTTGAATTAGATCAGTGTTGAGGCCTAGGGATTCGCTGAACTTTGTGAGGGCGAGGGTATCCTTTGGAAGACAGGGCCCTCCCCATCCGACCCCGGCCTGTAACGCGCCTGGCGCGATTCGCGGGTCGAGGCCGATGCCTTTTGCGATAACTTTCACGTCGGCGAAGGGGACTCGTTCGGCGATGTCGGCTATGAAATTGATGAGGCTGATCTTTGCTGCTATGAACGCGCTGTTTGCATATTTGATCAACTCAGCGTTCTCGTGTGTGGTGCGGAGTACCCTGTATTCTCTATTGCCGTAGAAATCTCTGTAGAATGCTTCGAGCTTTGCGATGTCTTGTTGGTCTCCGCCGATGATGATGCGGTCAGGTTGTTCTGTGTCATGAATCGCTTCACCCTGACGAAACAGCTCCGGATTCGAGCAAAGATAGAACCCCCCACCCTTCCGCTTCCCCGACTCTTTCTCAAGGATTGGGGTGACGAGGTTTCGGGCGGTTCCTGGTGGGACGGTGCTCATTACCGCAATTAGCTGGTCCTTGTCGCTGTTTCGAAGAGATCGCCCTATCGCCACTGAAGCCTCTTGGACATGACTGAGGTCGACGCTTCCATCCGGCTTACTTGGAGTTTCAACTGCGACGAAACAGTAATCGGCTTGAGCGTTTAACGATGCGTCGTCCGTTGCTAACAGTAGTTTTCTGTTTATCGAATCTGCAAGATACTCGGGTAGGGATGCTTCCATGAAGGGGGGTTCTGCGTTCTGTACCTGTTTCAATCTCTGCGGATCGACATCTATGCCGATTACCTTGTAGCCCCTTCGGGTAAAGCAGACTGCATTCACTAACCCTACGTGCCCAAGACCAAAAACTGAGATTGTCTTCAACTAACCCGCCTACTTGCTCAAGAGTGACAGCACTTTGCCCATGCACTTTCGAGCTGGTTGCTTTATGAAAACATGCCCGTTCTTGGATTCGCCCGTCTCATCGAACCCCAATTGTTCCAGATAATCTAGATTCTTGGAGGAAGGTGATACGGGGAGTGCGGGGTTGATGACAATTGTTGGCATTAATTTGGCTAGGGACTCGATGATGCCTCGGCGATCTGCCGAGACTCCGATGACAAGCATAGCGTGAGGGCCAGATTGAACCACCTTGACGACCTCATCTAACCCAGCATATCGTTGGGATGTGAGCCCATCCCCTCTCGTGGGAAGCGTTGGCATCGCGAAGCGTCTTTCAAGGATGTCGTCAACATTGTCCGTAAGGACTAAGGACACTCGTTCCTGTCGATAGGCTCGTTGTAAGTGTCGATGCGAGGAAGAAGGTTGGGCACGTGCGCACGCGGAATGGAACCGTTGCACTCTACCCACAAACCAGGAGAATGTCTTAGCGTTCAAGAGTTCGATCAAGGGGTCAGCGGGTCCGAGAACGAAATCGGTTCCCGGCCCACCATCGACCCCAAACAGTTTGTGCATGGATGGAAGGGTGGGGATTCCCGCCTCGTAGCTAAGCCCACTTCCAACATATACAACCAGATGAGGCCGCTTCCTTCCTATCTGATCGAGGCGGCGTTGCCAGTCGTGTGTCTGATGAAAATGGCTGAGGTCACGTACGACATGTCTTCTAACGGCATCCAATCTTTCTATTCTCTGTTTATCCTCATCCCTGATGGATCCTGTTGAAAGGGATAGGTTGTTTTTGGTGAACTCGACGTGTGCTCCCTTAATCTTGAGTGCTCTTTCATGAAGACTTTCGAGTTCATCTCCTTGTCTAATGATGACTAAGCGTGAGTCGTGCAGTTTGGCAGAGTTGCTGAGGTATTCGCAGTCAGCGGAAAAATACACCAATCTGCTAGTGGCTTCGTCCCAAGTACTCCGCCGCCACCCCCACACAACTTGACGCATTGCAAAGCGTAACTCCGCTAACATCAGATGAGAACAAATCCCCTAACGCCCTTACTTTTAGCACCTACGTTGAGGAACCAAGCGGCCCAGCTATGCCGCAATCCCGCGGCCTTCCATGCTTGAACCTGTTCGTGAAGACAATATCGCAATCCATGCAGCTCTTAGCTAGCCTGACAATTTCCTCAGGGTCCTCGCTTTGATCACCCATAGCAACAACGAGTACCTCTCCCTTAGCCATCCCAATTCCTGTCCTAACCGCTTCGCCAACCCCTCTCTTCCCCAACAGTTCGTGGACCCGAATCTCTCTGAACCCACGATGTGGTGGGTTCGTATCCCACCGCCGCACCATTCCATACTTTCAAATCACACAGCGATCCAATGATAGTCCAATGTACATTGGCTCCACCATTCGTGACACTGTCGCCTACGGTGAGTTTTAGGGTCAGCGTATCCTTATTTTTAACATAAGATGTATCTCAGCATAGATCGACTATGCGAGATCTGGATGGAGATATTCTCGAACTTGTTCAAAGGGAGGCCGTAACGCCTGACGAGGTTGCGAAACGGCTGAGTATCTCCTGGGCGACAGCAAACGGTCACCTGCCACTTAAGCTAGTGGGGGAAGGCAAGGTTCTTCTAATTAGAAAGGGCCGAGTGAACGTATATCGGGCTAGGGGTACGTCGAGCCTGGGATTCGAAGTTCCGAAATGGATTAGACATCGCTCTCTTGAAGAACTTTCCGAAGAACTGGCACGTTATTTTCCAAGAGATGTAACGGCCGCCGAAATGATCGAAAGGGAACGCAGGAAGGCATGAAGATCGGTCTCGATTCAAATGTCCTAGTCGCATCTGTTAAGAAACTTGGGGAACCATTTCACGATTCAGCCCTCGAACTATCGAAAAGAATCAGGGATGAGAATGGATCAGGCATCGGTTCCGCGTTAGTCTTGATGGAGATTCCCGGCGCCCTAGTTTCATCGACCAAGACGCGCGTAGTAGCTAGGTATACTCCTTTTCGTTCGGCGGGTCGTTCCGATCTGAAAAACCAATTAGGACAACGGTGTCAATTATCCGTGTCGGCATCCATCTGTCATCGCTTGAAAAGAAATCGCTCTGAATCGCCGTCTCTGTGATTCTTCAGTTTATTTCCGACTATCACCCTAATCTCAGAAACTAGCGCGTCGAATTGCTGCTTCGTATTCCTTTGTTCCTGTCTAAGTTCCAACTGACTCGCTAATTCTTCTGCCAACGGCCCCTCTTCATAAGACTTGTTGCTTTGGATGTGAACCTGCGCGGGTGCACAACAGATCAGACCCGTATTCAACTTGTACTGATGACTTTTAGAGTGCTGCTAGAGTCGAGCCGTCAACAACCATGACTCGCAAGCATCGGACCATCACCATAGCCACTAGCCCCACGATTCATGGGTTCAAATCCCACCGGCCCCACCACACGACGAACCGGCCCCACCATATCATGGGATTTTGCATGCTCGACTAGAAGACTGCTGAGATGTTCTCTTGATGTAGCCACCTCGGGCAATTGCTCTGGGCATCAATAACTACGTGTCCGCCTTTGCCGCTCGAAAACTGGGGCCGCGTGAATAAATACGACGGCTAGTGAAATGTGCTTATGGAAGCTAGAAACTATCATGTATCGCTCAAACGCCAACGTGGGGAGGGCTTTGTTGCGAGATGCATTGAGCTGCCTGGGTGTCTGAGCGAAGGCAAGACAGAGCCGGAGGCCCTCAAAAACATTCAGGATGCCATAAAGCTCTATTTGGAGGACGTTGAGGCTGAGGCCAAGGAGAAGAAAGCCAAACTTGTCCAGGTAACTGTGTAGTTGCCTAGTTCCTCTAAGCTTCCAAGCCTATCTTGGAGAGACGTTCTCAAAGCTCTTGGAAAAATAGGTTTCGTGCCGGTAAGACAATCCGGCAGCCACTTAATCCTACGGAATAAGGTGGGAGTTCGTATAAGTGTCCCAAGACACGATCCAATTGGAAAAGGGTTGTTAATGGAGATCGTAGCCGAAGCGGGAATCACCAAAGACGAATTTCTGAAATTGCTTTAGCACGCTGTCGCAGGGCAACGAATGGCCATACCGATAATAGATTCATGATGTAAAGCGTCTCGAAACGAGCATTTGAGTAGCCCCACCGAGGATTCCAATTAAGTCCCACCGGCCCCACCACGTTTTACCGTGATCGTCGTCTATGTTATTCACAACTCACCTACGCGTAGGCAATCTCCAAACCGAGTTGAACGGTTTTTATGGGTGTTTGAACACTTAATGCTTAGGTGGTTATATGTCCAGACGCACCACGATCCTCCTCGACGATGACATCTACCAGAAGCTGGTGAACGAGAGCATGAGACGATACAGAACAACGAAGGCGATGTCTAAAGTGGCAAACGAATTGCTGAAGAGAGCACTAAAGGGCGAGGCGAAGGTTCTGGACTTGGTCTTCTCGGAAAAGCTAGTCAAAACCAATGTAAAGGAGTTCGAAACATTCCGAAGAGAACTGGCAAAGCGGTTTGAGTCTTGATCCTTGACACAACCTACCTGCTCCCACTGGCTCAAATCGCGGTTGACAGAGATTTACTCGCTGCCGTTGCGAAGAAAGAGACGGACTTGAAGCTCGAGGAAATCTCAGTCAGCCTAATCTCACTCTTCGAATTGCAGGCGAAAGGAGCCAAACTGAACGTCCCCGCCAAATCCACCATTCGCGCGGTAGACGCGATACTGTCGGCTTTCCGCGTAGTCCCATTCTATGAGACGGAGGTGATTGAGGCAGCGCAAAGCTTCAGGAAGATCATTTCGGACTACGTGGATTGCATCATACTAGCGACTGCGCTGGCGAGCAGAGAAGATCTTGTGACCGAAGATTCGCTTGTATTGGAGAAGAAAAAGAAGTTACTGAAAGACTTCAACCTTAAGGTCTTAGACTTCAGCGACCTAGTACCAATTTGAGCCTAATCCGATTTTCCGCCGAACCGTGGGTTCATATCCCACCGGCTACACCATCGGCAATAGATCACTGGGCTCGTCCACGAATCTCATTTTCTGCGTCTTCCTAAGATGGCCTTCTTGAATCTCGAGAATTCTGCGAAATCCCTTGGGTTAACGTCCACTTCGAGTGAGTCAAAGTGTCTCGTTAGATCCGGTTTCACCCTTAGCTTCAAGCAAAACGTCTCCGTTCTCGATTAGAATGATTTTTCACGTGAATTAGGGGGCCTTTTGCTCCTCCACCGCGCCGGCAGGATATTCGACCCTTCGAATCGACTTTCTTAACATCCTCCAAACGGTCCTTCCCTAATATGCGAACTCGTTCCTCATATTTGGGTAATTCCCAAACATCCAATAACTTAGGGAACTTACGCTGAGACGACAACCTCTCCTACTCTCTGGCCAGCGAACTTGTTGATTCGATGCTTCGTCCCAAGTACTCCGCCGCCCATCCCCACACAACTTGACGCATTGCAAAGCGTAACTCCACTATATGTCAGATGCGAGGATAACCTCTAGCAGCCTTACCTTTAGCACCAATGTTGAGGACATAAGTCGGTCGTTGACAAGATACCAAAACCTTGTAGGGAAGAGGGGGAGGATGCTCCGTCTCCTCCAGCTCAATTCAGATAATCCCTCCGTACCCACAAGATGACGCCACTAAATCTATCAATCCAATCGCCATGCCTTTTCAACAAACAGGCATCGTCCAGTTGAGATAGTTGGCACTCAGCAAAGGCAACAGTTCGCGCACCGAAATGTCAGGACACAATTCCCCGCTCGTTAGCGTCATCATTCCAGTCTTCAACGGAGAGGAGACTATCTGCCGTGCCATTGACAGCGTCTTTGCGCAGAGTTACCAGGAGTGGGAGGTTATCGTCGTAGATGACGGGTCCACTGACTCAACCAAAGAACTGTTACGGAAGTATGGGTCGAAGATTCGTTTGGTTGAACAGGCGAATGGGGGAGTTGCGAGTGCACGCAATCATGGAGTCGGACTCGCCCGGGGAGAATACATAGCCTTCCTCGATCATGATGATTTTTGGATTTCAGAAAAACTAGCAATCCAAATCGAAATCCTCAACAGCCATCCTTCGATCGGTTTAACGTTCGGCAACCTTGAGGTTGTCAACAAGCGGGGAGAGAAACTAGGGTTCACGATGTTGCCGTCGTATATGCGATATGCCCCTTCTTGGGAGGATATTCTGTTAACGGGAAGTATCGTTCAGGTTTCAACAGTGCTCGCTCGAAGGGGGTTGATACTCAAAATTGGCGGTTTCGACGCGGATCTGTTCACTTCCCATGGCTATGAAGATCGAGATTTTTCCCTTCGACTCCGTGAATTAGCGGACTTCAATTACCTGGATCTATGCCTAGCCTATTATTGTTACGACCAATCGCATGGACTCCGACGGATAACAAGCCTTTTCCTGTATGCTAGGAAATACTGGAATCATCCTAGGCTCCAACGGGACACAGATGACCACTTTCGCATTGAGTTCATGAGAAGATGTAGTGAGGAAATGAGATGGCTATTGAGGATCTTAGTACGAGTACAGGGCGACAGAGTCTCCCGGGAAATGTTGGAGCAAATAATCAGCTATCACGAGACTTTCAAAGATATTTTCGGAGATGCGTACAAACGCGTTTCGCACTTCGACCCCATTGACCTGAGTAGATATGAACCGAATAGTGCCGTCTCCCTCCTGCTATATTTGTACCTGTGCCGATCAGACTTACAAACCGCGTACCCGGAAGTGGGTTCAGGCGACCTCTCGAGGTTAATAGATTGGGGGTTAAGCGTTGCAAGAGGCAGCCAAAATGATGATGACCACCCGATACTTCTGGGCTACGTTGGTGATTTTGAAAGGTTGAGGAAGAACCCACCAAACGGAAGGGCTTGAATGGTTAGTCTAAGACCTTGATCAAGACGCCGAGGTGGCATTGAGGTGGGTATCCGAAAATCACCTAATGGGAACACCAAATGAAATGATAAGACTATTTTCAAAGTGGTTTGTTGAGATATGTCGCATCGGACTCGCGAAACGTCTGACTCGTTGTCTTCACTAGTAAGCGTGATTATCCCAGTTTACAATGGACAGGAGACCGTCTCTCGCGCTATAGATAGTGCTCTCAAACAGACCTATCCGCAACGTGAAATTATCGTCGTCGATGATGGGTCAACTGATTCGACCTTAGAATTGTTACGCGGATATGGGCCTACAATTCAACTTGTAAAGCAGGAACACAGTGGAATATCAATTGCTCGTAACACCGGCTTGAGCATAGCCAGGGGCGAGTACATTGCTTTTCTTGACTGCGACGACACTTGGATCCCTGAGAAGCTTCAACTTCAAGTGGAAATCCTAAGGAAGTATCCTTCAGTCGGTTTAACGTTCGGTAACCTTGAAATGGTCAGCAGGAATGGGGAAAAACTAGGTTCTACGACACTCGCTTCCAGTCGGCGATATTCACCCTCATGGGAGGATATCCTGGTTCGGTTCGCCCTTTCTCCTGGTTCTGCCATGGGACGGAAAGATTTGATGATCAAGTCAGGCGGATTCGATCCAGCTTTCGTTGAACCAGGTTACGAGGATACAGACTTCTTCCTCCGCCTCCGTGAAATCACAGATTTTCATTATCTGGACATGTGCGTAGGGTGTTACTACTTCGATCAGGCACGCTCGATGAGGTACCTATCAAATCTCCTTCTCTACGCTGGGAAGCAGTGGAAAAGTCCCAGACTCCAAACTCCAGCAAATGATAGGCTTCGTGATGAGTTCGTAGCGAGTCGCGCTACACACTTGTCGAACTATGCAAGACTCCTATTGAGACTTGAAGGGAACGAAGTTTCGAGCGAGATGTTGGCTAAGTTGAATGGGTTTCATGAGTCCTTCGAGAGCCTTTTCGGAGAGTCATACAAGCGGGTTACAGGCCTTGACTCGATCACTCTAAGCAGATACGAGTTGAATCCAGCAGTCACATTACTGCTGTATTTGTACCTGTGCAGACCAGATTTGCAAACCGCATTCCCGGACGTTCGTTCAGGCGATATTTCGAATTTGGTCGATTGGGGGACCAGCGTTGCGCAATCAAAGGAGAATGTTTACAGTGACAGCGATCGTCCAATACTTCTTGCTCACTTACATGAATTGGAGCAACTTACTGAGAAATCGAAAGGATCAACGGGGCTGATTAGCCGGCTAAGAACCCTGATCAAGGCTGTTGGGTTCAGATCACATTGATAGTTTCGGATTCGCTTGACAAGGTTGGCAGCTCTAACCAAGAACTCTTCAATTATCCTGAGATTCGGTCGAAGGTTCAGGGTTTTACATAACGACGATACCCATTCCATAGGGGCTTTTGATTTTGATGCTGACAGGAGATTATATTGGGATGCTTCAGTATTTGCCGAGTAAGGCTACGGCCATGGTCAATGCATCCTAGTTTTGGAATTATTGTGCTGAACCTGCTAACCTGCGTCGGGCGTGTAGAATAGTTGAACTGGAAAGTGTTGGACTGAGATTTCAGGATGAAGAGCGGAGGGCAAGTTGAAGGATTCATCTAAGATGAAAGAATCCGATCGCAACAATCGCAGAGGTTTCCTCCGCAAAATTTTCACTTTGACCGCGTCTGCTGGCGTCGCCGGGTTACTCCTTGACCGGTTGCCCGGAAAAAGCGTCGTTCTGCCTGTTCAGGCAAGCGGCAATATGGTGATTGATACGGTGAATGCTGGGAGCGGGACGACTACTCTTAACAGTAGTGGGGGTCCAGCTTTGTCGGCTAATACTACCACCAGTGGAGCCGCGCTTCAGGGGACATGCACGGTCGGCACAGGCGTCATGGGAACGACTACAACCGAGACGGGAGTGCAGGGGCTGGCGTCAAGTTCGGGCGCCACGGCATTGGCCGGCTTCGCAGGTGACCCAGGGGCTATACCGATCGTCGCTCAGGGCGATACAGGGTAGACGGCGAATTTGCAGGAGTGGCGTAATGGGACGGGTACTGTAGGTTTGGTGAATGCAAGCGGAGCAATGCTCGCAACGCAAGTTGGACAAAGCTCACCCAACGCAATCTACGTAAGTACACAAAACCCACCCAGCTTCTCAAATGCCATGAACACCTCGGGGTCCGCGATGGAGGCGGATGGGCTTGCAATTCATTTTACTCCCACATTGACTGGGAATGTTCTAATTATCGCAGCCGTCGACTTATTCAGTACTAACTCTGCATTCGGTACGTTTGCGGCCGTTTGGTATGGGACAGGGACGGCACCGAGTTTTGGCGCAACACTTCCATCAGGAGGCGTTCTGGTTCCGCCATATCGAGGCAGCGGGTACAACCCAACTGCTATTTTCCCAGTTACCATACGCGGACTGACAATAGGGACGCAATATTGGTTTGACTTTGGTCACGCAGTCAACGCCGGAGGAAACGGATCGCACTTCAACATCGCCTACACCATAATAGAGATTTGAGTGTACGTTAGCGGAGGCTACTAGCCTGGCCGCTTGATCTAAGGAAGCGCATAACAAACAGGTCTGGTAGTGGCCGTGGACCGTTGGGATTATTCACGTCGGTGTGTCGCGATCAAACCTTAACGTTCGTCTTGACTCTTTGCCCCTGACCGCTGACCTTGTCGATTTGAATTACAAGGTTGTTTGCACCGAGATCATAAATTACAAGTTGATGACGAGAAATCCCATCTACCTTCGAGATTCGTCCTAATAGCTCG
>JBEKPE010000015.1:0-37517 GCA_049521055.1 Bathyarchaeia archaeon
CCAGTCTCCCACGTTGTTAACGAAGAGTTTCGATCCGATCGTGACGCGCTCAGGTTGGATAACGCAGAAGTAATCGTTGCGGTCGGAGCTGGAGTTGGAGGCCCCCCAAACCTGTCGCCCATAAACCAACTTGCAACCATATTGGATTCGCCGATAGCTACGACTAGGAAGGTCGTTGACCTCGGATGGCTTCCCAGCCAGCTGCAAGTAGGCTTGACCGGGAAGTCTGTCGCTCCGAGGTTATACCTCGCGGTAGCCATCAGAGGAGCGTTCAACCACATGGTAGGCGTTGGACGTGCGAAAATCGTGGTAGCTATAAACAACGACCCCAACGCGCCGATCTTCAAGAACTGTGACTACGGAATCATTGGCGACTATGCGGAAGTCGTCCCGATCCTGAATGAAGAGTTGAGCAGAGCCAAGGCGAGAGTGGCGGGGAACATCTGACCAAGACCTTAAGAGCATTGAATCAGTTTAGAATTCCGTCCGCAAATGGCCTTAATCAGGGCATGTAAAAAGTCTGAGGTCCCCCCAGGCACGGTTAAGATCGTTAACGCTGGCGGAAACGATTTGGTTCTCTCCAACGTCGACGGGACTTTCTACGCAATCGATAATTGGTGCACTCACGAGCAGGGCAACTTGAGCGAAGGGCAACTCAACGGGAACACCCTAACCTGCCCCGATCACGGAGCACAGTTCGACGTGAGGAGCGGCAAAGTTCTAGGCGGACCAGATGGCGATGCTCCTGACACTATTTCGCCAGAGAAGGCTTACAAGGTAATGGTTCAAGGAGACGACCTGATGATCGAGATTCCCTAGTGACCGAGTAGTCGAGAACTCGTGTCATGATAACTCAGCTGCCCATCAACAACTCTAGCGCACTGAGTGTATTCATGTTCTCGGGTATGCTTTTCGTCGAAAATATGCGTGACTTCAATCCCTTTTGACTTCAGAAAATCAGCGATCATGGAGCGGTGACATCTCCAGTAGAGACTCTCGGCACACATTAACGCAACCGGTGCGCTCTCACATAGCTGAATTAGTTGTCCAATCCCTTCCGTGAATTGATTCGTTTCCATATAGTCTGCGTAATTTCTGAACGATGTGTTTTTCCAGCAAGTGTTCTTAGATGACTTGCCCAACCCTTTCCTTCGCCCTCCGAGTTTTTCCAGCCAAACGTATTGAATCCTATACCTAGATAGCTCCAGTCCGATTACATCTGTGTTGAATTGTGGGTTCTTGAAGGAACCAGGAAATCTTCGGACATCTGCCAAGGTGATGATGTGATTAGTGGAGAGTATTTTGCATAATTCATCAATGGTTCGGGTGGAATGCCCTATGGTGAAGATTCGCAAATTGACTCGACGAATTTAGTCAGATATGCCTCTACATCACTTCGACATCATGCGGGTAGCTTTCCTTAAGCCCTGCGGGGGAGATGCGCACAAATTCGCCTTTCCCGCGCAGTTGAGAGATTTCCGTTGCGCCGCAGTAACTAAGGCCTGATCTCAACCCGCCCACGAGCTGATTTATGAGCTCGGAAGCAGTTCCTTTGAATGGAACGAAGGCCTCCACGCCTTCGGGAACATAATCAAGCAACCCTACGGCATCATCGTTTTCCAGTTGGTCAGGTTCGCGAGCGGCCCTATCATATGATGCTGCTACCGAAGCCATTCCGCGGACGAGTTTGTATTTCCTTCCCTCTCTCATTACCGTGATACCTGGGCTTTGTTCTGTTCCGGCTAGCAGGCTACCGATCATGACTGTAGAGGCTCCAGCAGCGATTGCCTTGGTGATATCTCCAGAGTTTCGTACGCCGCCGTCGGCAATTACTGGCACATTGGCATCATCTGCGACCTTTGCACATTCCATTATGGCGGTGAGTTGTGGAACGCCCGCACCCGTTACAATTCGGGTTATGCATATTGACCCGGATCCGATTCCGATCTTGACCGCGTCTGCTCCTGCTCTGATCAGGTCGTTTGTTCCTTCCTTTGTGGCAACGTTTCCTGCCATCAGTTCGGCGTTCGGGAGGGAATTCTTAACCCCGCGGAGAACATCGAGCGTGATGTCAGAGTGGGCGTGGGCGATATCAAGTACGAGGATGTCGGCGCCAGCCTGATGAAGGGCCCTAGCTCGTTCCATGTAATCCGACTTAATGCCAATCGCCGCGCCGACCATGAGCCTTCCCTTTTCGTCCTTTGATGTGTTTGGGTACTGTTCGAGGTTGAGGATGTCTCGACTCGTTATCAAGCCTCGCAATTTCCCATTTTTGTCGACAAGAGGCAATTTCTCAAGTTTGTTTTTGTGAAGTATCCGCTCAGCTTCTTGAAGCGTTGTGTTCGGAGGAGCAGTCACCATATCTTTGACGGGCGTCATCATTTCTGTAACTTTCTTCTCTAAATCGCGTTCGAAGAGGATGTCACGGGTGGTTAGGATACCGTTCAGTTGACCGAGTTCGTTTAGGATTAGTAGTCCGGAGACACCGCGTTGAGACATTAGGCGCCTTGCGTCTTTCAGTTTCTCATTTCCCGTCAAACTGTATGGTTGATCGATCACGATGCTTTCGGAGCGCTTGACTTTCAGAACCTCCTCAACTTGGTGTTCAATCGACATGAATCGATGAATGATTCCGATACCGCCAGCGCGAGCCATGGTAATGGCCATCGCATGCTCGGTGACCGTGTCCATTGGTGCGCTGACGATAGGGCTCCTCAGCTCGATGTGGCGGGAAAGTTTAGTGTTGGTGTGGACCTCCTTTCGAGAATGAACGCTAGTTTTCTTGGGAACGAGTAGAACATCGTCGAAAGTCAAACCGTCAACGATTTTGAAGAACAACTATGAAACCTGACCTATCTAACCGCGAGAATCGCGTTCGGGGCATATGTAGCGCCTGGATGTGCGAGAAACAGGAAAAGCCTCGATTCACCGGGTCTCAATAACATGCCCGTTACTGACCCTCAGCCTTGCGTCCAAATTAAACTTTCAACGAGCACTTAGGATTCTGTGAAAGTGCAAGTCGCGGGGGAGTTCAGGTTAAATATGCCATACGTCATGGTGTGCTCTGAAGTTGATGTCTCAAGCAAGCGCAACAGTTGCCTACAAGCATCCTGAAGTTCTCGTCGATACAGGGTGGGTAAGCGAGCATCTCAAAGATTCGAATGTCCGCATAGCTGAGGTTGACTACGACCCGACAGCAAATTACAACCTGGGTCACATCCCCGGCACAGCCCTCTTCGACTGGAGGAAAGACATGAACGACCCGCTTTCACGCGACATCCTGAGCAAACAACAACTTGAAGACTTACTATCAAAAGCCGGTGTCGGAACTAACACCACTCTTGTGCTCTATGGGGACTTCAACAACTGGTTTGCCGCTTTCGCATTCTGGATTCTCAAATACTACGGTGTAGAAAAAGTGGTCTTGATGAATGGCGGCCGGAAGAAATGGCTAGCGGAAGATAGAGAAATAACGAAAGAACACCCGAGCCATCCCAAAACCACATTCAAGGCCAAGGGACCAGACGAAACAATCAGAACATACCTCGACAACATGAAGAAAGATCTAGGACAGCAGAACAGAGCGCTCGTAGACGTCCGAAGCCCTGCTGAATTCACTGGAGAGATAACCGCCCCTCCCGAATACCCGAACGAACACGCACAACGCGGAGGCCACATCCCAGGCGCGGTGAACATACCCTGGTCTCAAGCCGTCAAGGAAGACGGAACATTCAAACCCGCAGAAGAACTCGCGAAATTGTACCAAGGCAAAGGTGTCACGCCAGATAAGAATGTCATCACATACTGCAGAATCGGTGAACGGTCATCATTCTCATGGTTCGTCCTGAAATATCTGCTCGGATACCCGAACGTCAAGAACTATGACGGATCATGGACCGAATGGGGAAACATGGTTCGTAACCCAATCCAGAAACCCTAGGCTTTCACTTTCTTCACGATAAAATGCGTCAACTTCCCTTCTTTCCTAGACTCAAGTACAGCTTGACCCGTTTCATCTGACCATCTCTCCATCTCAATATCCGCGGTGGGGTCGTCAGAGATCACGTGAACGACCCCACCAACTTTGCAACGCTCCATTAACTCGTTCAATCGGATAAGAACCGCCGCGCATTCGACACCGATCTCCCACATTTCGTAATCCGGATAGGCCTTGAAACAGCGAACACGAAGTTCGCTGATCTGCGCCCTGATCTTGTCCGCAGCGTTTCTCGGTTCGACGAGAAATTGTCGATCATCATTAGGAACGCTGGGCTCAAGCTCTACAAACCACCCAAGAGTGTAGGGCGAATCGTTTGCGAGCTTCGGCTCTCTTTCCAGCTGGGAATTAATCGTGATCAGTGTTCCTGCCAGGGGCGTTCTAACGACACCGAAATATCTCACGCTTTCGATCGTGGCGACGCTTTGATTTCTTCTGAGGCTTGAACCAAGTTGTTTGAATTTCACTTGATTGAGTCTACCCGCGAGGGCGGCGTGAACACTAGTTATGCCTAATTTCGCATGTTTTTGAGAATCGAATCTGACCCACACGTTGTTCTCAAGATCGTAGAGGGCGTCGTCTGGAAACTCGCAGTACTCGATCTGCAATCGTGGATTCTTTCCTGTTATGTTTGACTTTGAAGGGTGGAAAGTGAGCGACTGGGTTCGTATCTAACGCCTTGAACGATTCTGGGCGATCCTAATCGTTCCAGCAAGAGTTCGTTGATGCTGAGTTTACAAGTAGAATTTGTCTCTGGCTCAAATCCGGTTATTCCGAGCACCGCCCTGCTATCGATCGTGATATTTCGTGGTTCTCCGTATGACTTCTCTACCACGTTGACAATAGCGGAGACTTTCGCACCTAATTTCTCGACGAGTTGAATGCAGGCGTTGCGGGTTCTTCCTGTGAAGCCAACATCATCGAATATTATTACGCTGTCATCCTTTACAATAGAGCCCTGTGGGAGTGCAAAGTAGTGTTCGGTTTTCTTCGTCGCGGAAGGTACCTGCACGTCTCCGATGATTGCTCCCCGCCAGGTCCTAGGCACCTGGGGCTTTGACTTATCGTAGACTTTCACGGCTCTCACAAAACTCAGACCGGCTATACTTGCGTACACCGCTGCTAGTGGAGGCCCAGAAGCTTCAGGAGAAAGTACCTTTGTTGCGGTTCTTCCAAGCTTCGGCCTAAGAACATACTTTACAATGTCTCCGAAGAACGGGGCGTCGAAATTTTGGTTAATGAAAGGTACATCCAGTCCGCCATCTGCGAGAACTGAGAATTGCTG
Organism: Bathyarchaeia archaeon; assembly: GCA_049521055.1. Classification (GTDB taxonomy): domain Archaea; phylum Thermoproteota; class Bathyarchaeia; order 40CM-2-53-6; family 40CM-2-53-6; genus FEN-987. The sequence continues at coordinate 5,283 of JBEKPE010000015.1, forward strand.
GGGATCGATTAAATGGGCGATTAACCTCTCTTCGAGGCTCTTTATCCGGTCCTGAAACTTTGAGAGGAGTGTTACCTCATTTGAGGCGACAAGAACTGAATCCCCTATTTTGGGAAGGTATACCTGAAGTGCAAAACCCAGAATTTCAGTCTCTCTCGGCTGTTTGATTAGTTGCTGATACCGGTCAACGACCATGAGTTGCTCAGAGACTTGAGACGACTGCGTTAGGAAGCGGTCGATCTTAGTGACGGTTCCAATTTCGCCTCTGATGGCTTCGGAGGCGAGAACCGCGTCGTCGTTGATCCGAACTTGATCATTCTCTTTGAAAGTCACTACTCCCGACTCACGCCCGGGAATTGGATGGGTCATCTTTCAAGGCCTATACATTAGAATCCCCACCCTGTTTAAGAATCATTGTAAGTAAATCCGCAGAACGGTCGCGTTGTATGATCCGGAAATACCTCTCCAAACTGCCTCAAGGCCGGCATTTCTGGTTCCTAATGTCAAACCTCGCGGTAACGGGATTAGCGTCCACAATGTTGAGTCCATTTCTTCCCCTCTTCCTGTATCACCAGCTACGGATCTCTGTGGGTGCGGTTTCACTACTCTACTTTGTCAGCGGGCTCGTGGGCACCATCACAGTCGTTCTCGTCGGGTGGCTAATTGATAGGATTGGAAGAAGGAAGGTATACGTCTTCGGCGACTCAAGCTCAGCCGTAATTCCAGCGGCGCTCTCCCTCACTACTACGTTCAACCAGGCACTGCCCGTCATCTCACTGTCCGGGGTTATGGATGCGGCCTCACGAACTTCACAGACCACAATCATAGCCGACCAAGTTGAGGAGGGCAAGAGAACCACGGCCTACGGAATCAGCAGAATTGTCGCGAATTGTTCGTGGATAGTCGCGCCAATACTCGGCGGCGCTATACTCGCCGCCAGCAACAACTTCCAAGACCTGTTCCTGACGTCATCCTTACTTGGCATAGCCGCCCTAGCGCTCTTCATCGGACTCGTACCTGAGTCACGAAAAACGGGGTTGGAGAAACCTAAACTTCCAAGGATAGGCGTTTTGAAGGACCGCGAGCTGCTTGTGCTCTGTGTGGCTTCGCTCTTTGCAATGTTGTTCTATACGCAGTTCTACTCCCTTCTACCAATTTTCGCGGTGCAAGTCAAGGGATTAAATAGCCTGCAGGTAGGGGCACTGTTCTCAATTTCAGGCGTCACAGTCGTCGTGTTTCAGTTCCCCACTTCACGCTGGCTAGAAAAAGTCCCCGATCAGACCGGCTACATTTTAGGGGTCGTCGTAATGGCGGCGGGTATAACGAGCCTAGCGCTGGCCCCAACGTTCTACTGGCTACTTCTCGCAGTCGTGGTCATGACGTTGGGCGAGAACATGTTCTTCCCAATTGCCTCAACGATGGTAACGGAGATCTCACCCGAATCCGAGCGTGGGATGTATGTTGGGGTATTGAACCTCTTCCTTAGCTTAGGAGCAAACATTTCCCCCTTACTCGGAGGGACAATTTGGCAATTGACCGGAAACGCAAGCCTGCCTTGGTTGCTGAGTCCGCTATATGCTGCCGTTTCCATCGTGCTCGCGGCGATTTTCAAGATGGGGGCCAGAGAAAGCGTACGACATGGAATAGGACAGAGGCGTGGTAATAAGCAAGTGCCGTGAGGAATTCGGTGATCGCCAATTGATTGTGGCTAAGGGGCTGGAAGGCGTCATCGTTGACACGAGTGACATTTGCCTGATCGATGGCAACGCTGGACGACTCATCTATCGAGGCTACGACATTCACGATTTGGCTTCGTCCCTCTCCTTCGAGGAAGTAGCATATCTTCTTTGGAATGGAAACTTGCCCAACCAAAGACAGCTGGACGAACTACAAACCCGTCTGGATCAGGAACGCCCCATCCCCGAGAACTTGAAGACAGCTATACGCAGTCTTCCCGCTTCATCAAACACTCTTGATGTCCTTCGGACCGCAATTTCCATTCTTGGAACGGGCATCCCCCTCAAGACTCCAGATATGGCTGATGCGGTTGCGATAACTGCTAAGATTCCGACGATCAACGCTGCGTTCGATCGGGTTCGCAGAGGACAAGAACCAGTGGACCCACGCAGCGGTCTTAGTCACGCCGCTAATTACCTCTACATGTTGACCGGCCGGGAACCGGACCCGATCAAGGTTGACGCCATGAATAAGTACCTCATCGCTCTCGGCGATCATGGAATGAATTCATCGACGTTCGCAGCCAGAGTCGTCGCATCAACCTGGTCGGACATGCACTCGGCCATAACGGCTGCTATCGGAGCCTTGAAAGGCCCGTTGCACGGCGGCGCCCCTGCACCCGTTCTCCAAATGCTGAAAGACATTGGAAAACCTGAACGCGCAGAGGCGTGGATAAGAGACGAGCTGAAGGCTGGAAGAAGGCTGATGGGGTTTGGGCACAGAGTATACAGGACTACGGACCCACGGGCTGAAATCCTCAGAGAAATCGCAGGCAGAACTGCCAACAAAGGCTTCGTTGAGCTTGCGCGCAAGGTAGAGGAAACTGGAATTCGCGTCCTGCAAGAGAAGAGGCCGGAACGAAAACTGTACACTAACGTCGAATTCTATTCAGCCGTCGTAATGGACTCAGTCGGGCTGCCCCCCGACCTGTTCACGGCTACGTTTGCCGCGAGCCGAAGCGTTGGATGGACAGCGAACGTGCTTGAACAAGTAGCTAACAATAGGCTGATTCGACCTCAAACCGAATACACAGGGCCACGGGACCGAAAAGTTATCCCGAGTAAGAATCGCTAGATTAACTCTTCTTCGCCATATCTTCCATGCATTGCAGTATGCTTTTCCAAATGTACCCGTCCTTATGCATTCTATTCTCGAAATTGTTAACGTTCACGAAATCTCGCAAAGCTTTCTTTGTTGGCTCGTCGTAGCTCCCGTTGACTGAACCTTCGTAGAACCCTAGATTCTTCAGGTTACTCTGCAAGACTCTCGGGACGTTGCCAGTTATTGGGACCAAGTTGCTTGGATCTTCGCGAGACAGCATTGTCATGTCGTAGATCTTGAAGATTCGTTTTAGTTCATCGATTGGTCGTGCGGAGTCGTCAACGCGCAGGTCCACATACCTGTCAGTGAACCCTTCGTAACCTCCTTTCTCTCTAACCACAAGAAGCGCTGCTGACTGTTGCCCCCTGCGATCGCCACCGGCCCTTTGACCTGCCGAGAGCGCAGCGAGAAGTCGGTCGATGAGGTCGCCCGCGGTTTCTTCATACGCTCGCGCCATCGATTCGACCACATTCTTTCCGGCGAGAATGTTTCCTTGGCAACTGTACCCATCACCGCTCACATGCCCCGCCCACTCCATGCACCCCGTCCCGGTATGAATTGCCACCATGCCCTTTGCATCGACTACAGCGACCTGACGCCCCTGATTTAGTTCGTCTTCCGCCAAAAGCCGACGCAGCACTTCAGAGGAAGTCAGCCCGTCTTCAAGCATCTTGATCGCTCTCGGCCCGTAACTAACATTTGCAGAAGCTTGTGTTGCAACGGCCCCTATCCGGGCCTTTGCCCAAGGCACGACCGAGCCGACGGCTATGAACTTAGATTGAACCGCGACGCCCATGTCTCCGCTCCTACGATCGAGAGCGACAATCGAGAATGTTGAAGGACCCAAAGACTTCACCCAAGTCTTACTAGCCATAGGTTAAGAATTTGCTCTTCAAATCTTGGACGTGTTCCGGCGCGGAATTATAAGAGGGTAGCTAGAGCGCTGACGGTCCGGATTCCGGTAAGGAGAAACGGTGAGACTTGCCTATCAAGAAGAGGCTTCTAGTTATACGCTGTTAGCAGCGAAAAATGTGTCGATTACAAATAGAGCAATCCAAACCCGCGCGTCTTTCTTCATTAGGGGCCTGTTGTCTGACAGTAGACGGCCCGACGCCTAGGCGCCTTCTTTGACCTCAACGATCTCGTCCGCTACGAGCCCATGCGCCTCTCGGTGAACTGCTGTAGCGGCCTCTTTGCTCGGAGCATCTATCATGCAGAATGCTTTGCCCGTGGACTCATCGAACCAATATTTGAGATACTTCACTCCGTACTTTCCTTGAACCTGAAGATCCTTTGCATGTGCGGCCATGATCGCTTCCGCCGTAAGCCCGGTGATCTTGTAGTGTATGTCCATGTAGAGTGGCATTTTTTAGTGTCCTCAGTCCCATTGTGCAGATGCCTGCAGATTTATGTTTTGGCACCCTTAATGTCGCTAGATTCTATTCACATCGATGAAAAAGCAGAGGTTTTGAAATAATGCACGTTGCTCTCATCCAAGAGTTGCTCAAGGGACCATTGCCCCCTGGGTCAACGCTCCTAGTCGAGTATGATTCAACGTCAACCTGGTACCAGGCATCCCTCTGCATGGCAGCGGAATGGTTGAGAACAGGCGGAGTTGTTAGCTACCATGTTTCCGCACAGCCACCTGAGAACATCCGTTCACAGCTCACTCAAATGGGCTTGGATGTTGAGAAGCTCGAAGCGAACGAAAAGCTGAGAGTGTTTGATTGGTACACAGCCACGCTTGGTCGTAAGTCAAATGAAAAATACGCTTTCTACTCCTTGAAGGCTGCAGATCTTAGTGTACTCTTCGCGAAGTACCTGATGGCAAGCCCGGGTTCGGAGGCTTCGGTGGACGCGTTACCTCCTCAACCCTCACCTGACTGGTTGAGGATCTTGGACGATGTCTCATGTCTTGCGAGGTTCAATGAAGAGAAAAGCTGGGTTGAGTTTGTACGAACGAGATTGATTCCTATTGGATCTCTCTGGAAGTCTACTGGGATTGGGGGAATTATGCGAGGTATTCATAGCGATTGGGCCTACAAGAACCTTGAAGCGGCCAGCGATGGTGTGATCGATTTCACGCTAGACGAAACGGGTGATGAGGCCAGAAACCTTATTCGGATCAAAAGTATGCGGCCTGTCGGCTTCGACTCAAAGTGGCATACGCTAATGACAAGAGATAACCTTGAGGTTGCGTTTCAGAGGTAGAGGTCACCAGGAGAACGGAAGGTAGGAATGAGCTAATGAACGAAAAGGCAATCGAGGATCTGAGGAGTCAAATCAGAGGGGACGTGATCCCGCCGGGGGACGAAAGGTATGACGGAGCACGCAAAGTCTACAATGCAATGATCGACAAGCGGCCAGCTATTATCATCCGCTGTGTCGATGTCGCGGATGTCATCGCCGCCGTAAAGATGGCCAAGACACAGGGCCTCGCTGTCGCGGTTCGCGGTGGAGGGCACAGTGTGCCGGGTTTCGGCACTGCAGATGATGCCCTTGTTGTGGACCTTGGTCGAATGAAGGGCATTCGCGTGGACCCTGCCTCGAAGACTGTGTGGGCAGAGGGTGGATGTACATGGGGAGATTTCAACCATGCGACGTATGCATTCGGCATGGCCACTACGGGTGGAATTATTTCCACCACTGGTATCGCTGGACTCACGCTTGGTGGGGGCATCGGCTACCTCACCCGAGGGGCAGGTTTGTCCTTGGACAATCTAGTTTCTGCCGACGTTGTCCTTGCCGACGGCTCATTCATGACTGCGAGCGAGCAGCATAAACCGGACCTCTTTTGGGCGCTGCGAGGTGGCGGAGGGAACTTCGGCGTCGTGACGAGTTTCCAGTTCAGCTTGCATGAGGTTAAAGACATAGTGGGAGGAGCGATGCTCTTCGAGGTCGAGGATGCCCCAAAGGTGATGAGGGCATACGACAAGTACATCACCAATGCGCCTCGGGAACTCGGAGCCTTCTTCGCGTGGCAAATCGCACCTCCACTTCCATTCATTCCTGAGAACCGTCATGGTGACACTTTCTGCGCGATCGTGGTGTGCTGGACGGGTCCGACCGATCAGGCAACCAAAGCCTTTGCGCCGTTCCGAGACGCCGCCCGCGTTGTCGCGGAGTTCGTTGGACCCATGCCCTACCCTGCTATGAACAGCCTCTTTGACGGCCTTGTACCCCCCGGTCTCCAACACTACTGGAAAGCTGTCTACGTGCGAAATCTCACGGATGGAGCGATCGATGCACACATGAAATTCGGCCCCAAGGTCCCGGTAGTGAACTCGACCGTGCACATTTACCCCATCAATGGCGCCGTGCATGACGTGGCGCCTGAGGCCACCGCTTTTGGCCACCGCGACGCAAAGTACGCCACAGTCATTGCAGGTATGTGGCCCGACCCGGAACAGAACGAAGCTAACATCCGTTGGGTCAAAGACTACTACGCCGCCTTGGCGCCCCACTCCGAACGAGGAGGATACATCAACTTCGCCGCTGGCGACGACACCGATCGAGTCGGAGCCAACTTTGGAATACACTTCGATCGACTCCGCGAACTAAAGAAGAAGTACGACCCAGGCAATGTCTTCCGAATCAACCAAAATATCGTGCCAGCGCCATAACTATCGCTTGGTGTCTGTGACGCGCTCTCCGTAGTTTGCCGGCATGCGATTGAACAGGGCTGTTAGGCATGCTGTACTTCAAACGTAACTAGAGGCCGGTCTGTATTTCTCATGCATCACAATGGGTGACAGCTCGAAACCCTCTAAGCTCAGAATAGTAAATTCGTCAACCGTTTCCTGAGGTATGGTCCCAAATTGAAGTACCAGTGGGTCGTCCTTTCAGTAACCTCCGTCGGCGTTTTCATGGCCGGCCTTGACACACGAATAGTGTTGATAGGACTACCCACGATCGCAGAGTCACTTCACTCCGACCTCGAGACGCTCCTTTGGATAACTCAGGGCTATCAAATTGCCATAGCAATCGGTCTCTTGTTTCTCGGAAGATTTACGGATATTTTCGGGAGGGTAAAAGTCTACGTCGTAGGATTCGCGATCTTCACGCTCGGTTCGGGGCTCTCGGTTATCGCCCAAACGGGTGAACAGTTGATAGTTTTCAGGATCATCCAAGGGTTCGGCGCGGCGGTCCTTATACTTAACAGTGCAGCGCTTATCACGGACGCGACTCTTCCCCAGGAGCTCGGCTTCGCTCTCGGAGTGAACCAGATCGCGTTTACAGTCGGAGCAGTTCTTGGATTAACTGTCGGAGGAGTCCTTATTGACACGATCGGCTGGAGGGTGATCTTCATCATGAACGTGCCCATAGGTATCTTCGCTACTCTCTGGGCCCGTCACCGCCTTCATGAAACCTCCGAAAGAGAACCGCACTCTGGGTTTGATTATCGGGGACTCGTTTTGTTCACTGCTTCCCTCACCTTGCTCCTCATAGTGATCAGCCTCGATACGATGGATGCGATCGACAGACTGACAGCTGGAGTGCTCTATTTGTCGAGTCTCGTTGTGTTCGCATTATTCTTCCAATTTGAGCGGCGTACAGCTGAACCGCTTCTTGATTTACGCCTTTTCAAGATACGCCTGTTCTCTGCTGGCAACCTCAGCCAACTCTTGTATTCGTTAGGGTTTGGGGCCCTAAGCCTGATTATGATACTCTACTTTCAGCTGATTCGTGGATATAGTGCCTTTACGGCAGGTATTCTCTTCCTGCCGCTGGATGTGGCGTTCGTCTCGATTGGACCGATAAGTGGACGACTATCCGATCGCTATGGGACGCGGTTGTTTGCTACACTTGGAATGGGGATCGGTGCGGTCGCCTATCTCGCTTCCGCATTCTTGTTGACCGCGACTGCGCCGCTTTGGATCGTTGAGCTTCTTCTCGTCGTAATCGGGCTTGGGATAGGCTTGTTCTCCTCGCCAAACATCAGTTCGGTTATGGGCTCTGTCCCTCCCCAACGGCGTGGTGTGGCATCTGCGATTAGAGCGACAGTCTTTAACACGGGCAACGTGGTGAGCATTGGCCTAGTGGCATACATTATCACAACCGCCATCCCTTACCAAGTTGTTTCGGGAATAATTATTGGCGGTTACACTACCTTAACCGCCGGCGAATCCGTAGGATTTGTAACCGGCATGGGCAGGGCATTCATCGTAGCTTCGATCATAACTTTCATCGGCATGTTTGCCTCAAGCCTACGCGGGTCCGAGGGCAAGAATATAACTAGCCATTAAGCGCGGGAATCTTCGACGGCGAGACTTCTTGTCCGCTATTTACGATTAGTGAGCAGTCGCAACTGGGGTAGAAACAATCGTGGAGTCGCTTCGTGTAGTCAAACTCACGTGAGCAAGGTTTAAAATAAAATCATGGTCACGCGTTGAACAGACTCAAGTTGTTCGTACATATCAAAGTGAAAGTAGCGCCAAGCTACAGAGTAGCTTACCTAGTTCACATCGGGCGGTACACTGGTCAGAATATGTGGCGGGCCGAGTTCAGTCAACTTGTAAAATGGGCAAAGAAAAGACGGCTGCGCACGGGTAAATGGATTATGTACTTCATCGATGAATGGGGAAAACGGCCCGAACGGAAACGCCGTTCGGTGGCCTGCCTTGAGATCAAAGGAAAAGCAAAGCCTGAAGGCAAGGTCAAGATCATGACCTTGCCAAGACAGCGTGTAGCGAGCGTTACGTTTGACCCAGACAAGTTCGCGGACGGACTTGTTTACCATGGCATTGAAGGCTGGCTCCAATACCGCCCTTTCAGAGAGGCTGGTCCAAGTAGAGAGGTCTACATTGCTAGCCCATGGACAAGCCATCGTGCGTGGGCAAACACCGAAGTACAAGTTCCCCTAAAGAAGAAGTAGGAATGACGCAGCTGAGGCCCCGTGCCTGAAGGTTTCTGGGACAGAGGCAAGTTTGAAGAAACGCGCGAGGCTAGATATCTACCGTGACATACTGGAAGTCTTGAAGCGCCAGCCCGAGGGCGTCCTCATCACTAGACTCTCGTATGGTGCAGGTCTCCCAATCGACCGAGTTAAGCCAATGCTTGACGGCTTGGCACACTGTGAGCTGGTTGTCATTCGTGTAAAGGGTGATCCGTTGCAATCCAGCCTGGTCCAACGTCGATTGACCTACCTGGAGACTAAAACGGGGGCCATCAGAAAGGATCGACCATCTGCGCCCATCGATTTTGTCGGCATCTCTCAATAAACGTGTGACCTCCCTGGTCTCCGTCAACTTATATCAAGCTCAGATGATGTGTTCGAGGAAGGCAAATGCGATCAAAATTCATCTATACCGGAATCCACGTTTCTAACCTAGAACGGTCAATCGAGTTCTACAGAAAAGCATTGGGAATGAAACTGCTCTTCAAGACTTCAATAATGGAAACCGGGGGGCGCGTCGCATGGCTAACTACTAAGGGAACAAAGCAAGTCCTGGAACTCAATTGGTATCCAAAGAGATACCGACACGGCGGGAGATCAGGTCTCGACCATCTGGCTTTCGAGGTTAAAGACGCCGAATCCGCATACCGTACGCTAACCAAGAAACGGAAAGGGGCTATTGGCCCATTCAAAGAGGGCAAGTGGTGCTTGGCTTACATTAGGGACCCGGATGGAAATTGGATAGAGTTAGGATCACGCTTCAGAAAGAACAAATGAATGCTTAGGGGGCTGTGTGGGCCGCCAAAGGGCCCCGGACTCTTCCACTCGTTCGAGTTCTGGCTCAGCAATTAGTTCGAGTTACTAGGACAAGTTCACCGTGATCCAGTAATTTCCGCCGTTACCTTGGACCGGTACCGTGGAGGTACCTGATATGGGCCAGTATGCTGGACTTGTCATGTAGTAGTAGGTTAGAGGCCCGCTGGCATATCCTGATGTGCTTGCGGTCAACGAGATCGTCAGGGATTCTGTTCGAACGGGAATTATGAGCATGCTTCCATCATAGCTTGTCCCTTCGCCAACGACGCGACCTGATTGATCGCTGATTGTGACATGGAGGTTGTAGAGAAAATGAAATGGGTAGAAGAAGCTCACGTAGACCGTGTACCCAACGGTAACTCCCTGTCCGGCAACTCCACCCAGGCAAAAGCCGATTAGAAGAACGGATAAGGCAACCGTAAAGATGGAAGTTCTCATTGGTCACTTCTCCGAGAGTTATCTACGCAATCGCGAGATATAGCCTCAGCCCAATCAATCACACACAACCTATCCCTAAGATGTCGACCCCAAAACCGCACTTTCGACTAGTAGATTTCGAGCGAAACATCACCGTTTCGCGGAAAGAACATTGATATACTTGTAATTACTCCACAGGCGCGGAAGAAATGAAAGCAACTCTCGCACAACAACGCCTCTTCGCAGCGCTGTTCGTAACAATCGCAATCCTCTCCCTGACACCCGCGCTAGCACATGCAGACCAACAATCTCAACCCCAAACAATATCCCTCGACATGAATGGTCAGGCCACCTCAATTGGTAACGGTCTCTCGGGGGCTAGTACGCTAAAGCTCACTGGGAATGCATACACGAACTCTAACCAGTGGCTCGTAATACAAAACGTCACAGGATCACTCCAAATCGGCTCTACGACCATCCAAATAACTGGCGGTCAGGGAAGTGTGAAGACCGCGGGAGCCACCGCGATATTCGCTGACACGAATTCCGGAAAAGGTCAACTTATCCTCATTGGGACAATGAACAACAACACTGCTACATTCAACTCACCAGAAAGCCAACTCGCTTCGACGTCCTATCTTTCACTTTCCGGTACGGTCAATGAAAGCACTGGCAACTTGGGCACGAATCCTGGGAACACCAATTCGAACTCTACATCGCTAACAACGGTTTCGCCAAATAGTACTCAAACCACCAATTCCACAACTATGTCGTCAACCGTCCAGCTTCAAAACACGACGAGCGTAGAATCTGTAAGCATGACAACAACGACTGATGCCAATGTAACTTCGTCTACCAGTCTCAACACCTCTACCAATTCGACTGCCACGGGTTCTAGCAATATCCCACCTAGCGCCGCACAAGCCCCCTCGAACGTCACCGTAACCGTGACTCAGTACCTTAACCAGACAGTCTCTGTGACTCAAACGGTTGCTAATGTGACGATCAGCTATACCGTAACTTCTACGGTAGCCAACACCACTATAACCCAAGCGAACGTCACGACGACTGGAAACGCAACAACGACCGCCACAACCTAGACAGGGCCTTGGAGCCCTTCCACATCTTTTTCGGAAGAAACCGAGGCGATGTGCCATCCCATCACGGCTGTGAATCCAGAGCTTTCTGGGCGCCTCGCACCCCGTTCTTAGTACGGAGATTGCTCAAATGATTGAATAGGTTTTCCATACTCATCATCTTTGCGATAACTACGTTTTTTCGCAGAAAGAACGACTCAGCCTACTGAAGCTCCGTTATGGAAGAGCGCGTGGGTATGAGCCCAGAATTTTCAAGAGTGTTGTTGCCTTGCCCAGAGCTTCGAGGGCATCGACACAACCGCGGTCGGTTCTGTGTCCTTCGAAGTCGACAAAGAAGTGATACTCCCATGGCATGCCCCTTATGGGCCTCGACTCGATCTTTGTGAGGTTAATTCCCCGCGTAGAGAGTTCGCTTAATGCTTTCTGAAGAGATCCAGGAGTATGTTTAGTGGCGAAAACAATTGAAGTTTTGTCTCTTCCAGTTCTCGCCGCTTCTTGCTTACCAATAACCAAGAAACGAGTGAAGTTCTCTGGGAAGTCCTCAATTCTCTCCTGCAAGATTTCCAAGCCGTACAAAGCCGCTGCTTTCTTGCTTGCTATGGCAGCTGCATCATGCAGGTCTCTCTCTTTCAACAGCCTCGCACTTCCGGCTGTATCGTATGCCGGTTCGCCACTGACGTGTAAGCTCTCCAGGAATGCGGAGCATTGCGCCAAAGCTTGTGGATGGGAATACACGGCTCGAACATCGGCGAGTTTCGTTCCTGGAAGCGCAAGCAGGCAATGAGTGATCTTGATTTTGACCTCCGCGCAAATCTTTAGAAAGGATTCCAGGAGCAGATCGTATGTTTGATTTACGCTCCCTTCCAGAGAGTTTTCGGCTGGCACAACGCCGAAGAGAGACGAAACTTTCTCGACGGCTGTGAAGACCCCTTTGATCGTGTTGCATGGTTCAGTGTGAACGGATTCTCCGAAGTAAGATTGAGCTGCTTGCTCACTATACGCGCCATGCTCACCTTGAAACGAGACAGTACCACGTGATTCATCATCCGTTCCGGTCATTCTTGTCACCGACATCATGTATGTTACTTCACATTCGAGAACTGGTACGTCAAATCGATTCCGCATACTTCAAGTCAGTCACGCTTCCGCTCATTTTGGGTAGAAATAAAGCTAGGAATCCTCCGATAAGCGCGAACCCGGCGACGATCTCGAACGCCTGGGTTAAGCCGAGGCTATCAGCTAACGCTCCGAAGCCCAAGGCGGCTATGCCTCCGATTCCCACGTAGAAGCCGAGCATGAAACCTGAAACTGCTCCAATGTTACTTGGGGCGGCCTCTGAAGCCATCACCACAATCACCGACCAGCTTGCGTAGAGTGCGGCGCCGGACAAGGCCAGTAAAATTAGCGAAATGACTCCATTCGTTAGAAGAAAACCGTAGAACATTAGGGCGCCGAGCAGAAGCGAGCTCACTATTATTGGCCGCCTCCCAATGCGGTCAGAAACGTAACCCCCTCCAAGCTGCCCCAGCACACCTACCCCAAGCCAAATGGAAGCGATCGCAGTTGCCAGTAAGAGCGAATCACCTTGTGCCACAAAGTACAGCGGAAGAAAAGTCACCGCGGTTTGCACCGTTACGGAGCGGAGGGCAGTTATGCTAGCCAGTATGCTCAAGATCCGCTTATTCGGAGGGAGACGCTGTTGTGAACGCTTCTCTTCAACCTTCTTAGGGTTGATCTTGGCTTTGAAGAGAACAACGGCAACCACCAAACCAACCGGAAGCAACAGGACCATTCCACGCAGACCGAACGCGGAACCCAGTGCACCCGCTACGAATGGTCCGAGAAAGAAGCCTGTGTTTCCTGCTGAGAGAAAGATGCCCATATCCTTCCCTGGCGATGAGCTGTCTGACTTCACAACGGCTGAAAAGGCGGGAGGATGGAAGGATGCTGTCCCCAGCCCAGCGGATCCCACGAAAAATAGGAGTAGGACATAGCTTGAGGAAAAACCAAGCAAGCTCATACCCACGCAGTTCACCGTCAACCCCGCCTCCATAAGCCAAGCGATGTGAGAGCGGTCGAACCAATGACCGAACAGGGGCTGCATTATGGACGATGTGACGTTGAAGACCATCGCGACAACTCCCGCTAACAAATACGAGAGGCCGAACAAGCCAGTGATTATCGGTAGCAAACCAGAAAGGCTGTTCGAGAAGAGATCATTAACCCCATGACCCAACGCCAACAATGATGAAGTCGACAATCTCAAGGCTGGCAACTCACGCTGCTTTGTTAAGCTCTTCTAGATTAAATCGTCAGCGCGTAACGATAGAATACCTCATCACGCTTGTATCCGAGTTTCTCGTATAACTTCTGGGCGGTAAAGTTGCCTGTAGCCGTCTCGAGGAGAAGAGCGTCGGCGTCCGTTTCCTCAGCAAGCTGACGTGCACGATTCATCAAAGCTTTACCAACTCCCTCGCGACGCGCCTCCTGAGTCACAAAGAGATCGGATAATATCCATTGCCGCCGAAGAGTTAGGGATGAGAAGGTCGGATATAGATGTACCAACCACATCGGTTTCCGGTGCCGTCCACTGACCGAGAAAGCTAGGAATAGAACCGACTCATTATTCGTTAGTCGTCGCTTCAAGAAATCACGCGATGATTTCAGGTCAGACTTTTTCTTGTAAAACTGCCTATATGCATCAAAGAGCGAGGCGGCCAAGGGTGAATGTCTCGCGTTTGCCTTGATGATTCTCAGGTTTTCGTTTGCCATGCACTGGTCTTAATGTCTCAAACAAATCAGGCTTTCGAGTCCTCGTTCACGACAAAAAGCGTCTTCTCATCTGACGAACCTAGCACACGTAAGGCGACTAAAGCAGAAAAAGGGCTGATTGTTTCTATTCCGCCATTGTCTATGGATTGGTTGCATTATCCCAGTCCTCTGCCCAACCAGGGAAGATCAAGGTGACTATCACCCTTCTTTTTCGCTACGAACTAGGCTCAACTGGGCCACAGTTGCGGCGAACTGGGCTACAGATCGTCCCATGGTCCTGACTCGCACGTTTCCTAGGAAGAGCCGCCCTCTTGCTGGAATGTGTTACACGTTCGATGTGGTAGTCTCTGCCCCGGCACGGGCGAAAATCAGGGTGTCCTCTATGTGTCCGACACCCTTGTTTTCTAGCGTCTCATGTCATCGCCGGCGATGACATTTTCAGGAAGGTACTCACCGATGATGACGTTAGTTGAGGTGCTCACCGGCGACCACATCTCACAGGAAGGGGGTAACATCTAGGATCCGATAGCTGCGCACGGTAAGACAGGGTATATGTCTTCGAATCATCAAAAGCTCACCGTGAGCTTAGCATCTTCAGGGCCAACAAAATCATTGCGTCAGGGTCGGAAGTATGCTCTTAGTTTGAGAGCTGTTTCTTCTGGGGATCCGTAAACCTCCTGCTCGCCGAGGAGATACTGCAGCGCCCAAACATCGCTAACGAATCTTGGCTTGTAACCGTATCTGGAGACGATTCTTAGACCAACAGCAAAGTAATTGAGAGGATGACCCAATGGGCCTGAGTACAGTAACGCGTTAAAGCTCCTTATCCCAACATCATGGTAGTATCTCAGAACCTTGACCAACCCTTCAGCTAAGCCTTGCAGATCAATGTCAGACAGCTGATCGAAATTCGGCTTACCAGCTACGACCGCCTGGGCCTCGTTAAGGCCTGAAGGAGCAAACGGCGACAACCAATCCACGCCCCGTACCCTTCCCAAGTACCTCTCTCCCGATTCTCTCTCCGTACCCACCAGATCGCTCCAGTATGAGGAATTATTCTCTTCAAAGTATCTCCTGCTGGCCTCTAGGAGTTGATCCGTCGTCTGGAACGGGATATCACTTGCTAATGCTTGAAGGTGAGAGTGCGCGATAGTGGAGCCCGCCGGTGGAAGGTAGTTCATGATGATCGTGGCGAACCTCGCTTCGGGCTTGAAGGATCTTACACGTTCAAAGTACTCCAGACACGCCTTGAAGCCGTCTGCAAAGATGGACGGTTGCAGCTGATCGAGCTGCAGACCATGCGACCTTGTCGGAACGATGATCGCGTTGAAGTCTTCATGAGCGAAGAGACTTGGAAAGCACACGGCATCCCCGACTCGAATACGGCCTTCCGGAGCAATTTCAGGCGGGAACATCGGTGACTTGCTCAGAACCGAATCTGAACAGAAAGGACAAGTGCCCGCAGTTGACTCAACTAATTCTCGAAGAAAAACATCGTCTGTATCGATGAATCTCTTCACGTAATCCATTCGGTCCTTGAGAACCAGTACCCTCCGACCAGTGAGCGGATCATCACGATGATCAATTGTCTGCGTTACCGGGTGGAAGTTGTTCAACGGACTCAGAATAGTCGACTGCCTAATTGTTGAGCTGAAATGAATTGGCATGAGTTATCAGCCACTCTTCGCGCACTATGACCTGTCAGGGCTTTCAACGCTTTGGGCTGGTTGCGAAACCGCTTTTCACAGTGCTCAAGAACGGTTACAGTACAGTCTTAGCGGCGGGGCGACTGATCTGAGCTTTGGCTGGCAGTCACCTTGCCTGTATCCATCTTATGGGTTCCTCTTCGTCTTGGTCGCGTACTCCTCGGCCATGATTGGAACTGTCTTCGCTCTCGGGAGGTTTGGCTTGGGCGTTTACTTGCTCTTCGCGTTCGTCGCAAGCGCACTCATCTCATGGGAACTCGTGCTTCGAGATCGTCCAAGAAGCGGCCATGTTCTCCACAATCGTGGTGCGGGGGAGGGGATTCGAACCCCTGAACCCCTACGGGACAGGGTCCTAAGCCCTCCGCGCAATAATGCTCTGCGCCTTTGACCTGGCTTCACCCCTCCAGTGTTGGCTGGAGGTTTGGCAACCCCCGCAAACCAAGCCACGAACATCGACCCAATAGATTAGCGTACCGAAAGAGATCACGTAACGCCAATTCGGTTAGAGGATTACGAAGACGAAAAACACTATAACCAATAGAATTCTGTAGATGCCGAACGGAATGAAGTTATGCTTCTTTACGTAGCCTAGAAATAGTTTGATGGCGGGTATAGCGACCAGGAACGAAGCGACAAATCCAACGAGCAGCAGGTCTACTTGGCCGGACGAGAATTCGCTGTAAGACATTAGAAGGTCAAACCCGGAAGCCGCTATCATAGTCGGTACTGCTAGGAGGAAGGAGAATAGGACGATCGTCTGCCGTTTCATACCCAAAGCTAAACCACCCATAATCGTGGGGGCCGACCTGGAAACGCCGGGTATCACAGACACCGCCTGAAATAGGCCGATAAGCAGGCAATCTCGGTATGGAATCTTGGATAAGTCATCGACCTTCACGCGTTCTTTGTACCGCCACTCGAATAGAATAATGAATATCCCGCCCAAAAGTAACGCCCACAAAACGATCTGTTCGTTCCCGAACAGCACGTCTTTGAAGACCCTGTAAATCAGCAGTCCCACTATGCCCGTTGGAATGAACGCGACGAACAAGCGTTTGAGAACATCAAAATCCAGAAAATACCTCCAATAAAGCACCACTACTGCTAAGATGGAACCAAACTCCAACGAGAGCTCGAAAGTCTTGACAAAAGGTGTTTGGGCGATGTTGAGTAGCGCGGCGGCCAGAATCGTGTGGCCTGTTGACGAAACGGGCAGGAACTCCGTCAGTCCCTCAACTACTGCTAGTATTATCGCGTCAAACAAGTCCAAGCTAGGCACGACGTTTCTTAGAGATTCTCGTCGTGAACCACTTGACGGTAAATTAGTATTACGGTTGCTACGGATTCAATTCAGGGAATCCTTTTTCAAGGATGGACCCCACGGAACAGCGTGACAAAGTTGACAATCAAGATCGACAGCCACACCGCTCTGGTCGTCGTGGACGTCCAGAATGATTTCTGCCCAGGCGGAGCCCTCGCAGTTACAGACGGCGACAAAGTAGTTCCTGTCCTCAACAAGTACATTCAACTATTTCGAGACGCAGATGCGTCAGTTATCTACACTCGGGACTGGCATCCACCCGACCATAGTTCATTCAAAACTCAAGGCGGAACTTGGCCACTACATTGCATTCAAGGTAGCGAGGGAGCCAAGTTTCGCTCCGATCTCGTGCAGCCGGTCGAGGGAGAAATTGTCTCAAAGGCTGACAGGAAGGATGAAGCATACTCATTCTTCAAAGGTACCGATTTAGCGCATCGATTGAGGCGGCTGAAGTTCCGGCTTGGATTGAGAGGTGGAATCAGGGCGCTCTTTGTTGGAGGGCTTGCGACAGATTACTGTGTTAAGGAGACGGTTCTGGACGCATTGAAGCTCGGCTTCCAGGTTTACTTCCTAGACGACGCTTCGAAGGGAGTAAATGTGAAACCTGAGGACTCGAAACTTGCAGTGAAGGAGATGGTTTCGAAAGGTGCGATGCAAATTACTCTAGCGGACCTAGCCTCCGAATCCCCTCAGCCTGGAAAGAAGTAGGGTAAGCTTTGCGACGGAGGCGGCGCTGCACCTTCACGCTCTGCGTAATGGGACTTCTCTTCAACTTTGACGATGCGGACTAGATGATGCTCCGTTAGGACCCTGTACTGGTCGGAGAGACCAAGTTGATGCAATGCGTGTTTCACTTGAAGCTTTACGTCCTTTACACCGCAATTTCTACCGTTAGCCGCGTCGGGAATGAGGAGCATCTTTCCTTTCACCTGGACCTCTGTCTTCAATCTCTTGCCTAGAATTTCGGCGATATCCTTGCCGACCTTTTTGAGGTCACCCAACTCGACCTCTACCATGAACCATTGCCCAGAAACTAGCGTCGCACATCCTCTTTTACGCGTTACTATTAACGAACCAAGCTAAATCACACAAAAAACGGGTAAATCCATGCCAACATTGTGGCGTCGAGTGCGGGTTTGTGACCGTCTAGAGGGGCAGGCGGACGATCTGCCCGCATCCCTCACACCTGAGAAATTCGTAAAGATCATTCCTGAAAAGGAACCGGATCTTCTTCGGATGCTTGCAAATCTTTACGGCATCGAATTGTTTCAAATCATTCACCGAACTAACAAGTACAGCACCGTTGACGATATTCTGGAGACGTGCGTGAAAGTGTTCGACTTGGGAGAGAGTCAAGTAGCTTGGCACAACTTGAGTCGATATTGCGGGCGTGTTTAGGGCAAGTCCGAGCGTGTCAGTCTTTCCAAGGATCTGGGAAATGCTGCATAGATGTCAAGGATCGCCCGTAGGCATCGCTTCTTGATTTGCTAGCTTAGGACGACAGTTTGAAGGCGAAAGTATTGAGCGAGTATTCGCGATAATTTGTCTTTAGCCGTCTATTCTGCCCGTACTGGGTTGCGCAAAGTTCCGATTCTATCTATAGTTCCTTCGAGTATATCTCCGTCTTTGAGGTAAGGACCGCCGGTGAACGCTGCAACTCCTTCGGGGGTTCCGGTTGAGATTATGTCGCCCGGCCTTAGAGTCATGCCCTTTGAAGCGTATTCAATTATTGCGTCGATGCGAAAGACCATCTCTCCGGTCGTTGATTGCTGTCTCATTTTCCCGTTGACGGTGAGAGAGATTTCTAGGTCGTGGGGGTTGGGAATTTCATCGGCGGTGACTAGCCAGGGACCTAGGGGGAATGAGGAATCAAGTCCTTTTCCCTTTACCCAGTTTAGCCCAAGCTTCGTAGTTCCATCGGCTTGGCGAGTGGAGAATTGCCAGTCCCTGAAGCTGATATCATTTGAGACCGCGTAACCTGCAACGTAACTCATAGCATCCTTCTGGGAAATGTTCTTGCCCGCTTTGCCTATGATAGCTGCGAGTTCAACCTCCCAATCGGCTTTCTGTGATACTTTTGGAATCAGAATCGGATCTCCTGGTCCAATTAGGCTGTTTCTGAATTTCGTGAAAAGATATGGTTCGGTCGGGGAGCTCTCCTTCTGTTCCTTACCGTGGGAATGATAGTTAATGGCCATGAGAAGGATCTTCTCCGGGTTAAGAATCGGGCTGCGGAGCTTTACTGATTCAATGGGCAAACCTTGCCCATTTCCTGTAGAATCCTCGAGTGGAAGGATCGAAGTGAGTCGGCCATTTGAGAGAATCGCATCGATTGTCGTCATTTCGCCTAAACCAGACAACTGCAGCCTCTTCGCAACATCTTGAAAGTCGAAAAGGCGCTGCTCATGCACCACCCCAACTCGAGTTGACCCATCTCTAACGTAGTGTGCAAGTTTCAAGTTAATCCCGTGTGCTCAAAGACCTGATCGCGCTGAACCTCTCGGGTTGCGATTGGTTTTGGGCTTGCACGTTTGTGACACACAATTAAGCTTGCGGTTTCCTAGATTAGGAAATTTGCTCATTACTCTTCGTTTCATCCTTTCTCCAACCAAACTTAACTACGCCAACTGTGTGAAGATTGTTTGGCTGGGAGGCCGATTGCTTGCCACGTCGAAAGATGAAGGGTAAGCTGCGAACCAATAAGCAACATACTCCACCCGTTCCGCCGCCTGGAGAAGTCGTAGCGTAAAGGCTCACGAAACTCCGCTGCCTGCAGGGTTGGCAATCTTAATATTCGCTCGGCTGCCTACCGCGACGAGCCCGCTCATCTGAGGTTGAAAGTTTTCTTGGAACAAACGTTGATACTTGTGGATAACGACGATAAGATTTTGGGATACGCCCCGCGAAGCCTCTGCCACACAGGAAAGGGAAAGCGTCACAGGGCCTTTGTGGTTGCATTGTACAATGATAGAGGCGAGCTACTTCTGCAACGAAGAAAACATGATTTATTCTCCAATAAGTGGGACCTAACGGGCGCAAGCCACCCCTTACGATTGAAGGCGAGGAATGAGTCCTATTCTAAAGCGGCCGCCCGTTGCGTGCGGCAAGAATTCGGAGTCGGAGGAATATCGTTCAGAAAGATTGGCGCATTCAACTACTTCGCCCAACAGGGAAAGAAATGTGAGAACGAACATTGCGCAGTAATCGTTGGCAAGTATGATGGAAAGGTGAAACCAAATCCAAAAGTCGCTTATGGGTATAAGTGGGCCTCGCTTGGCGAAACATTGAAGGAGATCCGAAAGAAGCCGGAATCATTCGTTAAGTGGGCAACACTAGGATCTAGGGTCCTTCGAAACAACAACCTTGGCAAGCGTCTCCTGACGGCAGGAGCGAGGAATTAAGCTCACTCCATTCTTATGTAGTAAAGCAATAGGCATTTATCGTCGCGCGAAGTTTTCGTCGCTGATTTTCATGATAATAACAGACCTTCTGAACATAGTCACTGGGGCAATAATTTTCGTCCTCATTATTCTAGCGAACCTCTACCAGTTTCGAGTGAGACGACGATTCAGTGGCGTGATTGGGAAGATAATGTTCTGGTACTCCTTGGGCCTCGGTTCAATGTTGGTCTTGACCATATTCAACTGGATCGCATTCTCACTGCGAATGGACCTCTTCGGTATCACCCTTGCCGATCGCGTATTCGACATCGCGGCTATTGCATGCTTCTTGAAGGGTGCGATCGTCATACGGTGACAGTTACGGCACAACAGGTCACTATTGATGAAGCCGTACAGCATGGCCTCGTCGGGCTTCCTTCAAATTACTTGATCATGGTAACCAGCCCACCGGAGGAATATGTGGGAACAATACTCTCGGTCCTCCGCCACGTCGTGACGCCTGAAACGATCGGCGTTTACATTTCCGTGAACAAACCATACTTCTCACTAACGGAGATAATGCAGGCCCAAGAGATTCCAACGCAAAACATGTACTTTATCGATTGCGCATCTGGCCTGATGGGGAAGACGCCCCAGGAGCTCGAAAAGACCTACATTCTTAGTGGCCCAACAAACCTCACTGAACTCAGCATCACGCTCTCATCGCTACTATCTTCCGACAAGCTGAAGGGTAAGGAATTGCAAACCATTCTGTT
The DNA here is from genome assembly GCA_049521055.1 of Bathyarchaeia archaeon. Classification (GTDB taxonomy): domain Archaea; phylum Thermoproteota; class Bathyarchaeia; order 40CM-2-53-6; family 40CM-2-53-6; genus FEN-987. Next base: position 26,302 of record JBEKPE010000015.1, read on the forward strand.
CTTAGACTCGATCTCGACGTTTCTGATCTATAACGATGCTAACGTAGTCGCGAGGTTCCTCCACACCATCGCAGGGCGAGTGCGAACACACAATATTCGAGGCATATTCTTCTCACTCCACGACGACATCACGAAAGGGGCCATAGCAAGTACAGTGCAATTTCATGACAAGGTCTTGAGAATTGACTAGCGAGACACTGAATCCTCGTGGTCGCTGATTCGTGAAACCCTGGTTCTGCTACCGGGAATACTGAGGCTGTTCGGTTTGTGGGGGCACGTAGTTTGCCGCGTAAGGGTTCACTGATTGAGTCTTCTTCGGCCGACCACTACGCTGGCCGAATGCGAGTGCCAGGATTGCGATTATGCCGAAGGCGATTACGAGGTAGGTTAGGTGACGATTGGTGGAGTTTGCGTCGTTGAGTTGTGAGTTGAGGTTCGAATTGTCGGAGCTTGCTTGTGAAATTGTTCCTTGTGCGTTTTGGAGGTTATTTTGAAGTTGTTGCAGTTGGGTCTGGAGTTGTGAGATTTGCTGATTCTGCTGACTTACTTGCTGTTGCAAATTCTGATTTTGTGATTGCGCCTGGCTCAGTTGTTGCTGCTGGGCTTGGTACTGGGAGAGGAGGGATGTGTATTCGGGAGTTGTTGCATTAACATATGAGAGGGGCGCGATCCCAGTGTCTGTTAGAGTGACGTAGGAATATTGTGGGTATGAGCTGTAGGAGTTGGAGTAAGGGTAGTACGAACAATATTGCATGTTGTCATAGGAATATGCGGGGTATGAACTGCAATCGTAATAGTTCCCGTTGTAGTTAGAGGAGTAAGAGTAGGAGCTAACGTAGCCATACTTTACAGATTCGGTGAATGTGGCAAAAAGCGAAGTCCTCGGCATTCCTTGGGGGACGGAGATCGGGATATTGTTTGTGAAAGTGTTGCCCGATGTAACACTTTGGGAGCCTACAATGGTAGCCGATGCTACTTGGTGAAGGTTAGCCCCATCCACATAGTAAATGTAAGCGGTCAGGCTGTAGAGGGTGACAGCGGACTTGGCTATGGCCTGAACATGGACTTGCGTGTTCGTGCCCGGCAAAACAACAGCGGGATACTGCACTTGAATGGTGAAGTCCTGTAGGCTAACGGACGCGTAAGCTTGCGTCGAATCAGCATACGCCGGTCGCGCAATCACCATCATAACCACTATTGCGAGGGTGAACGCTACGGAGAGAATTAGAGCACCTTTACGCCGCGGAGTACTGCCGAACACACAATTGCACCCTACTCAGCAGATACTCATATCGGTCTAATATTACTAAGGAGCGGATGTGTCTCTGTATACTAAGTGGTTGATTCAACTTGAATTCGCATACTGGAGAGTTGGACGGCGTGAATTATCTGACTGGAGGGCCGACGGCCTAATCCGTGACTAGGTTATCAGTCCGAGGATGTCGGGAAGGCAATGCCTTGGAAGATTCCGTGACCGTGACACTTCAACACTTGGGTCAAATCTTCAAGTTGCTCCTCCTTCAGCCATTCCTGGCTGTCATAGGCGCAGATTGCTGAAAGCGGAATATTGAACCGTGTGCCCACTGATCGCTCGTATTCGAGTATGCCAGCGCGGTCAAGATATTTTGTCAACATCCCTGTAATATCGAGTATTCTCAGTCCAACGAAACCAGACCGCCGTCTATTCTCGATGAGGTTTGCTGCAAGTTCTAAGGCACGTTTAGTGTTTACTTGCCCTCGATCGAGGTAAAAATCCTCTATCTCAACCTGAGCAACCTGTCCAGGTCTCGTAAGGGAGCTCTTTTCTATACTCGGGGTTTGGAGGAGCTTATCATAAATTTGAGAAGGGCCGACGAAAAGAGTTGCTTCATTTGCTTCGACTCCTCCATTGAAATATGCAGCGAAAACCCTAGCGAGAGTGTTGATGTCGTCGTAGAACAAGACGGCGTGATCCCCAAGCGATAACCGCCGCACATATCCCTCGACATCCGCAGTGGCCAGTTTACTCACCAGCCTCTGTTCTTGCTGCGGCCCTCTCGACTGCATCGATATGGGCTGTAATCTGTTTCATGAGCGGTTTTCTGCTTTCTTCATCGATAAGCGTCGTTAAACATAGCAATTGAAATCTTGATATAAATAGGTGAGCCATCTTCGCTAACGTTAAGGCTATAGCGTATACCTCACATCCAAGTATTGTTTCTTCACGTTTCAGATTCACATAGCACAACCAGTAACGGAGCCGAGTGTCGCAAGGAAGATCCAAGTTGAGGATGGTGCTCCGGGCGGGACTTTCGTGGCACTTTGTGGTGCCATTTCGAACCCGCGATCAGTGACTCGACTGGCCTCCGCGATTAACGGATAAGGCCACTATGCTTAACCGGGCTACACCACCGGAGCACCGTAGCAAACCAAACGGTTCCATGCATTAAGTTCTTTCTTGTCAGTACAGCACTTTGAAATCTTGAAATTCCCCCCTCCAATCCTCCCATCCGATGTCAAGGTTCTGCACATAAGCTCCTGATGGCCCGCTTCGGCAGAATTCGATCTCCTCTTCAACCTGCTCCTTCTCACCTTCGAACAGAGCCTCTACGCGGCCGTCGGATAGGTTTCTGACCCAGCCATTGATCCCAAGCCTTTGGGCAAGATCTGCGGTTTCAGACCTGAAGAAGACTCCCTGAACTTTGCCGCTCACGTACACATGCGCTCTAACTTTCATGTTTCCGATGCCCATCTATGTCTAAATAACGCTTTCAGAAACTTATGATCCGGTACCAAAAGGGTTAGAGTGAATCCGTTAGGTTTGCGAGCAGTAATCGCGGAACTCAAAGTGCCCGCCTTCCCGTCGTTGGCGGACGAGACGCGGCTGATGGCTGAGAGCATTGGCTATGAAGTGGTCGGCATGCTCATTCAGAAACGAAAAAGCGTCCACCACACCTACACCATTGGGCCCGGTCGTTTGAAAGACCTCAAGCGCTTAGTTCAGGATGAGCATGCGGACACGGTCATTTTCGCTAATCCCCTCACCAGCAGCCATGTGTTCAATTTGACTCAGCATCTGGGTGGAGACGTCAGGGTTATTGACCGAAATTTACTGATCCTTGAAGTGTTCGATAAAAGAGCGTTCACGAATGAGGCTAAGCTTCAGATTCGCCTTGCCAAGTTGAAGTACACGCTGTCTTGGGGGAGGGAATTCATCAAACTCCGGGGCATTATGGGTGAGCAGCTTGGTTGGATGGGCCCCGGGGATTATCCATACCAAGAATACTACCGAGCCGCGAGAAATCGCATCAGCCGAATCGAAGCTGAGCTCGAGGACATTTACAAGAAGAAAATGTTAAAACGAGACCACAGGCGTGAGCTCGGCTTCCCGATCGTGGCTCTGGCAGGTTACACCCAAGGTGGGAAGACCAGTTTCTTCAACCTCGTAGCTCATGAAGAGAAAACCGTTGGACTCGGCCCGTTTACGACCCTGACCACATTCGCACGCAGAGCGAGTACAGACCCCGACGACAGCTCCTCTGATTTCATAATCGTCGATTCTATCGGGTTCATAGAAGATATGCACCCTATCATCCTGAAAGCCTTCCATGCAACCTTAGGAGAATTGGCGACTGCCGACCTCCTCTTACTCTTCGTCGACGCAACCGACGATGAATTTCCTCTGGAGAGAAAAGTCAGGTCATGCAGTCAAATTCTGCGCGAGGTGGATATATCGGCGCCAATAATTATTTGCGCCAATAAGATTGATGAAGTCTCAGCCGAACAACTCGGGGTGTCGACGGCGATCATACGCAAGTATTTCACTGGGGAAGAGATTGTCCCGGTAAGTGTAAAGTTGGGACAGAACGTCGAAAAACTTCTATCAGCGATAAAGGTTAGACTTGAGGCGCAGAAGCTCACAGTGAAGCAACGAAACGCTCAACTGCCCGATTGAATTCGCGATGTTTCTCGACCATCACACTGTGGCCCGCTTCTGGTATGATTTCAAGTTTTGAATCTCTTATCTTCTCATGAAGATACCTGGAGTATTTCTCTGGAGTCATCTTATCATCCTCGCCGCAAACGACCAAGGTTCTGCATGTCAGCTGGCCTAGGTCGTTCATTCGATCGAATTTGTTGCAAGCTATGAAGTCACCTAACGTGACCTCGGCGTTCACCTTTAGGAGATCGTTGACTAATCTGTCCACAATTATTGGATCAGAGTGCGGCGACACAGACCATGACGCGATCAGCTTGGCAGCCTTCTCATGGTTGCCCCGAAGCTCTGCAATAAACTCAGGACGGACTCGTAATCGACCCCCAGTCCCGACGAGGACGAGCCCTCGAAGGTCTTGGTTGCCCAGGGCGAGTTCCATTGCAATTGCTCCACCCATAGAATGCCCCACCAGTATTGTCTCACGCCATTCCTGCTGGCCGATTCGATCACGGACCGCTCGGGCATAATCCTCGACCGTGGTTAAACCAGACCCCGTTGGGTGCCCCGGAAGCTCAACTGCAACAGAGTCCTTGAAATGCAACGTTTGCAAACGCCAAACTGCTGGCGTTCCGCCCGCACCATGAATGAAAAAGATCGTCAATTCAAGCACCTCCTATGTGCACAGACAAGCATGGAAACAATATACAATAACCCCAATTAAGCCGAGATGTATAGCGGGCCATTTGACACATCGCTTCACATTTTTTCGAGGGTTTCTACTAGCTGCCTTAGTACTGGCCCTGCTCTCACCTCACCCTGCCTTCGCTAACAAAACGATGTTCATGCAAGCAACACTCAACCCAACACAGATCAACCAAGGCGTGTCGGTCGCAGTTGCGGGAGAGGTATTCGATACCACCGGTATACCGATCTCCAACGCCATAGTCTCAATTCAGGTTACTAACCCCCAGGCAACGAGCATACACCTTGCCGTAGCCTACTCCGCGAAGGACGGAACTTTTCAGGACAGTTTCGTAATTGCCTCCAACTCTCCCGGTGGCAACTACACGGCTTACATGGTCGCAGACAAGCCAGGGTACGATACAGCACGCGTTACATTGACTTTCAACTACTCATCTCCTGATTTTTCAATGCAATCCTCGTCTATTCTGCTGGCCCTTCGCCAAGGCGATACAGGCAAGGTTACGGTTACGGTGCTTTCGATTAGGAAATTCAAAGAACCAGTAAACCTAACGGCACTCAACTTGCCGTCGGGGGTAAGTGTGCAATTCAACCCTGATTCTCTCACGCCAAGTGGAAATGCGGAGGTGACAGTTACCGCCTCTCAGTCCGCTCAGATCGGTAATTTCACGATAACCCTTCTCGGCGTGTCTGGGCCGCTTATTCACACGGTTTCCTTCCGGCTTGAAATCACTCCGGGTCCAATTCAAGCCACATACATTATTGTTCCGGCGGTCGTGGTCATTGCCCTCATCGCTGGAGTGCTGATTCAGAGGCGCAGGCGTCGTTCGCACAAAAGGGCTGCGATAGACGAATTATTGAAAGCGAGTGAAGCCGACAAGGGCTATGTTGCCACGGCTAGAGTAATTGCGCGTCTTGAAGAGTTACGGGCGACAAGTCAAATTGATGAATCAACCTACCAGAAACTAAAGAGAGAGTACGAGAAACGGCTCGAGAAATCTAAGTGAAAGCTACATCTTCTTGAGAATCTCAGCAATCTCGCCAACCGCCCTTGAGAATGTGTGGTCCGGTTTGTCGATGGTATAGATTGACTTGCCGCCGAAGGCCATTAGCTCACACATGCAAGGTATCATTCCGACTAAGGGCAAGCCAACCTCATCCTCAATCTGTCGACCAAACTTCTCTTTGCCTCCCGCTGCAGCAACCTGTTCGAGTGGAATCTTGTTCAGGACGATTCCAGACTTTCTTCCAAGCGCCTCGTAGACACCCTTCGCCAGTTCTTTTGTACCTTCCAAGTCGAATTCATCTGCTTTCATAACCAATGAGACGAGGTCTGCCCCTGCAAGCGCGTTTATCGAGGAGTACTGCGCGCCAGGGCTAGTATCGTATATCAAATAGTCAATTTGCTTCTCTTGCAGAATCTCCTTCTTTCCAGCAAGGGTCTTGGATAACGCCTTGACCTCCCATTTCCTATCTTTACTCATTATGTCCTTGAGAGCCTCCAGCGACGGATTCGCGAAGCCAACCCAAATTTTGCCAGGTAGCTTGAATTTTTCGGACTGGTCAACGAGAGTATCAATAATGCCGCACTTGTCTTCGAGATAATCGTTCAACCAAAACTCTGGTTTCCCCTTGAAGAGTACGTTGAGGCTCGGGGCACGAAAGTCAAAATCCAGAAGGCACACGTTAGCGCCCTGCCGGGCATAGACTGCCCCCAAATTGACCACCAATGAGGTTTTCCCGGTTCCGCCCTTGTAGGAGTGAAACGCAAGTGTCTTACCCATGATTAATTCATCTCAAGTCTCCACGTAGAAGTATACGTCCCGGCCTTTCCGTTTTTTCTTTACTAATCCCATCGACACGAGTTGGTTGAGATAGTCACTTTCAACCGCCCTCACCCTCCCCGTCTCCTTCGAGAGGTCGGTTGCTGTCGCCTCCCTGAGCGTAGCCAAGGCTAGGGCGGATTTGCGAAGATGATCGGGAAGTGAAAGAAGAGTAGTCACATCAAGCGGCATGTCCTCGGGTAGGGAGACGCCTGGACGAACCATCTGGCCAGTGGGCGCGCGCTGTACTTCGATGAGCCTATCGAGTTTCCTTGAGATCGTTTCCATGGTTCGGTTCATCTTTCTCAGCAGATCTATGAGAACAGTGTCTGTGCCCCTAGAACTCACGGGAAGACCACACGTAGATGGTTCTCTTGATAGCCTATATGAAAGTTTGTGAGCGCTACACAAACACAGTTTTTTATTGTAGATGTGTGGTACGTGAAAACACTTAAATACTCTTCACTGAACTATTCTTTCAGTCCATGGAGCCTTCAAAATGAGCATAATGACACGTTCCCGAACCAATACAGCGCTACTCTTGCTTCTTCTAGCTGCAGTATCAGCCCTCCAAACAAGCGGCGCGATCACAAATGTCTCGGCCGATAATACGTTGACGATTCAGTTAACTCGAGCTTCACTAAGTACGGACCCTCTTTCAGGCTCAGGTACCGTTCAAATTAATCTCAACACCGGTCAACTTACCGTTGAACTGAATCAGGCCACACCTGATTCGGTCTACGCATCACTCTTCGTCTCGCCTCCCCCCTCGGCAACACTACAGTTAGGATCCCTTGACACGGACTTAGGAGGTAGCGGGAGCGTCCAAGCAAACCTAAGCGGGGGCTCGTACACCGGCGTCTTTGAAGTAACGAGGTTGAGCGTTGTGCAATATTCCTCAACCACCGCAACTTTCACAATAGGAACAAGCGGCTCGACGCCAACCAGTGTTACTGCAACTTCTACCCAGACCTCGACCCAGGCTACCCAGAGTGGAAACACCGTCTCGGCTAATAACACGAATTCATTTGCTTTCCAAATCCAACCATCCTCAAACACGATCACTGCAGGCGCATTTGCCAAATTCGACATACGCATAGTCGGGAACTCGACAGCGGATGTGTTCTTAGTCGCTAGAGCTGTACCTCCCGATAGTGTCGCGATCTTTACACCAAACGTGGGCGTAGCGACACCCGATTTCAGTTCAAGCCTAACCATTGTTACCTCAGCCGATACCCCGGCCGGCAATTACGCAGTCACAGCCGTAGCGATAATCAACGGAAAGGAGTTAACGAGTCAAGTAGGTTTGCAAATCTTGGCACCGGCGAGCGTAACCGCCAGCGCCAACACCACAACGAACGTTTCATTTGGAACAACACTTACAATGACTGTTACAACGGACCAGCCTCAATACCAGCCAAACTCAACAGTCACAATCCAAGGCCAAGTAAGGGATTCGACCGGAAGCGCAGTCCCCGGAGTTACAGTATCAGTGCAAGTGGACGCACCGACAGGCAGTGAACTATTCTCTACGAACAACATCCGCACGGATGCGGCAGGCATATTCCAAGCACAGGTCAACCTCCCACCCTCCTCGCCAACGGGAACTTATACGGTGTTTACTTCGGCGACAAAATCAAGTTACTCGAGTGTGACCACACGCACCACATTCGTGGTGGGGACATCTACAACACCCAGCGTCGTAATCAAAGCCGTTTATGCAGGCGATAGTGTCGGCAATCCAACATCCACCTTTACAAAGGGACAGACGATATGGATTTGGGTCGTTATCGAAAATATCGGCGCCACATTCCAAGGCGTAGTCTGGATACAAGTGCGTGATCCGAACGGTGTGCCCGTTCAAATTCAGATACATATATCCAAGCTCGACGCTGGTGAAACCATCAAGGATGGACTTGGGTTCACATTGTTAGACCATCCAACTATCGGCGTGTACACGGTCAATGCCCTGGTCTCCGACAAGCTGATTTCACAGGGCGGTACCTTCCTAGCAAGTGCAGACGCACAATTCGCTCTGATCGGTTGAGATGCACATGCCAGACTCAAAGGGCAATAGCTTAGACGACATTATCTCGAACCTTAACCGAGCCCATGAGGGTCAGGTAGGGGGAACAATAACCTCTGCCCCCAACAACTTGGACCACATGAACGAGAACGGCAAACCTGACGAGGATCCGAATACGATCGCACTCGAAGAGTACTTGGCCAGTAGGCTGCAACAAATAGGTGAAGTCTCCGCAGAGAAGAAAGAGATCAAGGCGCTGAAGACGGGAAACGGCTGGGACGCCAACCATGTCGTTGAACAAGTGTTCAAGATTGAACCAATCTCGATCAAGAGAGCAATTGAAATCGCCATCTCCTCAAACAGAACGCTTGGAGAGCGCCTCTCATTCAGAAAAAGGAAACGTGACTTCAATTTGGTCGGAACGCCGATCGTTGATTATGTTCCAATCTGGAAAGTGAGAGGTTTCCATGAGTGCTACTACATTCGCGGCAGCTCATACAAAGTGAACCTGAAAGATGACGTGGTCGCAGTTGAGATGGAGGGACAGAGTCGAGATCTCATGCTGGAACGCAAGCATAGCCGCCTCATTCCAGTAGCAATTATGGACCGACTCCAGAGGATAAGCTCATTCCTATCAAACGAATCGAAATATTTCGTAATCACCGACGCTCTCGAGCTAGCCGTTAAATCATCCGAAGCAGAGCTTGTAATTAGCGGTGCAGGCCGCCCGGTCACCCCTGACGACGAAGCTGAGTTAACCTCATGGAAGTCAAAGAGGATTTTCGATGAGGCAGACATGAACGTTCGCGGAGCCAAGGTGCAAGTTCGCGATCCAGCATTACCAAAGGACATGTTACTCGCGAAATTCAGAGAACACGTAATACGTATGCCTGAACACTTCAAGCAAATCCTGAGCAACAAGCTGCAGATAACAGAGCTAAAACGGATATACGTGCCCCTGATCAGGGTTCCCACGCAGAAAGGATTGGTACCACACGAAACCGTTGTGAACGGCACCACCGGAGAACTTGCAGATACAAAACTACTCGCTCTCTTCGAGTGAACAGTGTCACGAGGCGGACAACGGGATAAACTAAAGTTAATCCTTTGACGTGCAACTCTCCAATAGGTGGGTTCACTGCATACCCCGAGAGGACTACTTGGCATAGTCATATTTTCAGTGATGCTACTTTTACCACAAGTCTTCTCGCAAGGCTCTTTGACGGTCACGGTATCTACCAATCAAACCCAGTACACGCCGGGTGACACGGTTACAATTTTCGGTAAGGTTGTGGACAACCAGAGCAACCCAATCGTAGGGGCCGCAGTTTCGATCGAAGTAAACGAGCCACCAATTTACGTGCAACTCGTCTCCTCAGACCAGTCGGGATCCTACTCAGACCAATTCGCACTATCCGACGTCTTTCCACAAGGTCAGTACACAATCTACGTCACGGCCCATAAAGGCAATTTCACTGCGGCGCAACAAACACAATTTAGCGTTCTATCTCAAACGACCTCAACCACAGCCTCGTCATCATCAATATCACAAACGACTCCCCCAAGCCAATGCTTCATCGCGACCGCAACTTATGGCTCCGAACTCTCACCCGAAGTTTCACTCCTCCGCAATCTCAGAGACAAGAAGATCGCCACAACCTCTGCAGGAAAAAGTTTCATGTTAACCTTCAACTCATTTTATTATAGCTTCAGCCCTCAGGTGGCCTCCGTCATAGCATCTAACGCGGCTGTGAGATCCGCCGCAAAAATCCTGCTCTACCCACTGATCGGGATTCTTTATGTCTCGGACAGAATCTTCACGACGCTTTCATTCAATGGAGAACTAGCCGTAACAGCTGCCGGAGTATTCGCCGCGATAGGGATTGGCAGCATCTATGTGGGTCCGTTTGTAATGGTCTTTTGCAAAATCATCAGGTCACGTAAACGTGCAATCTTCCGCCGAGGTTTGCAAGTGTCAGAAGCATCCTGCATTACGGCAGTTCTAGTTCTGGCATTGGGAGAAACGCTAGGAGCCTCGCTATTGTTTATGGTCGGAGCGGTTTCGGTGATGCTGAGTTTCGTTTTGCTTGGCGCGTTATCTGCCCTACACTTGGGGCGGTTAATTGAGAATTGGAAGAGAATCCTGTGGACTAATCTTTCACGAGAGTAGCTTAGCGTCTTGGCTTCTCTTTCTTACCCTTCATCAGGGCGTCTAGCGATACGGAGTTGATTGCACAGACCTTGTATCGTATCCCTGGAATGTCACCCATCGCTTTGCCTTCCGCACCGCCAATCCCTTCGATCAGAATCTCGTCATGTTCGTCAATAAAGTTGAGTGCGCCGTCACCGGGCACGAAAGCGGTTATGACCTTTCCATTCTTGATGAGTTGAACGCGCACCGCCTTCCTCACAGCGCTGTTCGGTTGCCGCGACTCGACTCCAACCTTTTCGAGAACGATGCCTCGTCCCTGCGGCGCTCCTTGCAACGGATCCGCCTTATAGTCAAGTCCAAGCATTCTACGTTTGAAGGGCCTGTAGTGCCATCTAAAGCGACGCCTATCCTTCTTCGCCTTCCTCGCTGCTAGAATGCCACTGGCACCGCTTCCCATGGATTTGCACTCTCCTTGTTTATTGTGACGGAAGTAGTCAAAACTTAACCTGCGCTATAAGTGCTTATCGTACCTCAGAAAATGGAAACGTTCTCGCGAAACGCTGAATCTAATATTAGGTTCACGCTACCTGTCAAAGA
>JBEKPE010000016.1:0-23116 GCA_049521055.1 Bathyarchaeia archaeon
GGGTCAGCTTAGGGTGTCTATGGCCTTCCCCATCTTACGGGAATAGCGGCTCGCCGAGTGTTGGGTAAGAAGAAATAGGGTGACCGTTCACCGCGTGAATTCCTTTGGGCGCCCTAACCCGGGCTCCCGCTCCGTCGATGGAGTCCCTGTGTGTGTAGAGTGACCGTTCTTTGTTTATCGAGGTTTGAGGCTCAGTAAGTAGTTGCATGCGCTCAGGGCCGCGTTTGCTCCTTCCCCTATTGCTATGACAACCTGCTGTGCATTTACGTCGGTTATGTCTCCGGCCGCGAAAAGCCCTGGTATGTTGGTTTGGTTGTTTTCGCTTATCATGATTCTTCCTTCAGCCGTGGTTTTCACGATGTGTGAGTACAGATCCTTATCGGGCGCGTATCCCAACTCGACGAAGACGCCCTTTACCTTAAGCGTTTTCTCAGTCTTGTTGGTCTTATGTCTGATTAGTATCTCTTCAACTGCAGCTTTGCCTCGAATCTCCTTCACCTCATACTCAATGAGGAATTCTACTTTGCCGGATGCTTTGAGCCTCTTGCCCAGCTCAGAATCGGCAAGTTTGCTTTGCGCTCCAATTACCTTCACTCCCTTCGCTATCTGTGCGAGCTCAGCTGCGGCTTGAAGCGCGGTGGTTCCATCGCCTACAACTGCTACTTCCAGGTCGATGAATAATGGCGCGTGGCTTACTGCCGAATAGCTGACTCCGCGTCCCAAGAATTCCGTTTCGCCGGGGACGTTGAGTCGTTTGGGCATTACGCCAGTGGCTATGATCACCGCCCTGCTCTTGAAGGTCTTGCCGCCTTTAGTCGATACAATGAATTCATCGCCTGTTCGTTCAAGTTTCGTAACCTTGTCTATCTGGCGGGCGAAGTCGAGGTATTCGATTTGGCTTTTGAATTTACTGACGAGTTCTTCCCCATCGATAATTGGATGGGTTTCAACGTCTGGGAGAGAGAACTTGTAGTTCGTTTTTCCTCCGAGGTTCTCGCTGACTAGCATTGTTTCCATTCGCTTTCTGATTGCGTATGCTGCTGCCGTTAGCCCCGCGGGTCCTCCGCCGATAATTACTAGATCGTAGTCCTTTTGCGACGTATCATTCTTCATTTTCTTTTCCTCCTAATCTGGAACCTTAGGAATGTAGCCCAGCTTCATCGAATTCTGGGTCATGTCCCTTGACCTCTTGATGATTGACTTAGCCGTCTCAAGCAATTGGGTCTTCGTGAGTTTCAAGCCTGCCACTCCCACCTCCTGCGCTTTGAGTCCGACCGCAACTGCCTCTCTCGGGTAGACTTCCCATTCATCCATCGTGGGGGCGATGTAATCCTCGCTCAGGCCTTTCTCACGTGCGCATAGTGCTAGTTCGTTAGCCGCAGCGATGCACATATCATCAGTTATTGTTCGTGCCCTGACATCGAGTGCTCCGCGGAATATTCCTGGAAAGCCCAGCGAATTGTTTACTTGGTTTGGAAAGTCTGATCGGCCTGTGGCGACTACTCGTGCGCCGGCTTCCTTTGCTTCCCAAGGCCAGATTTCTGGGATGGGGTTAGCGCATGCGAAAAGAATGGAGTCTTTGTTCATTGATGCGACCCATTCCTTCTTGAGGGTGTCGGGTCCAGGTTTGGACAATGCTATGCATACGTCGGCGCCTTTCATTGCTTCGGCTGGTCCGCCTTTGCGTTGTTCGCTGTTGGTTGTTCTGCAGAGGCGCCATTTGTCAACAAACTCTGCCTTGCGCATCTCGATATCTTTCCTCTCAAGACCGAGTATCCCCTTCGTGTCTACGACGAACGTGTTCTCCGGTTTGATTCCGTAAGCGAACATCAGCCTGCTGCATGCAACATTCGACGCGCCCGCCCCTATCAATGAAACCGTTACATCCTGGGCCTTCTTGCCGACTAGGTGTAGAGCGTTGATCAATCCAGCGAGAACAATCGTTGCTGTTCCTTGCTGGTCATCGTGCCACACCGGGATTTCAGCCGTGGCTCTCAATGTGTCTAGTATGCGGAAGCATTTGGGCTGAGAGATGTCTTCCAGGTTGACTCCGCCGAATGAGGGTTGAAGCCATTTCACGGCCGTAATGATTTCGTCGGGATCCTTCGTTCCAAGACAAATAGGAAACGCGTCCACCCCGCCGAGATACTTGTATAGAATCGATTTCCCTTCCATAACGGGAAGCCCGGCTTTTGGCCCGATGTCCCCAAGGCCAAGGACTCTGGTTCCGTCAGTTACTATGGCAACCATGTTCCACTTGTTTGTGTAATCGTAGACGAGGCGTTCGTCTTTGGCTATGGCTCTGCACGGTTCAGCAACCCCTGGCGTGTACCATATTGCGAAGTCGTTGAAGTCGCGTATCGCACATTTGGGCACAATCTCCATCTTTCCATGGTAGAATGGGTGAAGCTTCATCGCGTCTAGCGCAGGTTTCTTTGCCTTCTCCAGAAGCTGCTCTTTCGTAAGTGTCTGCATATTTCATACCTGAAGTAAAGCGTGAAAATAGATCGTCGTCTTTTAATTATCATGCACTTTTAGCATATACTTCTACATATGCGACCCCTATCTATGCAATACAACGAAGAAAACTTCAGCCTAACATGAATCAAGATAAGTATTCACTCTTAACTCAGAAGCCTGTCGACCGTTTCGCGGTCGAGATAGCTGTGACCTACGGTGGAATTATCTGCCTTCTTTCTCGCGTTGAGAGCTTCGGACTTCTTATGTTAGGTGTGTTGACATCCGATCTGTCAACTTTGGATGGGGTTAATGGGCCCCGTCGTGTGCGTAACACATCATGGTTAGAGTTCGCTGGTCAGCCGCAGCTAACACGTAGTCTCTGAACAGCTTTGCCGATTGAGAGTCGCTTGCCTCCCATACGATCATTGCGTCCGCGTGGCCGAAGGTTATCGCGATGCGATCGATGTTGAGTTTGCCCTTTGCCTCAGGGTGATCCTTCATCAACTTCTCGAATCCGTCAGCGACTTGCGCTAAGAGATCCGCAAACGTCTTTGGCTTATAGAAGCGGATTTCCGTGAAATGTGTATGCGTGTCTACGTGGGACAGACCTAATTTGGTTAGAAGCTCGTCGTCTTTTGTCATGGTTATATCATCTACAGTTTACCGGAAAAAGCTTTGCATTGTCGAAAAAGCACAGCAAGTTAGGTCTCTTTGACGCGTCTCTGGACTCCTCCCAGTGCGTATTCTACTGCCTCTTTCGGAGTCATCTCGCGACCCTTGTTCTTCTCTCTTTCAAAATCTTGTTCTCCAAGAGCTAATCGTGTCGTGGTCACGTTTCGTTCGTGTTCTGCTAGGTAATCCGGTGGTATTGGCGACTTTAGCGTCTCTCGCATAGCTTGAGCCGCGCCTAGAAGTCTAGAGGCTCTTTCAAACTGTTCTTCGGCGCATGCGCAAGCAACAAACTCCTCGAAACATGTATCGATTCCGTCCTTGGAACCAATCTCCTCATACAAGAGGAGCGCTTCGTTGAGCCACTTGATAGCCGTATCATAACCACGTTGTCTTCTAGCCAGCCCTCCAAGCTCGTATAATGAGTCAGCGATTCCGATCTTGTCGCCTAGCTCGAGATAAAGTGAAAGGCTTTCATCTAGAAGTCTTTCTGCCGACTCATAATCCTCCTTTCTATTGAGTAATGATCCTAGATTAGCGAGCGCACGCGCTGTACTTCGTTTGTCTCCGAGCTCTCTGAATAGCTCGAGGCTCTGTCGATGAATGGGTATCGCCTCATCATAATGCGTCTGGTATCGCGCTCCGACCCCCAAACTGTTAAGCACTGTGGCTATTCCCCACTTGTCTCCCAACTCTCGGAATGTAGCTAAACATTCCTCGTGTAGTTCTTTTCCTTCCGTGAAATCGCCTTGATTTCGCGCAACAATTCCTAGGATGTTCAGACTTCTACCTATCCCTTCCTTATCTCCAAGCTCTCGTGATATTGCAAGGGAGTCGCTCAATAACGAACGGGCCTTTGGAAAATCGTACTGAAAAGCAGCAAGAGTTCCGGCACCCAAGAGTGCTTTTGCTCGCAACCGAGGAACTGTGGTTCCACACTTGGCGAGCGTTCTTTCCAACCATACCCTTCCCTCTGTCAAATATCCGCGAATGTACCAAAAGAACCAAAGATAGGAACACAATCGCAAGCTAAGTTCGGTTTTTCCATCTTCAAGGGACCGGCGCAGAGCCGCGCGCAGGTTATCGTGATCCTGTTCAAGTCTTGCCAACCATATACCTTGATCCGGCCCCCTTAACTCGGATTCGGCCCGTTCAGCAAGCGAAATGAAATAATCAGCAAAGATTTGGGTTACTTGATCATTCTCACCACTTGATGTAAGAGACTCAAACGCAAACTCACGAATAGTCTCAAGCATTCTGAATCGTAGTGCACCGTCAATCGTCTCGCTCAGAAGAAGACTCTTCTCAACCAGTCGTGACAGTTGGTCAAGGGTCTTCTCACCCGATGTTCTTACTGTTGCACAGATCGCCTCTGCAGCTTCCAAGGAGAAGCTCCCGGCGAAAACCGAGAAGCGACGGAAAAATATCTTATCTTCTTCTTCGAGCAGATCGTAGCTCCACCTTATTGTGCTGCGAAGTGTTTGCTGCCTGGCGGGGAGATCACGTGGTCCCCCTGTCAAGAGTTCGAGCCGCTTTTGTAATCGCAAGAGGAGTGCCTGGGGAGACAGAACTCTAATCCGGGCTGCAGCCAATTCCAATGCAAGCGGCAATCCATCCAACCTTGCGCAGATTTCCGAAACGGTTCTTGCATTATCGGTCGTCACCGAGAAGTCGGCTCGAATGGCCTGAGCACGTTGGACGAATAATTCCACTGCGGCATAAGCTATCACCTCCTCGGCTTTCGGCATTCTTGTGAGGTTTGGGACGGCAAGAGGAGGCACGGGGAGCTCGTGTTCGCCTCGAACACGCAGAGGGGCTCTGCTAGTCACTAAAATCTTTAGTCTGGGACACTCGAGCAAAAGTACAGTAGCCACTGATGCTGCGGCAATCACGTGTTCGAAGTTGTCGAGGAGCAGCAACACTCGCTTCTCTCGCAAGTAGTCCTTCAACGTTTCTTCAATTGGTTTGCCAACTTTCTCCATGATTCCCAGGGTTGACACTATGGCAGAGGGAACTAGATTTGGTTCGGTAACAGGGACTAACGATACGAAGAATGCTCCGTGGGGGAATTCTTTAATGACAGTCGACGCGACTTCCAAGGCCAAGCGTGTCTTCCCCGTACCTCCGGATCCTGTGAGAGTCACGAGTCGCACGTCATCGCGAAGAAGCATTTCGCGCAACGTCTTGAACTCCTTCTCGCGATTGATTAGAGGTGTAGACGGAATGGGCAGGTTTGTCGGCCTACGCTCGGCTTCTGCATAGAGTCTGAGGGTGGAGAATGGATCGCCTATTTTCGATTCATACCCGATGGTACCTGCTCGAGTACCTTCAGGTGTTCCCTTCGATGTCAAGGGAGTGCATCGGCAACGGTTGCCGAGTAAACTAAGCGCGTCGGAACTGCATTAGCCTTTTGCAGTACCCGACGCGTAGCTGTCTCTTTAGGCCGTTTTCTTTGTCTATTTGCAGATTAGTCCGTTTTTATGGGGCCGATGGGAAGGATGACGTGATTATGGGCTGCGTTTAGAATTTCGGCTATGGAGAGGTAGAATGCGCTGAAGCCGCAGAAGACTCCTTCGATTCCGGCAATTAGTTGCAGTTGTGGAATGAAGTGTGCCGCGGTGAGGAGGAAGAAGAGTATTGCTAGAGATAGGAACACTGTTTGAAGCGCTCTGTTGGTCTTTAGGGTTCCGAAGAACATCATTAGCGTGAACAGGCCCCAAAGGAACAGGTACGCCGCCCATCCGTTGTTGTCGGGGGTGAGTGCGGGGAGTTCGATGGAGGCTACGATGATGAAGACGAGCGTTAGCCAGAATGCTCCGTAGGACGTGAAGGCGAGTGTTCCGAAGGCGTTTCCTTTCCGGAACTCCATTACGCCAGCTATTATTTGTGCGAGTCCACCGTAGAATATTCCCATTGCGAGGATTATGCTGTTGACTCCGAATAGGCCCATGTTCGCCAGGTTGAGTAGGACTGTTGTCATGCCAAACCCCATCAAGCCAAGGGGGGCGGGGTTTGCGAGTAATGATACCTTATCGCTCATCTCAACTCACCTCCTTATCGAAAATCAGCTCTTCATCTCGGCTTGAAGACCGCTGTATGCGTTCTTCATTTCGTCTACGCTCGTTTCATCCTCAATTGTAGTTACATCGCCGATGGCCTTATTCTCAACAACTGCCTTCATTACTCGTCGCATGATTTTGGCGCTACGTGTTTTGGGTAGTTTGCTGACGAAGTAGATTGTCTCGGGGACTGCGATTGGGCCGATTGTGTTTCTCACCTGGTTTTTGAGTTCCTTTTTGAGCTCAGGGGTAGGATTGAAGCCCGGTCTGAGGACGACGAAAGCCACTGGTACCTCCATCTTCACGGGGTCGGATTTTCCGATTACGGCAGACTCAGCCACCGCGGGGTGTGCAATCAAACTATCCTCAAGTTCGATTGTTCCTATTCTATGGCCTGCAACCTTCAACACTTCATCAGCTCGCCCTAGGAGCCAGAAGTAACCGTCATCGTCTTTCATGGCGTAGTCTCCGGCGTAATATATTCCTGGGAACCGCGTGAAGTAGACCTGTTTGAATTTGTCAGCGTCATTCCACAGAGTCATGAATTGACCCGGCCAAGGCCGTTTAATGACCATGTAGCCCTTCTCTCCCGCTTTAGTTGGCGCACCGTTCTCACTGTAAACATCTGCATCAACACCGGCAATAGGCAATGTTGCCGATCCTTGTTTCAGTGGAATCGGCACGATTCCGGGTTGAGGGCTGATCAGGATCCCACCCGTCTCGGTCTGCCACCAAGTGTCAACGATGGGTGTTGTCTCCCGGCCGATGTTCTTGAAGTACCATTTCCATGCTTCAGGGTTGATGGGTTCGCCTACCGTGCCGAGTAGCCGCAAGGACTTTAGGTTGTGTTTCTGAGCCCATTGCTCGCCGAATTTCATATGCATTCTAATGGCTGTAGGGCTTGTGTAGATGATTGTGACCTTGTACTTCTCGACGAGATCCCACCATCTATCAGGCTGTGGATAGTCTGGGGTGCCCTCGTACATCAGTGATGTAATGCCGCGTATCAAAGGCCCGTAGACGATGTATGTGTGTCCAGTTATCCAACCGATGTCTGCGGTGCACCAATAGATGTCGTTATCGTTAACGTCGAAAACCGCCTTCTGGGTGTAGTGCGCCCATGTCATGTAGCCGCCGTTGCTGTGAGTAGTTCCCTTCGGCTTTCCAGTTGTACCGGAAGTGTAGAGGATGAAACTCGGGTGGATTCCTTCCACTTGTTCCGGTTCGACGTACTTCTCCGCTGAGGCTATCAGGTCATGATACCATAAATCGCGCCCCGTTTCCATGTTGACTTGGTTCTTTGCTCTTCTTACGACGATGACTTTTTCGACACCGCTCGTTTGCTTGATGGCTGCATCTATGATTGTTTTGAGTTCCAGCGTCTTTCCTTTCCTGAAGGACCCATCTGCGGTTATGACGAGCTTAGATTTCGAGTCATCTATTCTGTTTGCGATTGATTGAGCGGTGAAGCCTGCGAAGATTACGGAGTGAATCGCTCCGATTCTGACGGCCGCGAGCATGCTGATTGGAAGTTCAGGGATCATGGGGAGGTATATTGTGATCCTATCGCCTTTCTTGACTCCCAGCTTCTTAAGAGCGGAAGCAAACTTGTTAACTTCTTCGTAGAGCTCATTGTAAGTGAGCGTTCGTTTGTCTCCGTTCTCTCCTTCCCAATAATAGGCGATCTTGTTCTTCTTCGGCCCAGAAACATGGCGATCGAGGGCATTATACGAAATATTGCTCTTCCACTCCGGGAACCAGCGGCCATAAGGCGGTTGGGCCATTTCCTCAAAGGCGGGCCCCTTCTTCTCATACCAGAAGAGCTCATCCCCGATTTTTCGCCAGAAAGCGTCAGGTTTCTCTAAGCTTTCTCGATGAATTTCAGCGAGAATCTTTAGGTTCGCACGGTATTCAGGGAATATCATTGTCTTGGTTGGAAGTATTTCACGAAGCGCCATTTCGGATCACTTGCAAATCTGTAAGCGCTCGAAGTCGGCGGCTTCTTAACTGTTTAGTCTAAATACCAGACGGTGCGCGGCAGAGATTACTCGACGCTTAAGTGTTGACGAGGGAGTGGAAAGGCTTCAAAGCAACTGGTCTACATTGTTTTGCCTCTGAGTTCTCTTCTAAGGATCTTGCCGACTGAACTCTTAGGCAGTGTATCTTGAAACACAACTATCTTCGGAGCCTTGTAGTTGGCAATTCTTTGTTTGCAGAACTCAACGATCTCGGAGGGTTGAAGTTTTCCTTTGTATTCGTCTCTTAAGATAACAAAGGCCTTCACGCATTCTCCGCTGGTCGGATCAGGCGTCGCGACCGCGGCTGCTTCTTTGATGGCTGGGTGTTCATACAACACTTCTTCCACCTCTCTCGGCCAGACTTTCATTCCGGAAACATTGATCATATCCTTCTTGCGGTCTACGATGCGGAAGTATCCATCCGAATCCATGGTCGCGATATCCCCTGAGTATAACCAACCGTTTCGAAGTGCCATCTTCGTTTCCTGAGCGTTATGCCAGTAGCCGACCATGACTTGTGGTCCACGTATCACCAATTCTCCAGCGGTTCCAGGTGTCTGAACGTGTTCCCCCGTTTCTGGGTCCATTATTTTCGCTTCCGTGTTCGAAATTGGAATGCCGATTGAACCCGAACGGTTCTTTTCTGCTCTATCAAGTGGGTTGACGTGGGTAACGGGGCTCGCTTCGGTTAAGCCATACCCTTCCACAAGTCTTCCTCCGGTTAACTCCTCGAATTTTTGTTGAACTTGCATCGGTAGGGGTGATGCTCCTGATACGCAAACGCGAATTGAACTCAACCTATCCCTGTCCACGTCGGATCGATTGATTATTGCAAGGTACGTTGTTGGGACGCCGCAGAAGACCGTCGGCTTCAAGTCATCGATAGCTTGAAGAATTGCGTTAGTGTCACGCGGGTCAGGAATGAGGGCGATCGAACCGGACGTGAGGATGGGCGCATTCATCGCCACCGTCATGCCGTAGATATGGAATAGGGGCAAGGCAGCAAGGTGAATTTCTCCAGCTTTCATCCTCAGCCAAGTGGCGAATTGAGTCGCGTTAGTCACGAGGTTATGGTGGGTTAACATCGCGCCCTTAGGCACACCAGTCGTTCCCCCGGTATACTGCAGGAGGGCGACATCCTTCCTCGGAAGAACCTGAACGAGCGATGATACGCCATCATTCTTCGCGATAAGTGTATTCATATCCTCAGTTTCTAATGTAGAATTTCCCTGAGTTAGAGTAGAGGCCCGTAATGATACATCAAGGCCGGTGGCCGTGATAACGTGATCGAGTTTCCACTTGTTTCGGGTCGCTTCCACGAATCTTAGGAGTTTGTCCCAGCAAACAATGATTCTCGCTTCTGAGTCCCTCAGGATGTGGAGTAGTTCTCTATCTTTGTACAGCGGGCTGATTGCAACACCGATCGCGCCTATCCTTAGCACGCCATAATATGCGACAACGAACTCAGGAATATTCGGAAGGTAAAGAGCGACTCGCGCTCCTTTCCCAACCCCGCGTTCTTGGAGAGCCTTTCCAAACCTTCCTGCAAGCATTTCGAGTTCAGAGAAACTAATTTTCTGTTTCGAATAGTGCAAAGCAGAGCTTTCGGGAAAGCTCTCTGCAGATCTGTGAAGCATCTGACCTAGAGAGATCTCTGGGTAACCAATTGACTTCGGTACGTGTTCAGGCCAACTGCCCATCCACGGTCTTTCTGGCGGCCCAACGTTCATCGATGATTCGTCCAGAACATTCCTTCCGAACCGCCTTAAATTAAATGAACCAAAAGTCTAGTTGATGATTGAAAAACGCGCATAGGAACGGCGACAAATGTTAAGTTGAGAGGTTTAGGCTCCGGACGGTTAAGTGCTACTCTTTGAGGATGACGGTTGAGGAGGCCGATAGGATTCGACAGGGTTTCTGGGACGAAGATGCGGCGGCGTGGGAGGCCCATTGGGTTCCGATCTTTCGTAGATTCGCGCGTGATCTGGTCGGTGCCGCTGGAATCTCTGGAGGGCAGGTTGCACTTGATCTTGGGACTGGGACTGGTGTCGCCGCGTTAGAGGCGGCTAGGGTTGTGGGGCGCGGAGGTTTTGTTTTTGGTATTGATCGGTCGAGGTGGATGTTGAACGCAGCAATTCGCAAAACCTCGAAAACTAGCCCGAAGAATCTGAGGTTCTTGTTTATGGATGCCAGGCATTTGTACTTCCCGGACGACCTTTTCGACGCAGTGGTCTCGAATTGCGGAATATCATTCGTTAATTTCGATGAAGTGGCAACTGAAGCGTATAGGGTCCTAAAGAAGGGTGGTTGCTTTGCATACAATAATTGGCGTCTGAAGAACGTTGAGGTGCACAGGATTTTCGGAGAGGTCCTGCAACGACATCGAACCGCCAATCCTTCGGCTACGCTAAGAAATCAACGAACCGCTCTCGCCATTTTCGAGCGATACGGAAATCGGAAAATGTCTCTCAGCTTTCAGCTTCGGGAACTTAGACGGGCCGGTTTCACACGATTAATGGTCAAGGAACGAACGTACCGTGTTCGTCTTGGCGGGGTATACGATTTCCTTGACATGCGATTCAGTAGTGCGAGCCTGAGACGGGAATTCAAAGAATTACCCAAGAAAGAGCGTACACTATTGTATCGTGAGCTTGCAGATGGTTTGAAGGATTACACTAGGAACAGAAGCTTCAGCTTTGACTGGCCTGTTTCGTTCATTCAGGCTAAGAAAACCTAGGCCTCACTCCCAAGTGCAAACTTGTAGGGACGCTTTATAGACGCGGTCCAAGTCGGGTGGGGCGTGGATGAACATGTCTGATAGGGTGAAGTATTCTTCGGGGACGAAATGGGAGCCGATAGTCGGTTATTCGCGAGCAATCAGGGTAGGCAAAATCGTGCATGTTTCCGGTACGACTGCGACGGACTCTGAAGGGAAACTGGTCGGTGTCGGAGATCCGGGGAAGCAGACTCTTCAAGCTCTGAATAATATTCGAGGCGCCCTGGAATCAGTTGGTTCCAAGCTCGAAGATGTGATTAGGACGAGAATTTACGTTACCGACATAAGCCGATGGGAAGAGGTCGGAAAGGCCCATGGTGCAGTCTTCAAGGACATCAGACCGACAACTAGCATGGTCGAGGTGAAGAAACTGATCAGCCCAGAAATTCTCGTAGAAATAGAGGCCGAAGCGATACTCGATTAGGAGTCGATGGAGGCCATAGGCATGGTAACAATTCGGCACGAGCCGAAGCTTGCAAAGGTTTTCGAACCCATTTACGATTTGTCCGGCTCTGGATCATTAGAATTCAAAATGCTCCTTGATGGCGCATGGGTTTCGCTAAAGGAACGGATTGAGGTTCGTAGTCCTATTGACGGTGGCTTGGTTGCGACCGTCCCTAGTTCATCTCAGGGGGAGGCTGGCCGTGCGGTAGAAGCGGCGTACATTAGCCGCAATTTGATCAGAGTCATTCCAGCAGTAAAGAAGATTGAGATCTTCCAACGCGCACGCGAACTGCTATTGCAGAACACAGAATCATTCGTATCGATCCTAACCCTAGAAGCCGGCAAGCCTACATCCAATGCTGAAGGCGAAGTCAAGGCGACCGCAGAACGATTGAAACTTACCCCCGAGGAGTATGGAAAGATTCGAGGGGAACACATACCTGGGGACTGGTCTGATGAGACACTTGGAACCGACGCAGACGTGCTTAGGGAACCGTTGGGAGTCATCCTAGCAATCTCACCATTCAATTACCCACTATACATAACCGCTACCAAAGTCATTCCAGCTCTTCTCGCTGGAAACTCGGTCGTAGTAAAAACCTCGAGCAAAGACCCACTTTCCTTTCTAATGTTCGCAAGACTACTGGACCTGTCAGGTATCCCCAAGGGATCTCTAAACGTGATTACTGGGAGAGGGCCCATCGGCGAATATCTTGCAGCTCACGATAAAATCAGCATGTTGACATTCACTGGCAGTACCGATGTTGGAAAAACTCTAGCGAGGGTCGCAGGTCTCAAGGGGCTGCACATGGAACTCGGAGGAAAAGGATGCGCCATCATACTCAAGGATGCCAATCTGGATCTTGCAGTGACTGAAACTGTCAAGGGGTCGCTGAGCTACAGTGGCCAGAGATGTGATGCAATTTCACGAGTTTTTGTCCAACAGGAAATCGCGGACATATTCGTAGAGAGGCTGATGAAAGAAGTTGGTTCTTACAAGATGGGGGATCCGCGTGATTCATCCGTTAGATTAGGCCCGCTAATAGACCACAGCGCTGTTGAGCGAGTTCATGAGCTTGTCACAGACGCGATAAGGAGGGGGGCAAAGCTGCTCACCGGAGGAAAGCATGAGGGCAATTACTACCAACCTACTGTTCTGGATGCAGTTCCTATCGATGCCAGGGTCATGTGGGAGGAAACCTTCGGGCCCGTTATCCCGATCGGACATGTGAAAGACGTTGACGAGGCTATTCAGCTTGCAAACAAGTCAAGATTCGGATTAGATTCCTGCGTTTTCACAAACGACATCAATCTCGCAAGGAAAGTGGCCAAGCGCTTAGAAGATGGCGAAGTGACGATAAACGCCGCCCCGCGTCACGGTGTTGGCTACTATCCATTCGGGGGCAACAAGGATTCTGGAATAGGCAGGGAAGGAATCGGATACAGCATCGAGGAAATGACCAGACTCAAAACAATCGTGTACAACTGGAAGCCGGCTAAAGTGTGGGCTGACCTAATCAAAGAACCAACCTAACTGTCTGACGAAAAGAAAAAGAGGGGAGTTAGGCGGCCAAAGCAGGCCGAATTTCCTCTTCATTTTGTGGTTTGCGCGTCAAGTTGACCACACGGGTTAAGCCCGCACCAACTATGGGCCGAATGTTTCCTAATGAGCTTTGCTAAGTTTGTCGAAAGATGCGCGGCTACGTGCCTGCTTTAGATTGTTATTCCTACTAGGTATCTGATGATGGTTCCGATTAGGTAAAGTGCAACTGTTGCGCCGAACATGATGCTCGTGATCTCGATGAAGTCTTTCCTGAATGCGGCGCCGGAAATTACTGATCCGTAGAAGCTGATGAAAGCTATCAAAACAACCGCGAGCAACAATGACACCGTCAGAGCGCCAACCATTATCTTTGTCAGAAAGTACGGCGTGGCTAGGATTACAGCGGTAATGAAATAGGATACGCCCGTGTAGATTGCTGAAAGAGTCGCCGAACCTTTGAAACCAGTTTTCGCTTGGGCAAAGGCCGCTGACGCCATGGCTATGGAGGCTGCTGCACCCGCTATGATCCCTGCTAAACCTGCCAGCTCAGTCGAGTTATAGATTCCCAACGAGCCTGCATGAATTCCTGCGATCTCCACTAAAGCGTCCGCGAGACCGAGAACTATGAATGAAATGTACTTTATGTGAGGTTCATCAAACTGTCCCGCGAATTCATTCTCGTGCTCCACTTCATCAGCTACCATCCTTCTGAACTGCGCGCGGTCTCTTTGCGGGATTTGGTGCGCGACTTCCTTGTACTTCTTGATTGTGCTCATTTCGTTTCTTTCAAGAAACTTAACCGCGAATGTGACTCCCAGCAACAAGCGTATGAGAATTATGAAGTAAACTTTCAGATTGCTTACGCCGATCTTTCTTTCGGGACAGTATCTGCTCCAAAAACGGTAGTGCCCATACTCCATCCCAGACAGTCGTTTCAATGTGCCGCTAAATTTGTGTCGCTTCTCAAACCCTAGGCCTGCCAGCTTCTTGTAGACCACATAGTCCGTGTATTCATCAACCGCACTCGTGTACGCGAAATCCGACAAGTTTACGCTACTCATTTCTTCCACCCAATCTTGTCCTGAGGGCTTCTGAATAGCCAAGCTACCCAGATAAAAAAGGACCAATTAGAGCGTTTCAGAGCGTAGATGGGACGTGCGGATTCTAGTGTCGACCTAGCACTGGCCGGCCAAAGGCAAGTCAATAAATCCTGGTTAGGCAGACTACAGCAAGAGTAGGCTTGCCATTTTCAGCATCAGAGATTGAATACCTGAAGTCCCAGCGACTCGCTAGGATTGCGACTGTATCCAATAAGGGTCAACCGGAGGTCGTCCCAGTGGCGTTCGAATTCGATGACAAATACTTCTACGTCGGAAGCCACAGTCAGGGCATCTTTCTCCGTACTCGCAAATACAAGAGCGTCAGAGCTGGCAACAACCGAGTCGGGTTAGTGATCGACGATCTGGAATCTGTTGACCCATGGAAGCCTCGGGGAATAAAGTTATTCGGAACTGCGGAGGTCGTGGAGCGTAACGGCATGTTCGGGCCTGGAAAGTATCTCCGGATAACCCCACAAGTCTCCTGGAGTTGGGGTATTCCTGGGCTTAAAATGAAGAAAGGCGAATGGAGTCAGAAAACCGTTCACGAAGCTTGATAGCATAGACTAAACTCGTCACAATTGGGTCTCGAAGCTATGCCCGCACTATCAAAGCAAGAATCGGAATTCCATAGAAAAACCGCGAAACAATGCTTCAACAAGACTTGGGACTATCTCGAGAAGAAGAATCGAACGCCGGACGACGACAGGCAGATGTTGATCCTAGCACATGCCTCAAGGTATCATTGGGGGTTGGTCGGGAACGCCCGAAACCTCGCCGTCGGGGAATGGCAAATGTCACGAGTCTACGCCGACCTCGAACAGGCAGAAGCTTCCCTACTGTTTGCCAAGTCATCTCTAGAATTGATGATTAAGAATAATCTATCCGACTTGCTCCCATCCGCCTATGAAGGGCTCGCCCGGGCCTATGCGATTGCGCAGCAACCTCAGCTAGCTAGAGATTACGTCGTGAAGGCGCGAAAGGAATTGGAATCCATCAAAGATGAAGAGGACAGGAAGATTTTCTCTGAGCAGATCAATGAAACCGAATCTCTACTTCAGTTGAAGTAGAGCCAGCCCTAGTTCGAATTCATAGGAGAGCTTCCGGGTAACTCCTTTCCGATTTCTATATTGATCGCAAATCTCCATATACTACTTCAGCGCAAATGAATGTGTTTGAAAGGAAAGGTTACTCTCTTCACGCTCGGTGCGAAGGGTAACTGAGAGTGCTAAGAAAATGTGGACGAAGTGTCCAGATGGAATTTACCGCCTTGACTGCGTACTTGAGAATGGAGTGCCGAAAAGCAAAGCTCAGGTTAAGGTTCGCAATTCAGAATATCGCCTTTCCATCGAAGGATTCGGCTCTTTCCGGGAACCTAGGAACCTGAAAGAAATCAACGTAATTCTAGCCCGACATGGGCTATGGCCATTTCGAGAAACAAACGAACAGTGCCCTGAGTATTTGGCGTGTTTAGGGAAAAAGTGCCCAACTGAGTTGCCCAACAGAGTACAACAATCAATCAACTCGGTCAGCAGTTAAAATCCTCGAATAACAATGCGCAAATTAGATTTCAAGCCTACTCTTCGTCGATTACCCTTGTTGAAATCCCGACGGCCGCACATTAGTTTCACAGCACCCCTCCAATCAGAATAGTATGCATCAGACGAGATGCTTGGTCCCAAAGCTCCCTTCCGTAGCCGTCTGAAGTCCTAGATTGTCCGTCGCATCAAGACGTTGCTCTTGCCAAATGGTGCCACGACCGCGAACCCTTCGTTCTTGAACATCGACAAGGTGCCAAACCAGTCCGCCGGGAATCCTTTGCGAGTGGCTGGATACGCTTCGACCAATCCTCCTCCCTTTTTCCTTATGGAGTTGAGTGCAGCATTCAAGCCGGCGCTTGCGGCTCCGCGGTTACGATGTCTTCTGTCAACCCAGAAGCACGTGATTCTCCACAGCCTCTTGCCCCCACCATCGAGCGAGAGCTTCTTGTATATGCGTCCGGCGTCGATACGTGGCAACTCTTCTCCGGGACCATATTGACACCACCCTATTGGTTCTCCATGGGAGTAGACCAGTATGCCGTGCGAGCATCCCTTATCCACCAAGTCTTTCTTGTCTTGGCGGTTCCTTGCAGCCCTTTGATCCTTGGTCAACTGTTCCACCTCCCTCTTGGGTAGGGGCCCCGGTCGATGGAAGATCATGCACCAACAGCCTCCCCATTCACTTTTCTTCCGAAAGAGCCTCTCAAAATCTCCCCAAGTTCTCGATGACAATTCCTTCGTGGAGTACCTTGGAGGTTCCGAGGTCATGAGACCGGAGACTGATCCTATTTCTTACCTAAACATTACTGACACTACCCACGCGGATTTCCGACCACATTTGTTGTCGGAAGTCCCGGCGACCGCACACTAGTTTCACCTAACCCTGCTACAGGCGTCTCTTTTACCGAACGAGGTGTGCGATTGAATTTGCACGCCCCAAGCGCTGGCTCGGACCTAGAATCGCGTTGATTTCCCGAGACCTGGGAGTTGGAATGTTACGGAATGAAGCCGCCGGCCAGAGAGAGCATGTCTTCAACTAGTTCGTCAGGTTTTGTTATCATGGGAAAGTGCCCTGATTCGATCACTTTGTAGGGGCCATCCAATTTTTCCTTCAGGATTGCTTCCACATTGTCGCCTCCTCCAGTGCAAAATATGTAAGCACGCTTAAGCGAGTCAAAGTTCTCGGAGAGCGTTACCGGGTCGGTGACGTGCCTCTTGGGCCAGGGCGTCGCCTTGGATAGCATCCAGTCGCGGTCCTGACCGTGAACGTCTTTTCCAATGGTGTCAAGGATCTCCCTGGTTAGGGGGATCGTCCAACTACCGGGAGGCGCGTGCCACTCTGCGACATCGAAACTGCCCTGCGGAGTTCTTACCTTTTCAGGCCGGAAGGCGTCCAGGTAAAGGAGCAACCTCACCTTTTTGGGTGCACGGTCTGCCACAGCTGCTACGACCTTTCCGGCGAAGCTATGCCCTACCAGCACGATGTCGTTCAGGTCATTGTAGCTAATCACGTTCAGAACGTCTTGAACTGCGGTTTCAATGCCGACGTCCTTGGAAGCGAGATGGACCCTTTCTCCCATCCCTGTCAAAGTGACGGCATGAGTCCCGTGTCCCTTCTGCTCGAGCAGTGGAACGACCTTCTTCCAGGCCCACCCTCCTAACCAAGCTCCAGGCACGAGGACAAATGTTGTCATGCCGATTTCACCGAAACCGATTTTGGGCATGCCTTAGTAGTTTTTAACGATTTCCTCTCACATTTGCTGAGAAGCGTTTTCATTAGCGCGGTATCAAGAGGCACGTGAGTGAAGTTGTTAACGTGGGAAGAATTTGCAGCACTTCAGCCAGAGATGGCAGAGTTCGGATTGAAGAGGCTGGAGTACAGGGTTATGTATTTGGCGACCGTTCGGAAGAATGGGTATCCAAGAGTTCATCCATTCACTCCGTTTGTGGCATCAGACCACCTCTTTGCTTTCATGGAGCCTACTTCCCCGAAAGGGCAGGACTTGCAACGCAACGGACTCTATGCAATACACTCGCTCGTTACCGACATGAATGGAACTAACGGAGAGTTCAGCTTAGCCGGTCGTGCACACTTAGTGACCGACTCGGTCACACGAGACTTGGCAGTTAAGGGATGCCCTTACACTCCGAAGGACAGATACATCTGCTTTGAGTTCGAACTCGAAGAGTGCATGACCAACACTTACGTAGACGGTGTCCCGCACACAACGAAGTGGAAGGAAAACTCGCGGGTATAGTTCTCAAATCTAATGGCATTCGAACATGAAGAATTCGATGAAGAGCTGAGTTCGGAACCGTTGATATTCTCAGCGGGGCTGGAGTATGTTTACTCTATTGCCTTCCGTATCAAAGAACGATGCAAACCAACCGACACCGGGTATGTCCATCGGTTCACCAGATAATTTTCCGCCAGCCGCTTCAATCTTCTTCATGTGTGCCTTGATGTCATCGACCTGAATGGTCACAGTGGTAGTTTGGCCTATATCACCCGTCTTCTGGTAAAAGCCTCCGTTGATCGTGCCGGGTTTCCTTGGAACGTTGTCGTCAGATTCAGTGGTAGTAACAAGAACGAAGTCTCCCATCTCGGGGCCCAGCTGTTGGATTTTCCAACCAAAAACGCTCGCATAAAACCCAATCATACGTTTCCTATCCTCTGCGGGCATTTCAAAATGTATTACAGGATTCATTTTCATAATCTGATCAACCTTTCTTTGAATATGAGGTCTGGGCGACGCTAACTCAATAATTGCACTTATGCATTTGTGGTATTTGTCTCGTTTCGAGATGGTGTCCGCGGTATCCTGATTGAGTAGGTTGGCTTTCTTTGCTATCTCTCTTAGGGTGTTGATGGAGTTGCGGGTTGTTGATGGTCTGTAGCTTGTTTTGCATCGAGAAAGCGTTCGTGAAGAGCCTACCCATGACCCCGTGGGTTATCGTTGAAGCGCCGGGGGTGGGATTTGAACCCACGAGGCCCAGAGGACCAACAGCTGTCTTGGCCCAAACTGTTTCGTAGATCTCGAGGCTCAACGTCCCAAGTATCCGCTGGGACTCTGTCGCCTTACCTAGCTAGGCTACCCCGGCACCGCAGGAAAATCTTCCCATGGGACATAATAAGTGTGGACCCCGACTCATCTAACGTCCATCCAGCACAATTTCCAGTAAATAGTATCCGTGGAATGCTGCGGAAAGCTTAATCTCGTTTGGCTAGCCCACGCACGTCGAGGCGCTTCTGGTAATGACTGAACGTGATCTCCTGATGATTCCCGGCCCAACGAACGTCGACCCACAGGTTCTACGTTCGATGGCTCGTCCAACGATTTCGCACACGAGCGCGGCGTTCGCGACCGTATTCAAGGAAACCGTTGCCGATCTGGGCAAGATATTCCAGACGAAGGGAACTATACTCCCGTTGGCGGGGACCGGTACCCTCGGCGCTGAAGTCGCACTTTCAAACATAATTGAACCGGGAGACAAAGTGCTCTCGATTTCAGCCGGATATTTCGGAGATCGCCTCGCAGAGATTTCAAACAACCTTGGAGCTAACGTGGACAAGGTGGATGTGCCGTGGGGTTCCGCTGCTCGAATAGAGGATATCGAGAGGAAACTATCAGAGACGGCATACAAGGTTGTGATGGTGGTGCATGTCGATACTTCGACCGGCGTTGCCAATCCAGTGAAAGAACTTGGTTCACTGGCAAAGGCGAAGGGTGCTTTGTTTGTTGTCGATTCGGTTTGTTCGATGGGCGGGATGGATGTTCGGGTTGATGATTGGGGAATCAATGTTTGCTTCACCGGATCACAGAAGGCCCTCGCCGCACCGCCAGGTATGACGGTGATCTCGTTTGACGCGAAAGCTCTCGGGGTTAGGGAGAAACGGAGAACTCCGCCATCATCCTACTACGGAGACATCAAGCGTTGGCTACCGATACTTCAAGAACCTACGAAATACTTCGCGACTCCAGCCGTCAACATGTTCTACGCCTTACACGAGAGCTGCAGAATGATCCTGTCGGAAGGGTTGGAAGAGAGATTCAAACGCCACGCAAAACTGGCTACCGCCTTTCGCTCAGGCCTCAGAGCCATGGGGCTTCAGCTTCTATGTGAAGATTCAGCCGCGTCAAACACACTCACAGTCGCGTATTATCCCAAGGGAGTTAGCGACATCGAATTTCGCAAGTCGATGGCGGAGGGTTATGGTGTTGTGGTTGCGGGTGGGTTGGGGCCGCTGAAGGATAAGGCGTTCAGGGTCGGGCACATGGGCAATGTAAACAGAAGCGATATCCTAGCCACCCTCTCCGCCATAGAGGGCTCACTCGAGAAACAGGCCTATCGGTTTCAACCCGGATCAGGAGTCGCAGTGGCCAACCGCTCCCTTGCTGCAACAATATGAAACAATTTTGTTGAGCTTTAATTATTCAATCCCCTTGATTTCTTCTGAACCCTTTTGCCGGTGAAAGTGAATATTCCTGCTGCGCTACGGCAATACACTCAGAATCAATCCGACCTACAGGTGGATGCGTCCACAGTAGAGGAGACCCTACAGAAACTGGACGGGCTTTTTCCAGGTCTAAGGGCGTTCATCCTTAACGAGAGTAATGAACTAAGACGGTATGTGAACGTATTCGTGAATGGAAAAGACATTCGCTCAGGGGACGGCATCATGACAAAGCTCAAAGAAGGAGATCGCGTAAGAATAGTACCTGCGGTAGCTGGAGGTTAAGGAACCAAGAATGGCCTCTAAGAAAGGTAAGGCGGAAGTAAATGTTCTTCTAGGAACCCGAAAGGGCGCGTTCATTCTTCAATCCGATCGTCGAAGGAAGGCTTGGAAGATGAAGGGCCCATTCCTTCAAAGCTCCCCCGTCTTCCACATGATCTTCGACACTCGTGACGGGAAGACGATTTACGCTGCAGTTAACAGCGGTCACTTCGGCCCGACCGTTCAGCGAAGCAGGAATTTTGGAAAGTCATGGGAGAACGCTGAGAAGCCTCCGCGCTTCGCTGAGGGTTCAGGCTTGCAAGTGGAAAATGTTTGGCATGTTGAGCCGGGACCTGCTGACGAGCCGGATGCCGTTTATGCTGGAGTGGCTCCCGGGGCGCTATTCCGAAGCGAGGATGGCGGTAGCAGCTGGGAGATGAACCAGAATCTTAACAACCACCCGTCCCGCGCCGAATGGCAGCCTGGGGCCGGCGGGCTTTGTCTTCATTCCATCGTCTTGGATCCTTCTCACCCGAAGCGAATGTACGTAGGTATTTCCTCGGTCGGGGTGTTCAAGTCTTAGGACGCAGGAGAAACTTGGAACGTCAAGAACAAGAATGTACGCGCAGACTTCGCCCCCGTCAAGTACCCCGAATTCGGGCAGTGCGTGCACAAGCTCGTCATGGACCCAAAGAAACCCGACAGCCTGTACCAGCAAAACCACTGCGGTGTCTACCGTTCCGAGGACGCTGCTGAGAGTTGGGTTGAAATCTCAAAAGGCTTACCGAGCACTTTCGGATTTCCCATGGCAACACATCCACGTGATTCCGAGAGGTTTTACGTGATGCCGGAGGAGGGGGATTTCTTCCGGGTCATGGCAAACAAAGAGTTTGCAGTGTACGAAACAGAAAACGCTGGGAGAACTTGGAAGAAACGCACCAAAGGCATGCCGAAGGAGAAAGCGTACGTGGGCTGTTACAGGGAAGGATTAGCTACAGACCACCTAGATCCAGTGGGTGTGTATGTTGGCACTAGGATGGGACACCTTTTTCACAGCGCCGACGAGGGCAAGAGTTGGCGGCTGATAGCACAATGGTTACCACCTATCTACTCCGTATCGACGGCAACCATAGCATAGAATGGCTCTATTGCTGCTTAGGCCTGAACGGTGGCCCTAACCACGGGCGGACTCTGCGAGGTCCTTGAAAGCCTCCTTGGCGTTTCAACGCTTCTACTAACTGTTTAACGCCCTGCGGGTCTTTCACGTTCTCGAAAGTCATTATCACTTTGCCCTCGCTAAGGAAGGAGATGTCCCCGAAAACCTTGAGCAACCCGCGCCTCGGGCCACCGTAAACTCCGAAGCCTCCTAGGCCTGGTAGGCCGAACATTCGAGGGGTCAGAAATACGCCACCTCCGAGGGAGTCGTTGACTCTGTGAACGTTCATTATGACCACTTCAGGCAAATGGGTGATTCCTATTTGAGCCACGACCTGCTTCCCCTCTGTGTTGTATTTCATGCAGCGCTTGTTCGTAACCGCCTCTTCCATGACCACTTCCTTGTGGATGAGCCCCCGAGTTGTTTCCTTATGCCACAGAATCCTTTCACCCTCATTCAGTGGGATCGAGGATTGATCCTGCTGTAGTTCAGGTGGGGGATTCTCGGCGATGATCTGGTCGGCGTTCTGGGGTGTTCCTAGAGGGGTGGGAGATGCCCGAGCGATAACTACGCCACATCTCGGGCAGACTTGTGCTTCGGGCGGGAGTTCGGCGCCACAGCTAGAACAGAACATGACAAACTTCCCCCTGAACTACTTTGGCTGAAGCTTCTTGGTGTACGCTTCCGCTAGTTTACCGAGCTTGAACATCAACCAGACCAATGCAACGACAACTGCTGCACCGAGGATCGTTCTGACCAGTAAACCTAGGAATATCAGGCCAGTTGGAACCATCCGCATTCACCTCGCAGTCACAATCATCTTCCGAATAAAACGGATTGTGGATGATTCATACAGGAAACCTAGATCAACTCGGCACGTGAATTTGATCGATTCTGAGTAAAGGAGCACAAATAGAAATTCACGTTTGATTGAGTTTCCCTTCGTTGTCATGAGAACTGAGTTTGGCGGGTCGTGATTTTCTCCAAACCTTATATGACGCTAAAACGAAGACTGAATTGAACTGATAGTTAGTGGTTGGTTTGAGGAGTTTTCTTCTCGTAAAGACGAAGCCGGGGATGGAGAAAGATATTCTTGAGCGTTTCAAGGCTCTGCCCGAGGTTCGCGAGATTCATCTGATCACAGGCAAATTCGACTTACTGGTAGCCCTCGAATCCGACGAAACAGAGATTGACCCAAGGCAACGGGTTGCCGAAGTTGTCGTCGATAAGGTGAGGAAGGCTGGGGGCGTCATCGACACTAGAACGATCATACCCATCGAAGCAGAAGTTCGCCCCTCAACACCGCCTGAGCGCCCGACCCAGAAAGGCTTCGTCTTCGTCATGAGCGAAGCAGGCAAGGAGAAGGAACTAATGAGCAAATTACTAGCCTTGCCAGAAGTCCGCGGCATCTACCTGCTTTTCGGAAAAGCAGACGTCCTGGCTGAACTGGAGGTTGAAAAGAGCTTCGTGAACCCACCCACTAAGAAAATAGCTTCTCTAGTTGAGAACAAGATCGCCAAGCTCGGCGCTGTTCACGACACCGACACCTACGTCCCACTCGAATCCATAGTAAAATAACCTCACACCAACCCTGTTAACTCAGTACCCATTCTCGCAGGCTACTTGACGCCTGGGG
>JBEKPE010000017.1:0-23107 GCA_049521055.1 Bathyarchaeia archaeon
TCCTCAATTGTATTCTTGTCCACAGAGTTACTCAGGTTGAAGCCGATTAACGGCGTCGTGCCGTCCGGACGCGCAAATAGCTTCGCCATCATGAGAGTCCAAAGGATGAAATATGAATTGTCAGTCCCGACGAATACGGAGATCTTGAATTCGTTATTGATTCCGAGTCGGTGAATTAAGTAGCCGATGAGAATTGTGCCGGCGTTGATGTTGAGCACTTGGTATATCCCATAATTGGTATAATAGTACAGAAACTCGTCGAGCCACTTGATTGCATAATCGTTGGGTTCACCAATACCACCAAAATAGCCCGTGATTGTGTCAGGTCCACCCAAGTGAACATTGGAGCCATCTGTGCCTTTGGTGTCGAGTGTGTCTACGTAAGAGGCGCCGATAATCTGCATGGCTGCCATTCCGGCGAGCAGATCTCCTTGATCGGATTCTGATTCCTTCATGTTTCGGACGCGAATGAATCGACCGGGCATAAGTTCACCCTTGTCGATTGCTTGCTTGGCTTGCGTTATGAGCCACGGGAAATACTGGAATGCACTGATTTCCAGTGTGACTGCGTTTGCTTTCTTGAAGTTCATTCTGTCAACGCGGTCTCCCAGTACCTTGCGGCGATAGTCAGCGATCCTGATGAATGCGCCTTGGTCACGTTGCTTCAACAGCCATTTCAAATCAGGAAGGAATGGGGAATTTATCGCTTTGAGTCGCGCTAGCAGATTGGGGAGCCTACGCGCTTGCTCTGACTTGCGATTTATTTCTTCGATAGTGCCGTGTTTAGCAATCACTGCGAGAACATCGTTCACCAGTCGGTTATTGGGATCGAGCAATAGCTTGTTGATTGAAGCCAGATTGGCTGGCGGAATCTTGAGTTGCCTTCGAAGCTTGCTATCCATAGCCTTCAAATTGAGCCGATGAATCACTTTAGTTTGACTTCCGAAAGTCGTTCTGAGAACTCAGCCAAATCATGCTCAATTGTGTCTTCAGATTACCAGGTTTCGTAATGTAATACGTTTTTTCGTAACACGCTAAGAAAGGGGTACTATGGCGGGCGAGCTCAAGGAATGATATGAGTTCGTTCGTCAGCCGGAGGATGTTCGGTACCTTGGAATGGTACATCCTCGTTGCCCCGAATTCATAGAGCGATTACATGTGAACATTGACCGCAATATCTTAGAGAGTCGGCGCGTGAGCGTTGAGGAAGCGTTTTAGTTTGTTGTCACCAAGAGAGTCTCACGATCATTCTGAATCTTCTGCAGGCGCATCACAAATGGTTTTCTGAATCGATCCCTCTTATAGCGTCGGAGAATGTTCCAAGCCCGGCTGTTCGCGAAACCATTGTTTCAGACTTCGGTAATCGATACGCTGAAGGATGGGTTGGGGAACGTGTCTACGCCGGGTGTGTGTACATCGACCAAGTTGAAAGACTCTGCATCGATCTAGCAAAGCAACTTTTCCGTGCTGAGTTTGTCGACGTCAGACCAGTATCGGGCGTTTGTGCCAACTTGGTAATCTACACGGCCTTCACGAACCCAGGTGACCGCATACTCACCCTTGCCATCCCGAACGGGGGGCACATCTCCTCAGGGCGCAAGGACTTCAATGGGACCGCTGGATCCGTTCACGGGTTGGAAGTAGACTACTTCGCCTTCGACCGTGAACAAATGAACATTGACGTTGATAAGACAAGGCAGAAAGTCCAGAAGATGGCGGAAGAGGGTAAACCGCCGAAACTAGCAATGTTCGGGGGTAGCCTCTTCCTTTTCCCACATCCCATGAAGGAGTTAGCAGAAACCTTCCGGAACATTGGGGCAAAAGTTGTTTATGATGCAGCGCACGTGGCGGGACTAATTGCAGGCGGAAAGTTTCAGGACCCACTGCGTGAAGGCGCAGACGCGGTCTGCCTGAGTACACACAAAACGCTCTTCGGGCCACAGGGGGGGCCGTCCTCTCGTGGGAGAAGTATGGGGAGGAAATCAAGAAAGCAACCTTTCCTTCGAACACCAGCAACCACCACCTCCACCATTTGGCAGGTAAGGCAGTAGCGTTCGCTGAAATGCTTGAGTTCGGAAAGAGTTACGCTGAGCAGGTCATAGTGAACGCGAAGGCACTTGGACAAGCATTGCATGAGCGCGGCCTAACAGTGACTGCTGAGCACAAGGGGTTCACCGAATCGCATCAAATCGTCGTTGATGTATCAAAGTATGGATTGGGAGGTGACATGGAGAAGGCCCTGGAAGCGGCGAACATAATTGCTAACCGGCAGTTGATTCCAGGCGACATTCAATCTGGAAGGCACTACCAGAATCCCGGTGGCCTACGCATTGGAACCTCAGAGATCACACGACTAGACATGAAGAAGAATGACATGGTAGACGTGGCGGAGTTCATCAAACGAATAGTCGTCGACAAGGAAGACCCCAAGAAAGTCAAACAAGAAGTAGCAGCTTTCAGACAGAACTTCCAAAATGTACACTACTGCTTTGAAAGCGCAAAGAAAGCATACGAATACATCAAACTGCGATGACCAAATGCGGTTCGACGAAAGGTACGGCTTCTCTAATTTTTCAGCTCAGAACACAATTTCAGGAACGGCATTTGAGCATGCAATAGATATACCGGCGTTCATCAGACACCACGTGGTAAATGATGACTGAGACAGTAGTGGTCGAACGAAAGAAACACACTCTGCCAACATTGTTCAAGAAAGTTGCAGATCACGTGCCGATATCGTGGTTGACCTGTTACGACTATCCGACCGCGTACTTGCAAGAGAAGGCCGGCATAGACATGATCCTTGTCGGCGATAGCTTGGGTATGACGATACTCGGCTATGAAGGCACACTGCCCGTGACGATGGATGCGATGATTCTACACACTCAAGCCGTACGCCGTGGTGCTCCGAACACCTTCATAGTTGGTGACATGCCTTACATGAGCTACCAACCGAGCGTTGAAACCGCGATACGGAACGCAGGTCGTTTCATGGCTGAAGCTGGCTGCGACGCGATCAAACTGGAAGGCGGCATAGAGATGTGTGACCGCATCCGCGGCATAGTTCAGGCAGGAATTCCCACAATCGGTCACCTCGGACTTACCCCTCAAAGTGTTGCCGCATTGGGTGGCTTCCGGGTGCAAGGCAAAGGAGCGGAACAAGCCAAGCGGATCATAGATAGCGCTAAGGCCATTGAAGAAGCGGGGGCATTCATGGTTCTCTTAGAGATGGTTCCCGACCCAGTGTGCAAGCTCATAACAGAACGGGCGAAGAACTGTATCATAATGAGTCTAGGTTCCGGCCCGAATGCCCATGGTCAACTGCTGATCTATCATGACATGTTCGGACTCTATCCAAAATTCAAACCCCGCATGGCTAAAGTGTTCGGCAACGCCGGTGAAGTAATTTTGAAAGGACTCACGCAATACGTGAGTGAGGTTACCGGCCACACTTTCCCGCAAAAAGAGAATTACTTCACAATGTCGGATGAGGAATACAAGAAACTCCTCACAATGATATAGTCAGAAACGTTTCGCGGAAAGTTTCATGCAGGGAAAAACGTTCCCTGCGCTCCACACTTTAGGGAATTATGGCGAATACTCGCGCTGGGAACCCGGTACCGTTCTTAGGCTTTGGAAAAGCGGCTACGATAAGAGCTCCGACCTCGGGAACTTGGTCTAAGTTAGTGAGTAGCTCGATCTGGTAATGGTCCGTATCGAGAACGTACCTTTCCATATCCATGTTCCCTGACCCGTTGTCCGTGGTCTCATGACCGGAAGCTGTAATCTTTCGATCTTCATAGAGATACTTTAGCACAGGCATACTCCAGCCTGGAAAGTGTTTTACACCGGCAGAATCCTCATTTTGCATTGCGCGGTCATCAGGCCAGCGTTTGGACCAATCGCTGCGTAACGCTACAAAGCATCCTTCAGGAATTGTGCCGTGTTTAGCTTCCCAAGCTTTGACATCATTCATTGTCACGGCGTAGTCGGTTTTCTTGGCTACTTTCTCATGAATATCGATGACGACTAATGGGAGAAACATCTCTTTCACGTCAATCTGATCAAGCATCCTCCTCCCTCTAACGAAGTGTGCTGGGGCATCTGCATGTGTGCCCCATTGTCCTACGTGGGAGAATCTTTGAATGTATATTCCGTATGAGCCTATGCTACCGACGCCTTCATCGTAGTAGTACAGTGTTTCCCGTTGCTCGTCCGGAAATCCGAACCAGTGAGGAATGCCTGGGGCAAATGCATGTGTCAGATCAACCCAACGCTTCCCTTTCATGAACTGGTAGGCCTCCACCAGACTCAACGTTGACTTCGCGGCCAAGCCATATCAGCCTCCGACCTTCCCATCTCGTCCTAATTTAGGCTCTTGAGTGCCTTATCCATTCGTTCCAATGCCCGTTGTATATTGGGAATCGAATTTGCGTAGGACAGTCGCAAGTAGCCTTCTCCATACTTGCCGAAAGCCGTTCCGGGCAAAACGGCGACTCCGTAATCTAGGAAGAGGTTAGCTATCTCTTGTGACGACTTGCCGGTTTTCTGAATATTCGGAAACGCATAGAATGCTCCTTGGGGTTTCAAGCAATGAACTCCGGGTAACTTGTTCAACCCATCCACGATTATCTCGCGTCGACGCTGATATTGCTCAACCATCATGGTCACATGATCTTGGGGACCCGTTAGGGCTTCGACGGCTGCTATCTGGGATGCGTGCGCGGTGCAACCGAATGCGTGCGTGTAGAACAACCTTACCCGTTCCGCTAGGGGTTCAGGCATGATCCCATAGCCAAGCCTCCACCCCTGCATTGCGTAGGTCTTTGAGAACCCGTCAACTATGACGCTCCGCTCCGCCATACCCGGCAAAGAGGCAATACTCGTAGCGCTCAGTCCGTCGAATATTATCTGATTGTAGATTTCATCCGACAAAATCCAACAGTCATAACGCCGAGCGGCATCAGCTATGTGCCGCATGTCTTTCGTGGGAATTACACCCCCTGTAGGGTTACTTGGCGAATTGAGAATAATCATTCGAGTTCTGTCGTTCACAACTCGGTCAAACGCGTCCAAGTCGAATGAGAATGCTTTTGATTCCAGTAGTGGCACGGGTTTTGGAATGCCTCCCGCCACCCTTAGCATGGCCTCGTAAGTTGGGAACCCTGGGTCGGGGTAGACAACTTCGTCGCCGGGTTCAACTAAGGCTAGGGTTGGGAAGAACATGGCCGGTTTGGCGCCCGGGCTGATGAGAACCTGTCTCGGACTGATGTTAATACCTCTCCTCTTCCCTGCGACGTCGGCTATGATTTCACGGAGGCTAGTCAGGCCTGCAGGTGGCAGGTAGCGTGTCTGTCCGCTAGCAATCGCGCGAATACCCGCAAGGGATGCATTTGGTGGACCGTTGAAGTCTGGTTCGCCCGCCTCCAAGTGGACAATATCGCGTCCTGTAGCCTCAAGTTCCTGCGAACGCGCCATAACCTCATACGCCCCTTCAGGCCGCAAATGAGATTGGCGGCCCGCGAAAGATGCTTTGTTCCTTTTGTTTAGTTGAGGGGCCTGGGTGACCATCGCAGGCCTTCCTAAATCGGCGGGCATAGTCGGAGACCGCTATGTTTTTGGTTGCTGAGTTGTCGTTTCAGAGTGTACTTGCTTGACAAGATTGTTACACACATTGTAGAGAATCGCGGAGTCAATCCCCAGACAGCAGTAGAGTATTCCTTGCTTCGCCCATTCTCGGGCAATTTCCGGAGTATCTGTGTACAAACCAACAACTACACCGCTTTTCTTTGACAGCGTGACTATTTCTTGGATTTTCTCAATTACTTTAGGGTGTCTTACTTGGCCGATAACACCCAGGGATTGTGAAAGGTCGTATGGTCCAACGAAGAGTACATCTATCCCTTTAACCTGCAAGATCTCCGGTAGATTCTTGATTCCTTCGGTGCCTTCAATCGCCGTTACGACGAATGTTTCCCTGTTAGCTTTCTCAAAGAAGATTGCCCTATCGGCTGAGTAGCGGGCCGCCCTGACCGCCGGATCTACACCGCGTCTGCCGAGTGGCGAAAACTTAGCTGCCCAGACGGCCGCTTGCGCTTCTTCAGCTGTGGAGATTGTTGGGACATGTACTCCTGCTGCTCCCAGATCCAGCGCTTGACCTATCAGCTCTTCTCTGTTTACTGCCACACGGATTATTGGTGCAATTCCTGCGGCGTTTGCTCCTCTAACCATGTTTTCAGCGGTCTCTAGATCAATCGCTCCATGCTCGAGGTCTATGATGCAATAATCGAATCCTGCATGGCCAAGAATCTCGCAAATACCTGGGGCGTTGAGTCCGACAAATGGGCCAAAGGTCGGAGTTCCCCGTTTCCACATGTCTCTGAGATCCTTCAAATTCTCCACTGGCATGCGGCTGTCTGATTATCCGATAAGAGCCTCACGTCTATAGAAAACAATCTGAACGCGCTCTGCAGGGCAAGTATATAGTGGACAATCTTGAGGAGGAAAGCTCAAGCTGTGTGTGCGGGTGTGTTGGGCGGCTGGATTCTCTATGCTTCTTTGAAGAAAGCCTTGACCTTGTTCATTCCCTCTTCGATGGTTTCAGGAGCCATGGAAAATGAGAATCTTAGATGATTTTCACCCGCGTCTCCAAAGCTAGCGCCCGCCAGAACAGCGACGCCGAACTTGTTGAGAAGCTCCTTCACAAGCTCGCGAGATTGCATTTTCTTTCTGTAGCTCGGAAACGCGTAGAATGCGCCCTCTGTCTTTGTGGGTTCTAATGCCTCAATCTCGTCCATCTTCTGGTACATGAACTTCTTTCGATTCTCGAGCTCGTTTCGGAATTCTGTGATATATTTGTCGCATTTATCCAGTGCGTATGCAGAGGCGGTTTGTATGAATGGTGGGTAGCATGTGACCGTGTTTTCTAGGAATTTGTTGATTAGGTAAACTATCCGTTCACTAGCGATCACGTAGCCAGCGCGCCATCCGGTCATCGCGTAGCTTTTCGATAGGCTGAAGAGTGATATCACGAACTCGGGTTTCTGTTCGAGTGAACCGATTGAGAAATGTTGCCCTTCGTAGATTAGATCTTCGTACGCTTCGTCACTGATGATGAAGATCTTCCGATCTCTGCAGAACTGATAGAGCTCTTCTAAATTCTTACGGGAAAGCAACCTCCCGGTTGGGTTGGACGGCGAATTCACGAGTATGGCTTTTGTCTTCGGTGTCGTCTTTCTCTTGATTTCGTCGATGTCTATTGTGAAATCTTCTTTCAGTTTGTAATAGATGGGTCGTCCTCCGGAGAGAACCACTGGTTCCATGTAGAAGTAGCCGGGGTTGGGGAGCAGAGCGTCATAGGCTACGTTCGATGCGGCTTCCAGCGCTGCGTAAACTGATAGTTTCGTTGTGCAAAAGATGGAGTTTGGAATTTCAGCCTGAATCCCATTTTTGCGGGCGACTTTCCTCTTAATCGCCTCTCTGACCTCCATCGTTCCATAAGCAGACGTGTAATGAACATTCCCTGCCTTCATGCTTTTGCAAGCAACGTCGTTTATCTCGGCGGGAGTGTTGAATGATGGTTCCCCGATGGCGAGACTCACTACCTTTTCTCCTTTCGCGACTTTTGCTAACACTAAATTTACCATTTCGAGAGAGGGTGACCCTTCAACTTCTTCAAGGTGCATAGCTAGATCAGGAAGTCGCACTTCTCGAAGTTCCTTTAGTTCTCCGCTCGTAGAGTATAGTCCGACAATTAGATTAGTGATTCTGAACTTCGCCTAGGTGTAGGCCGTTCAATGAACCTTTGACGTCATGGTATATTATCAACCATGTTCTTTGACACACAACCAATGCCTCTTGAAACTCCGTTCGTACCCAAAGGATTCGTTAACTTGTATCCTCAGAGAGATCGAGAAAACCGGAGTCTAGGTTGTCTCACTTTCATTTGGTCAGGTCAACTCGGCCTGTCCAATCTTAGCGGCCACGATGAAGAAGTCTAAGGAGGTTAGACGCTGTCTGAGGTTGTTGTATAATGAGAGTAAGGAGACTATAGTGAAAGAGCTTAACTTCGCATTATTCGAAGTGAAGACTCGATTTTGAAATGATCAAAGAAGTATTGGATCTCTCATGCCCAATGGAAAGCCTTGCCACCCCCGTATTCCCGGGATATCCTCAACCGCTAAAGTCCGCCTTTACAACGATCCAGGAGAATGGATATCGTTCGTACGTTTGGTCCTTCGTCGAACACACAAGCACACATGTTGATTCACCTGCACATTTCCTACAAGATGGAAAGACTATTGACAAGATCCCGATTTCACGTTACGTAAGCAATGGATTAGTTCTAGATTTCTCCAAGAAGCCTCCGAATTACGCGATCAACAAGGCGGACATTATAGAGGCGCTTCAGGTTAGCGGCAAGAAAGATATAGGTCCAGGTTGGGCGCTGTTATTCTACACCGGATATACATCCAAGGCTGGTTCTCCGGATTGGTTGCACCATCCTGAACTTAACGAAGAGGCGGCGGCGTATATTGCCAGTAAGAATGTGAACGCTATCGGTTTTGATGCACCAAGCCCAGATCACGGCGAAATATCCTCGTCAGGTCAACTTTCGGGCTTCGCGGCACACAGAATTCTGCTTCCGAAAGAAATAGCAGTCTATGAGAACTTAAACAACCTGCACAAGTTGCTGAACAAAGAATTCCTATTCGTTGGAGCACCACTGCTGCTTGTGGGTGGTTCCGCCAGTCCGGTAAGAGCAATAGCCATTATAATGTCCTAAACATCTCACACAAGTTCGGTCTCGTTTTCCGGATCGAACTCCCTTCTATTCGGAATTGCAGAATGTGGTAAAGTTCACTCTGCTTTTTTGCATGATTAAGTGCCACTCCGTACCACCTGATGGGTTTCATAAAAATCAACAATGGCGATTTATGATTTTAAAACTCGGTGAGTAGAAAGAAAAATGGAAGGAGGATGAGTGAGCGTTGCGTCTTTCTATAGTGGTGGAAGTTCTTTGCCAGCGAGGTCTACTGGAACGCCCCTCGATCTCTGATAGAAGTAGGAGATCGCGTAAATGACTAAGGCTGCTATCATTACGAAGATCATGCTGACTACGTAGATGGGATTGATCGGGAACCCGTTGAATGACGGCAAAATCGTGGAGTATGATATGAAGAGTGACGCAAAGATTCCGATTACGCCGATTACTGTGAGAACGGGTAACGGGCCGATCTTAGCGGTCACAATCTTTGGTGATGTATCGAAGATGTCCTTTCGTCTGAATGGAAAGATGGCCGCGGCGAACATTACAATTGCTAC
This sequence comes from Bathyarchaeia archaeon, assembly GCA_049521055.1. GTDB lineage: Archaea > Thermoproteota > Bathyarchaeia > 40CM-2-53-6 > 40CM-2-53-6 > FEN-987. The sequence continues at coordinate 9,325 of JBEKPE010000017.1, forward strand.
TGCGATCCACCAACCGAAGTTAGCGTAATAGAGATAATTGAACCAACCCGTGTACACGGTTACGTAGACTGAGAAGAATGCGATCACGGCGTACAATATGACGGCGTAGTAGGGTACTCCTCGTTTGTCCACACTTGCGAATTTTGCTGGAATAACTCGGTCGAACGACCAAGCGAAAATGTTCCTCGTTGGAACGAAGAAGTACATTACTGCGAATCCGAAGTTATTGATGACCAGTGCGAGCGGTATTAGCATTGCAATTATCGGACTACTCGTGATGTAGCTTATCAGGAAAGCTGGTGACGGAATTGAGGGTAACGGCGATGCGCCATTCACCCAGAGCACTGATGACGCAACCAGAAAGTCATGTCCGAAGACGTTGTAGATCGATGCGTAGAGGATATAGATCAGCACTCCAAAGATCAAAGGTGTTACAAATATGGCCATTCCCTGCGATTTTCTTGCGTCTCCTTTGACTTCACCCGCGAAATAGGCGCTGTTGGCATATCCAATGAAGCTTGTCATCGTGTAAACCAGTCCTACAGCAGTCGCCTCCGCAGTAAAAGTGATCGGCGAACCGAGTAGGGCCGTCCCGCTTTTCACTATTGAATCCACAGTTGTTCCAGACTTTGCGTTGAACCCAGCGACGAACGCAGCATGGCTAGTCGTCAACATCACGCCCATGAAGATGACGTAGATGACGGCCTGCAAAGCGAACAGCACTAGGACGATGCGGAAAATGTTCTTGGTCGATAATAGCATCATTAAGACTACGAGCGCAACCATAGCTGCCGCGACAATGAAGATAGTGTTTAGGTTGGTCAGCGCTGTGGCGATTCCACTATAGGATGTATTGCCCGTAGTTATCGCGAGGTTCGTGAAGAGGATCTGAATGTTGTAAGCTGCGTTGTAGTAGGGGAATACGCCTGCCCAAGTTACCATGAGCACGACAAACAACGCATTTACCATGAAGCCTATAGAGGGATGAATAATCCTCCCAACCCAGATGTAGTCTCCACCGGTCCTTGGCATCGAAGTTGATAGCATCCAGTACACATATGCGACTATCATGTTCACCACTAAGGCCGTGACTACAGTGGCTCTAAGATCTGCACCAGGGTATGACGCTGAGGCAAACACAACCCAGAATATGTTAACGAGTATACCCATTGCAACGAGGTTCGAGAAAAACGCGTCTTTTGCACTGACGGTCCTGACTAGTCCTGAACTTTTTCTAACGAATAGCTCAGAGCTCATTTTCTGTCGGCGGCCTCTGCACGTCCACGGAATTTATGTGAACTCTCTATACAGTAACACACGTAAATAGGATACCGCGAACATATATCCAGCATTCAAAAAAGTGCCGCCAAAAGTCGTGCGCTGCTCTCCGAATATCGTTGATGAGACCAAGGAGACTGTTGAGAGGTTTCTTTGGGCGGAACTTTACAAGGCGAGACCGAATCCCCCATCAAAGGGTCAATTTGGGTCAATTACAAATCAAGAATACGTCAACATTCAGCTAGATGTCGTTACCCACATCTGTGATAGGTACTCTAAACTATCCACTCGCAACGATGCCGTCCTCATATTTCGTGTCCCTGTGCCTCCTTACAAAGGAGGCTTAAGTATATTGAAGAATTCGCTGAAGACGTTTCCGATTAGATCTTAAAGCACAGGACCTTAGATGAGGAACATTTTGTAGCCTGGATATTCTCTATCGTTGGACCTCTTCGACTTCCCTGTACCAAGCCTTCTTCGTGCCAACTTTAGCTCTTTTCTCCCAATTGCGCGTCTTGGGAGCATTTGTGATTTGGGCGAGTAGCTTCTCAATCCGATCCTGCACAACTTGACTCTGTTCAAAGCTAAGCTTGCCTTCCTTCGTCAGTCCATCCAATTGGCCTCTCACTTTTTCAAGATTGGTTGTTGCGTCATACCAAAACCCCCATTCATCTGAGAGAGTCGTTCCTATGTATCCGCCATCAATAACATCTTTGCCAAATTGACCCTGCACATCATGAACCAACAAGATCATGATCAAGTCGATGAGGTCCTTTCGATTGATTTGGTGGATTTGCAGTTTCTCAAGCACTATGTCTGCGGGGCTAATGGTGGGATAATCTAGTTCTAACCTCCCCGACCCAGGCTTTTCTCCAAATTCTACGTCATGGCTGAACTCCAGTTTGTTCAAGAACACGTCGATGTGATACTTTCTTTGCGGATGATAGTAGATTAGCCTCTGATGGCCGAACATACCATTTACCATCGCATCAGGCTCAAAAGCTAACTCACGAAAGAGTTTGTCAATTCCTCCTTTTTGTTTCCCGTAAGCCGCCAAATCCAGATCGGTGAAGAGTGGCATCCCTTCTCCGAATCTCCCAAGTGATTTTACCAGGTCACCATGCCCGTTGTTAACCGAACGAATATAGGCTGCCAGTGACCCCAGGATTCTCAGACATACTCCACGTGACTGTGCCTTTTCCACTATCCCTATGGCTTCTTTCGTGAACTCGGCCTCACTCATTTCAACGAAATGTGTACCCGACATTGACTCATCCCATTTATGCCGTCTTCAATCCATGCTTTCGTCTATTAATTGATGGCTTCTATGGATTTTAGAAAGGTAATACCTAGTCTGAATAGGAGGCAATAGGAATATAGCATGTTGTTCAGGCCAGTTCGTGGGCTAGGTTTCCCATGAGCAAGACTAGGGTTTTCTTTGTCTCTGACTTACACGGGTCAGAGCGATTATTCCTGAAGTTCACGAATGCAGGAAAAGTGTACAGCGCCAATGTACTGGTGATCGGAGGGGATATTACAGGAAAAACGATTACACCAATCTTTGACAAAAGCGGATCTTGGACTGCTGAGTACGTTGGGACGAGTAGAACTGCCAGGAATCAGGAAGAACTGGAGAAGCTCGAGAAAGACGTTCGTGAGATAGGAAGCTACCCTTTCAGAACAACTGAGAGTGAATGGGCATCACTCCGACAAAGCGGCGAAGCAAAGATGATAGAGGTTTTCGAGAAGGTGATGGCCGAAAGTATCAGACGATGGGTCAAGCTCGCCGAAGAGAGGCTTAAGCCTCTTGGATGTAAAACGATCTTCAACGTAGGCAATGACGACCTACCTGGGGTAGGTGACATAATCAAAGAGTCTGATTATGTGATTTACCCAAACGAATCTGTAATCCAAATTGACGACCAACACGAGATGCCAAGCGTAGGCAACTCAAACATGACTCCGTGGAACTGCCCCGGCGACATATCAGAGGAAGAACTAATGTCAAAACTTGAGGCGACAACTGCTGGGTTAACAAGACCCGAAACGAGCCTATTCAATTTCCATTGTCCTCCGTATGATACTCAGATAGACGTTGCGCCGAAACTCGACGCAAATTTAGCGCCTGTCCTCACACCTGGAGGAGAGCCAGAAATGGCTCATGTCGGGTCAACATCTGTACGGAAAATGATAGAGAAACTGCAACCTCTCGCAGGCCTCCACGGACATATTCACGAATCAAAAGGCGTGACTAAGATAGGGAAGACGCAATGCTTCAACCCTGGCAGCGAGTACGCATCAGGAGTTCTCCGAGGATTGATAATCAATCTGTCAGACAAGAAAATTGACAATTATGTCTTCACTGAAGGATAAACTACTGAGCCTTGTGCAGCAACTGCAAATTTCCCCCTCCAAAATGTAGGAATGGGATCTTTCCAAGCCACTGGAATTTTATCAGATTGATTTTCTCTTCTTTAACCCTCTTCAGAACACTATCTAACGCTGATTGACTAGCCATATCCTAGGCGAGGGGGCTTGTTTTGTTAAGCCTTTCCCCGAGCCTCGTCCAACATACGCGTCGACTCTCGCCGCGATCAATCAAAATTGCAAATAACTACCGACAAAGGCATCGAGTAAATTCGTCCTTGATAGCAGCAGCATGATTCGCGTCTCGGGAAACTATTTGAATCTTCGCATGCAAGTACCTGGATATAGCGGAAGATGATTGAGGAGTGGTTGTCGCTGTCCAGAACCAGACGTGAGAAGAAAAACATTCGGATACGGGAACGACCTAAAGCGACACGTAAACAAAGGCGCCTAGGCAATCACAGCCTTTGGGTTGTCGTGGTCTTAGTTATTGCAGTTACAGCCCCTGCAGTTGTCGCTTGGTACGGATGGACACATGCGGCCGTAGTAGATTTTACCTTCGGAGGAACAACCGATGTTCGTCGTTCTTATCAACTCACTGCGATGTCTTCGTACCAACTGTCAACGATCGACATCACCCACGTACTCGTAAGGAATTCAGGCAACACAGACATCACAGTTATCGTCTCTCTACGCGCCCTAAACGCTGTGGTCGCTCCGGCTCCGGGCAATTATTATGGGCCCTACACTGACACGGCCAATGTCCAAATTCACCTACCGGTTTCAAGCGGGTATCATATCGTGACATTCTATCTTACGTTGCCTGCTCAAGTCCCAGCATTCACAGTTCGTGTAAGCGTAGCCAGAGTACTAGACTTCTCTAGTTTTGGATCCTTAGTCACTTCAAGCTTTGCAACTATTCAGCCAACCTCACCCACGAGGTTAGTGTACACGAATACAATCACGAGCCCACAGGATTATGAGCTCAGCCAGCAATCCTAAAGAAGATTCACAATTCTTGATGGAACGTATTGTTCAATGATTACGTCGCGGACGTGTAATGCTCGGAAATGACCGAATGTTCAGACGAATGCCTTGTGACGTTCGGATGACGTTTAACAGTAGCAGACTATTACGCCGAAAGATGTTGAATGACTCTGTCCAAACTGGTCGACGCCGGTTACGGTGATTTGTGCGACTTGATTATTGCCGACTGGGACCGTTGAGAATGTGTAGATGATGAGGTTGCTTGCGCCCTGATAGAGCGGGGGCAGTTGAACTTGCTGCCTATCGAGTGAGCAGAAAGCACCCGTTGGGCACCCTGAAATGTACAAGGTTACGATTTGAAGAACGGTCGAATCACATCTGATAGTTGCCGTCGAGTTTGGACAGTAAAGGTCCAGCCACACAACTACTCCACCGGTTTGACCCTGCTGAATCTTCACGAGTGTCGTGCTCGTCGTGATCGTGAAATCGTAATTGTTCACGGGGAAAGTTGGAGGGAATGGGTATGGTGGCGATTGTGTTGCGTTGACGAACGCGCCACTAACTACTAACGTTAAAGTCAAGGCAAGTATGGTTATGGCCAATGCCTTTCCAAAACCGCGACGCAACATAGTAATCATCAAGTTAATTTCGCGAAGTGAAATTAAAAGATTAGTGACGCTGGTGACAAGAAAACGATGGCTCGACATGAGATAAGTCCTTGAATTAGCAGGCTTTGGGCCCATGCGGCCGAAACTGAATGTTGATCTCCGTATGGTTCCGCTTTCCGAACGAAAGCAGCGCCAATCACCAATACCATATGGCCGTGAACCAGGACGCTCGCAAAATTGACGGAAACGAAGTTGGAAACGTAAATAGACGGTACATCAGCTGGGCTTATGTGTAGACACACAATGCGAGTGTCGCTTCGTATAATTCTGATACCTATCATACTATTTTTCGCGGTACTCTCATCGGGCTTTGCACAAACAACTCCCCAACTATCACTAACCTTGATCGGCCAAGACGCTGGGCATTACGTTGTCCCCGCGGGACAGACGACAGAGTTGAAGATGGAAATTCTCAACGTCGCACCATCTGATGTCTACCTATCGGAAGGGAATGCGTACCTAGACCCTGGACTGAACGGCAGCTGGGAACTGATCCATTCTGAGAGCTTGGGTAATTTCCACCTCGGTTACCTACAATCAGCAATATGGACGTTCGATCTAGCGATACCGGCGATGATTCAAGCCGCAAACGTGACAAACGGCACACCACAAGTTTCCCTCCTAATCAAAATCATCTATCTGACCGCAACCGGCCTACAACATGAGGAACAGAACGGATTCCCACTAAGCGTCCCAGGTGCATCAGTACAGCAACCAAACAATTCGATTTGGTTCGCGGTTGTGGGAGTCATTGCATTGGTCTGTATAGGCGCAGTTGCCTACATGATGTTGAAGAAGAAACGTCGGGCACGATAATTGCCCGGCCATCTTTATAGCTCAAGATTCATAATTAGACTCGGGAAGACCGCATGCGGAGAATTAGCTGGCTACTATTCACGTTGGGAGTGCTCGCTGTACTTGTCGTGTCACAAGGAGTCACGCTCGCGAATGCTCAATCAAGGATTCTCTATGGGAGCGTATACAGCGCGAGCACTGGCAAACCGATTGCTGCCACGGTCACGTTGAGCCGATGCTTTAACGCGCAGACTACTTTGACTGGATCGGATGGGTCTTGGGAACTCGCTTACCCCTATGGAGTTCTGGGCACGATCACGTTTTCAGCTCCTGGGTATGTGAGCCAAAGCTTCCAGATCAACATGAACGTTCAATGGTATGACGCCGGGGGCGTCGTTTCCCTTCAACCATCAACCTAACACGAAGCTCTCTACGTTCAGAATACACTTCGGTCGTTGGTGTCGAAGGTGAATGTAAAGGTCATTGCTTTCGCGTTAGTAATTCTCGTGGCCTCTACTCTGGCGTCAACAGTTATTGCACAAAGCGTAACGATTGAGTACACGATTCATGTTGACTTCTTTGCATATTCCTGCAGTCTAGACATAACGAAAGTTTCACTTTATGACCCCTCAGGCGACCTGCTTGGCGTCGCGACGAGCCCATATGGTGGAGAAGTTGCAATTTCAATTAGAACGCCGATGCCCGTTTCTAGCCTCACAGCAACTGCCTACGGTCAAGCTACCTGGGGCTCTTACTACACTTGGCTGGTGAGCGGAAGCGGCACTGTAAACCTAGGATCCACTGGAGATTATTGGATTACTATCAGAATGAACCAATTGACTACTTGATCTGTCATTCTGTTCGTTTCTGAACGAGATCAGCTAGGGCTGCGACGAAGGTAGGGTTTGAGTTCAGAGATTCGGTTCGCTTCAGGTTAAGGCCATTGCTTCGAGCGAAATCTTGGGCTTCAACATCAATATCGTAAAGTATCTCAAGATGGTCGGCTACGAAACCGATGGGCACCACAAGAACGTCGGTAAGACTTCTCCGACCTTGGAATCCACGTAAGAAGTCTATGAGGTCTGGGCCTAGCCATTTTTCTTTGGTCTGTCCTGCGCTCTGGTATGCGAATGACCATTGTTCAAGTCCTAGAAGGTTTGCAACTGATTGGCAGGAGCTTTGAAGTTGTGTTGGATACGGATCTTTCATCTGAAGGATTCGTTCGGGTAAGCTATGAGCAGTGAAGAGCAATTCAACCTTTGAAGGTGTTGAAAATTGACTGAGAGCAACCTGACTCTTCTCTTGAATCGCCTTGTGGAATAGCGGGTGATCGTACCAGCTCTCAACAAAATCCGCGTCCAAATGGCCTGAGTTAGCGATCGCCTCTTCTAACGCCTGCTTGTATCCCCCGATGCTCATTTGTGAGTAATGAGGGGCGAGGACGAGTGCGATTATTCTCTCGAAACCATCGTTAATAATTTGAGGGACGACTTCCCGAATGTATGGATGCCAATGCTTCATCCCAATGTAGACCTGAGTCTTCAAACCCTCCGAGCTCAGCTTCTGTTTGAGAGCCGACGCCTGCGCCTTGGTTATGTCGAGTAACGGCGATCGTCCTCCTATCACGCGGTATCGGCTCTTCAAATCTTCAACAGCGTCAGGTGTAGGCTTGTGGCCTCTCCTAATGTCGGTGAGGTAGGGTTCGATATCTTCCATTGAACTTGGTGTACCGTATGCCATCAGAAGAACCGCTAGACCGCCCGTAATGCTCACTTACCTTGCTTCAATTGCTGATTGTTGGGTTGAATCGTGAACGAATCTTACAAGTTCAGCAACTTTCTGTACCGAGGCTTCAGGCAGCATGCCATGTCCCAGATTGAATATGTGGCCGCTCCTGCCCTCTACCTTTCTGAGAATTTCCGTCGACAACGATTTGACTAGTTCCATGTCTCCCAGCAATGCCGCGGGGTCAAGGTTTCCTTGAATACCAACATCATAACCCAACCTTTCCCACGCAACATCAATTGGGATCCTCCAGTCGACTCCGAAGACATCACCCCCGGCCATCTTCATTTCTTCGAGAAGTGTCGAGGTGCCGGTTCCGAAGTGGATTCTTGGGACTTTTGTCTCGCCCAGTTCCTTGAAGATTTGCTGTGAGTATGGAAGCACGTAGTTGTGATAATCCTGGGGGCTTAGGCATCCAACCCAGCTGTCGAAAAGCTGAACCACATCAACCCCGGCTTGTACTTGTGCTAGGAGATAGTTGGTCATCGACTCTGAAAGTTTCTTCATCAGTGCGTGCCAAGTCTTCGGTTCGCGATACATGAGCGTCTTAACCTTGATGAACTCCCTCGTCGGCCGTCCCTCTATTAGATAACTTGCGATCGTGAAGGGTGCCCCGCAGAATCCAATCAAAGGCACTTTTTCATCCAACATTTTCTTTGTTACTCCTATCCCCTCTAGGACAAAGGGCACGTCGCTTGCCGGGTCAAGTGTGTCCAAAGACGCCACGGAACGTGCGTCAGAGATTGGTTCTTTGATTATTGGGCCGACACCTTCCTCAATCTTGAACTCCACTCCCATTCCTTCGAGAGGGAGCATGATGTCGGCGAACATAATTGCGGCGTCGACGCCCAAAGTGTCGACGGGCATTGTCGTAACCTTGGCGCACAGTTCGGGGTTCTTGCAGATTGAAATGACGTCGTGTTTCTCTCTGATCTTCCTGTATTCGGGTAGAAAACGGCCCGCCTGGCGCATGAACCAGACAGGTGTCACATCGACTGACTGACGCCTGCAAGCCCTAATGAGTCGATGTTCCATCTTTCGAAACGACACTCCTTGGTCTCAAATGTTGAAACGCTCGCTTAGCAGCGTTAATCGTTTTCGCGACATCTGGTTGAGAATGGGCTGCTGAAACAAAAATTGTCTCGAACGGAGAGGGAGGGAGGTAGACGCCGTGTTCCAGCATAGAATTGAAAACTAGCTTGTAGGCAGATGTATCGCTGGACTTTGCGGAACTGTAATCCTTGACCTCGATGTCTGTGAAGAACAATCCTAGCATCGACCCAACCCTATTCAACCATAATTCGCAATCGATTTCTTTCGCGGCTTCCCGTAGCCCTCGTTCCAAGCTAGCTGAGGTCCCTTCTAGTTTGTCGTAGAAGCCTCGCCTATTGACCTCCCTCAACGTAACAATTCCCGCGGTCATTGCTAATGGATTTCCAGAAAGAGTTCCTGCTTGGTAAACAGGGCCGGTCGGGGCTACAAGGTCCATAATCTTCCGAGAGCCGCCGTACGCGCCGACGGGGAGGCCGCCGCCGATGATTTTCCCTAGGCATGTAAGGTCCGGTTGGACGCCGTAGAGCTTCTGGGCTCCGCCTAGAGAGGCTCGGAATCCCGTGACTACCTCATCAAAGATGAGAAGGGCTCCATATTTCCGGGTGATTTCTCTGAGGTCTCGCAGGTAGTCTGATTTTGGAGGAACAAGTCCCATATTCGCAGCAATTGGCTCAACAATCACCGCAGCGATTTCGTCGCCATGCTCTTCGAAGATTGTTTTCACGGGGTCTGGGTCATTGTAAGGCGCAACGATCGTGTCTGATGTTGCTCCAGCGGTAACACCTGCGGAGTCTGGGATACCGAACGTTGCCATGCCCGAACCTCCCTTCACGAGCATTGCATCGGAATGACCGTGGTAGCAACCTGCGAACTTCAAAATCCTGTTGCGTTTCGTGTACGCGCGGGCAACCCTGAGTGTCGACATCACAGCTTCGGTCCCGGAATTCACAAAACGCAACTTTTCGATGGAGGGAAAGGATCTCATAACCAAGTCTGCAAGCTCAGTTTCAAGTTGGGTCGGAGCCCCATAGCTGGTTCCTCGAGGTATCGCAGCACGCAGGGCCCTTACGACCCTTGGGTTTGCGGATCCTAAGATTAGCGCTCCCCAAGAACAAACATAGTCGATGTAGCTATTGCCGTCTTCGTCTTGTATCTTTGAGCCTCGCGCTCTCTTAATGAAGCGAGGAGTGCCGCCCACCGCGGTGAAGGCTCGGACTGGACTGTTCACGCCACCAACGAGAACCATGTTGGCTTGCTCGTAAAGGGCTCTGGATGCGTCAACCTTCAACGGGGTTCACGGCTGTCGAGTACGCTTACTCATTCGCCTTCTTTTAGCCGCGGATCGAAGCTACGCTTGTGATAGGCAGCTTCTAGCATAAGATACGGCCTAATCACATATGGAATTTCCTTCGGCCGCTTATTCGCATTGTGGAACAGGTCGAAGTTGACAAGACTCGTGAAGCCAAGAGCCAAGGCCAGCACTAATTGGCCGATGAGAATGGAATAGGCGGTTAACAGTACCGGGAGAGTGAGGGAGATGGCCATCACACTATATTCCCAGCGTTTAACAGCCCTTATTCTTTGCATGTTTGTCGCCCCGTTTCAGCTGCTTACTTACTCTCCTCATCCATGACTTAAGATCGAGTCTGTACCGTCTTTGCCAGTCGATACGGTCTAAAGAATATTAATTGCCTAAGTGGGCGAAGCTTCCCGTCTACCAAAGGGGGTACAACTGAGTTGAGAGAATATTCTTGATCGGGTCTGCTTGGAATCGATTCCGGTACGATGCAATCTTCTATAACGCTGCCCCGAAACGGTCATCGCTTAATAAGACTAAGTTCGCGTTATCAATTAGGAAGCATTCATGTGCACTGGCAGACAATCTTGCTTGAGTTCTGCGCTATCTCCTTGTTGTGGGCAACACCAGCCTTCTCCTGTGTCGACCTCAAATTATGTAGGGCTGACATACTCGTCGACGTCAGACTTGATACGATAATGCGACACGCAGCAGTTCCGCCCTACGAGGAACTGCTTCAAATTGGAGTAACACATCTCGGGACACAAATTGATACCAGGTTCCTTAATGATACCGTAATGGCAAACGCATTGCGACGCTGGGTTTTGAAGGTCCACGCGAACGGTCTTTTGACTTACGCTTCGATTCGAGAAGGCAACTTAGCGCTTTTGCTTGCGGTCTCAGGCCAAGCGTTAGCGCTAGGATTCGACGAAATCGAATTTGACGAGTTACTTTCGAGTCATTCCATGCCAACCAAGCAGGTGCTAGGAGCGATAGTTGACCTAAGGAAAGCTCATCCATCTGTCACGATCACGTTAACTGAATATGCCCGGGATTCAATCAGAAGCTTGTTTCGGATGTTAAGCAGGATCCCAAACATTAGAATTGCCATAGATGTGTACAACAACTTGACGGCGGTTTCCGATCTCTCCAAGATCTCACCTTCAGCAGAACGGTTGGGAACGTGGGCGCTTATAGTTAATGACACAAACGCGGATTCATACGATAACCTGCTAACTTGGATAATTACAATCAGAAGGCTAGGATATGATCTGTACCTGTTCACGATCGACCCGAGCGGAGGGTGGAAAGAAAGGTGGAGCCTGGTGAAATATGCACTGACTACACCACTCTCATGCTTTGCAAATTCTCCGATATTCCCAGAAGAGTTCCATCGTGCAATCACTTCCAATATTCCTAAAGCTACTCACGGAGAGTTGACACATTGAGATTTTGCAGGGCATGCTATTCGGTCATGGCAGACGATGAAGAAGTCTGCCATTCTTGCGGCGCCCGTTTGCAAAGCAGCTCTATTAGCACAGTTGTTCCCAAGAAAATGACGCCATCTCCCCCCGTACCAATTGAGCAAGCGCCCCGGATTATCGGGGCAGAGTTCAGAAGAAGAACTACGGGGACGACATCTTTGGAATATTCCTTCAGATCCATACTGAACCAAAGGACAATCGAACGAGTGATCATTCCTGCCCTGCTGGTCGCGATTTTGGCGGTGAAGTTATGGTTGTCGCTTCAATACAGGTTAGCGCTTTGGGATGGTTACGCCTATCTAGCGAATGCACGTGCGTTCTTGCTGGACAGACCGCCGGATCCATATCATTTTTTTGAACTCTTGCGCCCACCGTTCGTGCCCTACCTAATATCCTTGATCTGGAGGGTCACAGGCGAGAACTACGACGTAGCTACATTGGTTCAACCAACCTTCACGGTCGCCGCAGCATACGTTCTTTTTCTTCTGCTCAAGGAAATGTTCAATCTCAAGTCCGCCGTGGTGGGAAGTCTACTTCTTTCGGTCGCCCCGACGGTGTTCTACTGGACCAATGAAATTCTTGTGCATGGAGTAGCCATGTTCTTTCTAACCCTCGCGATATACTTCTTATGGTGTGGGATAGAAAGAGACGAGCGTTTCCTACCGTTTTCGGGAGCCGCTCTCGCTCTTGGAACCCTATCGAGGTACACTACGCTCTTCCTTCTTCCAGTCTTTCCTGTAATTATGCTCGTGTTGTGGAAGGCGTACAGGAAGAAGAGAAAGTTTCCCTGGGTTGGATTTGCCCTCATGGTGGCCGCCTTCTTCTTATTGTGGACACCCTGGCTCTATTGGAATTATCTTAATGAAGGCAATCCCTTCGCCAGCCTGATCTCAGCGTATCTTGTAGGTGAAGGGACCTCACCTGGTCCATGGTATTTCTACATCGTGAATGTGGCTGATTTTCTCACAATACCAGGGAGCATTCTACTATTCATAGGCCTCGCCGACAAGAGAACGTTCAAGGACAGGACGAGATTAGCTCTTCTCCTATGGTTGGCAATATTTTTCGTATTTCACAGCATACTCCTGGATAAGCAAGAACGCTTCTCCATTGAATGGACTCCCGCACTAGCTGCATTCGCCGGACTCGGCTTCAGCAGAATTGAAGCCCGCCTTCCATCCAAAACTAAGATCCTAGCGTGGACGCTCGTCGGTTTGTGGCTTACTGCCACACTTTACCCAGCCGTAACATACAACATAACCGCTGCCAATAGTCAAGTTCTACAGTATGGATCAGTCGACGAATTCATGTCAGTCTCAAATTGGATTGTAGCTAATACGAGCAGTACGACGAGGGGGGCGACAGATATTCCTACCGCACTAGCTTACCAGACAGACAGGTCCTACTTTGGTATTGAGTACATAGTCGGAGCTGCGCAGAATCAGGGCGTCACAGTCGACCAGTTCCTCTCAACGATTAATGTTACCTTAATAGTAGTGACAACTGGCACCGCACAAACGCTTGGCTTTCAAAATGATCCGAACCTCACGCTTGTCAAACAGTTTCCGAACTTCGACATCTATCTATATCACTGCCTAAACTGCACTCAGCACACCTAACCGATATCGCAGCGTTCCGACTCGTCTCTGTAACACGAAACGCGTTTTTACAAAGAGAGTTATTGAAGCCGACTCGGTGATGAATCACGAGGCTTGTGACATTCGCTCAAGAAAGGTAGACAGGCTGGAAGCATATTGAGATTCTGTAGATCGTGCTACGCTATACTAGATAATACGAAGGAAATTTGCCCTGTCTGCGGAACAAACTGTGCCGACACCGCCAGAAACCAACGGGACGGAAAACCGGGCAACAAACCTTAACCGAACAAATTCTCATCGGTCGAGCTTTCCGTCTGTTACCAGAGGCATGCCCCCCGACCACTGCTAACTCCAAGTCCCATTCGACCAAAAGTCAAGAATCCACCGAACTCTCTGGAGCGCATTGAAAGTACCCCCACGATCCCCCCCACACCATGCGTCAAGTAGCCTGCGAGAATGGTTACTGAGTCA
>JBEKPE010000018.1:0-22858 GCA_049521055.1 Bathyarchaeia archaeon
AAATCCAGCAGATGTCTATACCACTCTTTTAGTTACTTGCTATGCTACCATCAGTTCGGTTATTTTCGTAAACACACTTAGTAGTGACACTCTAAAGCTGTGGCATAGCGGCTGGAGTGCAGAGTTTGTCACCTTGTTTGGTGCTGTGCTTGCGATCAAATATTGGGATATGTGGAAAGACCCACATAAACGCCTAAGAGGTCTAGGCGTTTGGCTTTTGCTAATTGTTCCCTTCTTGCTATGGGTATTCGTACATTTTATCGAGCACTCGCAATAACGCTCAATCAATCGGACTTTAGAAGTCGTTTCAGGAGCACCAAATCCCTTTCACATCCCTCTATGATCGCCTTCAATCCAATAGTTCTGATACGCCAAAGCAACGTATTGTAGCCTTTCAAGCGTTCCCCCTTCAGGTAAGCTTCCAAAACTTTACGTTCCCCGCTACCCAAGATTTCCTTCCGTACCAATCTCTCTAACCCTCACTGCAACAGTATTGTGGCAACACTTATATTTGGGTTACGCCACAATATTGTGGCCGGTAACAAATATGACTACTTCCGTTCTCTCCCGTGAAGAAAAGGGCCGACTAATCGCTGAGAATCCAAGCCAAATTCAGCAGATGGATGAAAGTCACTACAAGGTTGCTTCTCAACGTGGGGATGGCTGTTATGATGTGGTCAAAAGAGAAAGCGGTTATTGGCTATGTGACTGCTTAGACTTCCACTATCGAGTCCTAGAGCAACATCAAATTCATCGGTGCAAGCATATCATAGCTTGCCAGATACGAGAACAGTTACGAGAAAAGGTAAGAGAAAACGTAATCATTCAGCCTGTCGAGATTACTGCTTGTATTTACTGTCACTCAGACAAGAAATTGAAACGGTTCGGAATCAGACACAACAAATACGGCGATCTACAGCGATTCCTATGCGCTGACTGTGAGAGAACTTTCAGTGTGAATGTCGGCTTTGAACGCATGAAGCATAGCCCACAGGGAATCACTGCCGCGATGCAACTCTACTTTTCAGGTGAGAGTCTACGGAATACTGCTAGATCGTTGCAGCTTCTTGGAGTTCAAGTAAGTTACAAGACGGTTTTCATGTGGATAAAGAAATACTCTGCACTAATGGAGAAGTATCTCGACAAGATCACACCGAATGTCAGCGATACTTGGCGTGCGGATGAAGTGTTCCTGAAAGTGAAAGGGAACCTCAAGTATCTCTACGCTCTCATGGACGATCAAACACGTTTCTGGATAGCTCAAGAAGTTGCTGACACGAAATTCACAGCCGATCTAAGACCTCTATTCAAGTTAGGAAAGGCGATTGCAGACAAGCAACCTAAGACGCTGATAACTGATGGTGCGCCGAACTTCCATGAAGCGTACACGAAAGAGTTCTGGACACGCGGTAACGGAACCGAACACATCAGAGAAATTCGAATGGCGGGAAGTGTTCACAACAATAAGATGGAACGCTTCAACGGAGAAATACGTGACAGAGAACGAGTTATGAGAACCTTAGAAATACCCGATACCCTAAGCCCCGACAGGTAACACCCCGAAACAAGCCCCTACAAAGTAACAGAACCAGTGGTTAACACTGATTCAAAATGCCAGCAAAGCTAACGACTAACGGTTTTTTATTGACAGTGAAGTAATTAGCTTCCTGAGGCTCTAGTTTGGCTAGAACGAGGCACGTCCGCCACCCGTATAAACGCAAGCTCAGACGCAGAAAACCAAAGAAGAGTCTTATGGAAATGATCTTTGGTAAGTCGTAAGCCATCTGATCGACGATATGCATACCTTGACACGAATATTCTTAGTCATTGGGCACTTTATCGAACGGCGAGTGATGAGCAGCTTGCAACTGCATTACCGAGGGTTAGGGCTTCACTCGATCTTTTGAAACTCATCAAGAAACATGCCTTTGTTGACCTCGAATTTGAAACCACAGATTTTGCTTACTCAGAACTGTTTCAGGTGATGCGTGACAACATAATTGCCAACAAGATGCTTAGAGACGGTCAAAGCCTCGTCTATTTCTTTAATTTGCGACAACAATACGAACTGACAAAGGACGAAATCAGAGACCTACAAGGTAACATTGATCTCTTCTACAAATTGCTTGAGGAAATAAAAGTCAAGAGTTACACCATAAGATTGGACACAGAAATGATTGAGGCATTAGTTGAAGACTATGGGATGGCAACTCCTGATGCAATTCATATCGCTTGGGGAAGTGATTGTAATTATTTCGTAACCTGTGATCGTGACCTGATTCGTATTCATAAGTTAGGCATGGCACGAGTTTTATCTCCATCTACGCTGTGTACGTTGAAATGGTTACGATGGAAATCGCAAAAATCGGATAGAGCAATCAACGAGCCCCCCATTCATGTCAAAGATGTAGTAACAGCCGAAGTTATCCCGAAAGGCACAAAACGCGACTAAGCCGCCAAGTTATCAACCGATTGGTAACAGCCCCAAGAATTTCGGCCCGTCAACCGACAACGTAACGTTACCTGTAAGAAGGTAACGTTACCTCTTCGGTTGAAAGCAGGATAGAATTCGACTGTTACCGTTCGGTTGATGGACGGTAAAAATTCGATTTCCGTCTTCGTTCAATTGAAGGCGGAACGACGGGCTAGAAGCTCAAGGTGAACGAAAAGTTTCCTTATTTGGTTTGGTGGAATCTGGAGAGTTTTCATCGCAACTTTACTGTTATTCTTTCCGCTTGAGATCGTTGTCTTGCCTTGGCTTTTTCCGTACTTTCCTGATGCAGTATATGCCTTTTCGGGAGACCTTCCATACCTTAGTCTCGGAATACTCATGTTGGGCATCATGTCCGTTCTTTGTTCTGAGATCGAGTAGCATCACAGCAATTATTACAAGTTCCAGAGAAAGCAAAGTTATACCCGTTACGTATGTGAAAGTGAGGTCTTGAGAGCCTACGGTAATAGCATCGAAGAAAGGCACTTCGACAATTGCTTGCATTTTCCAGTCCAGAAGGTTGACGCTTAAGTCAAAATTTCCAGAGGCCATATAAACGACTTGAACCGACCCATTCCATCCGTTTATCGCTTTGGTAGAATGGAGCAAAATGTTCACGAGACCGTACTCTGAGTTAGATACGTTTTGAGGGAATGCTCTAGCTCCGAACAAAAACACCGAAACATAACTGAAATTTAATTCATTTTGCAATTGACTATCCGTTATGACTTGGATTGTCGCCGTTATTGGATTTAGGGCACTAAATGGACCTTGAGTTGTCAGAACCAGATCGCAAGTGACATCGTCTAGTGACCGCACAGAATTGGATAGGTTTGAGTGTTCCGAATTTTGATACTGCGTGAGTAGCACTAGAGCATTCCGAGGAAGAATGCAAATCGCTAAACCAATGATTACTAGGCAAGCGATGCCTAGTGCTATGTTGAACTTTGTCAAAACGGCAACAAAGCCATTAGTTCTGTGATGCTTGCTGGTGCATTAGTTTTTTCAAGAGTATTATGTCCCGTTCGCAACCTTCAACGATAGCTTTCAGGCCTAACTGACGGATTCGCCATAGCAGGACGTTGTAGCCTTTCAGTCGTTCCCCCTTCAAGTATGCTTCTAGGATTTTGCGTTCACCTGCTCCGAGAATTTCTTTGCGTACCAAGATGCCTCGGATTACGATATGGTAACAAGCCTTATATTTAGGTTGCGTTACTATATCGTAACAGAGGAAAAGTGTGATGCAAGCGGTTCTTTCCCGTGAAGAAAAGGGGCGGCTAATTGCTGAGAATCCGAGCCAGATTCAGCAGATGGATGAAAGTCACTACAAAGTTGCTTCCCAACGCGGGGATGGTATGTATGATGTAGTTAAGAGGGAAAGCGGTTATTGGCTATGTAACTGCTTAGACTTTCACTATCGAGTCTTGGAGCTTCACCAAATCCATCGATGCAAGCACATCATAGCCTGTCAGATACGCGAGCAGCTACGAGAAAAGGTAAGAGAAAACGTAGTCATTCAACCTGTCGAAATTACTGCCTGCATCTACTGCCACTCAGACAAGGAACTGAAAAGATTCGGAATCAGACACAACAAGTACGGTGACATACAGCGGTTCCTTTGTGTTGATTGCAAGCGCACTTTTAGCGTGAATATCGGCTTTGAACGAATGAAACACAGCCCACAGGCAATAACGACGAGTATGCAATTGTACTTTAGCGGAGAGAGCCTTCGGAATACAGCTAGATCATTGCAGCTTCTTGGAGTTCAAGTAAGCTACAAGACGGTTTTCATGTGGATAAAGAAGTACTTCGCTCTAATGGAGAAATACTTGGACAAGATCACGCCAAATGTCAGTGATACTTGGCGTGCGGATGAAGTGTTCCTGAAAGTGAAAGGGAACCTCAAATACCTATACGCCCTCATGGACGACCAAACACGGTTCTGGATAGCACAAGAGGTAGCTGACACAAAATTCACAGCCGACCTAAGACCACTATTCAAGCTAGGAAAAGCGATTGCAGACAAACAACCAAAGACCTTGATAACCGATGGCGCACCGAACTTTCACGAAGCGTACACGAAAGAGTTCTGGACACGCGGCAACGGAACCGAACATATCAGGGAAATACGAATGGCGGGAAGTGTTCACAATAATAAGATGGAGAGATTCAACGGGGAAATTCGTGATCGGGAACGCGTTATGCGAACTCTAGAGATAGCAGACACGCCAATCTTAACTGGTATGAGGATTTACCATAACTTCATTCGACCACACATGGCGTTGAAAGGGAAAACTCCTGCTGAGAAAGCGGGCATAGAAGTTAAGGGGAAAGACAAGTGGCTAACGATAATCCAAAATGCTAAGAATCATTCTTAGAAAGCACTCAGGGTCATCTCCAGCAGCTTCGCTTGTTCGTCGAATTTTTCTTTCTTCATATTATCAATCGTGGTACGTAATGCGTTTCCTAGTATAGCCTTTTGATATTTGTCCATCGATTTCATGATTCTACCGATTGCTGACACATCAGCCATCAAAACAGCGGTTCTAGCCGCTGGGTCAATGCCTAGTTTCTTCCAAGTGAGGACTTCACTCTCGATCTTAATGACAGCACCTAGTTTCTCGTCAATCTCACTTCGCCTTATCTCGTGAATAAGGGTCTCAATTCTCCAAGCAATATAAATTGAAAGTATGCCGAAAATTACGGCAACAAGAATCCCGAAGTAATCAAAAAAGGTCATAATGGACTAGAATGCAAGGACAGCATATAAGACGGGGCTACCAAACGAATTGTTACAACAAGAATTACAGGGCCTACCAAAGGTAGACATTACGTTACCTGATTTTTGCAACAGTGTTAAAGGTGCGTGGAGGTGAACACAGCGAAGAGGCAAAACGGTTGTCCTCCAACAAGGCGGAACGTCGAAGAAACCACTTCATAATAGGAGCACTGGTAGCTGGGGTGGCCGTCTACGCTCTACTTGGTCAGAATGTTGTTTGGGCCGCATTAGCAGCGTTGGTTGTTGGTTTTCTAGCCCAACAATTTTGGGATTGACCTTGGGTCTCTTCGAGTTTTTCGCTTCGCTATACGTCATTGATGTAGTAGTGTGGTTTGTTATCGGAATCATATCTGTCCTCTACTTGATTCTTAGAACGCATCAAAGAAAGGTACGTATCACAAGTATTACATGGCATTCCGAGGAATTTCTAATCAGAACAGGTCTAGTCGCCCTCTCTTGTTCATCTATAATCTCTGTTGCGTCACAATTCCAAACAAGTAACCCCGCTCTGTCCACCGCTCAGTTTCTGACAACTATGGGGCTTGTTTTGTGGTTCAGAGATGTTGCTGCTGGGCTGAAAAGTAAACTTGACACATTCGTTCCAACAGTGAGCGGAACCATACAGATTGTTACAGATGCTGAGCATGCCAGAGTAGTCGATGAAGGTCGAGTTGAAAGAAGTAGAGATTTCTCGCCCTACCCTGCTGGCAGAACTACCAGCGGCATTGGCACAGAAACCTTTCGAATTGTCGTTAATTGGGTAACGGAGAATATGGGAATGCCTTTACGAAGTTGGGAATTTATCGATATCGTACAGCAACCAGCAGGCGGTCATGTGTTTCGGGGAACTGCTGTTGATGAATATTCGGTAACTCATTCGTTTACTGTGACCGTCTTTCCAAATGGACGCGTGAATCCAGAACTGTCACGGGTACTCTAGAACTTACTCAGCACGGAGTTTACAATCAACCGATTGGTAACAGCCTCAGGAATTTAACCCGTCAACCGACAACGTAACGTTACCTTCTTACAGGTAACGTCAAGTTAGCGTCTGCTTCTTTCTTGTGTCAAAAATCGTCTGCTGTAGTGGCTTAGCTAGTTAGTTTCTTGTTCTGCGTCTAACTAGTCCGTACGCGATTACGGTTAGGATTGCTAGTAGTGGTAGTCCTACCGGGTATTCTGGGATTGGGGTGGTGGCGTTTATGGTTAGGGGGAATGTGCCTGAGCTTGGGTTATTATCTCCATCGCCAGAGAAGGAACCTGTCACGGTAGCCGAACCCGCTCCCGTTCCCGTAACCGTAACCGAACAGCTTCCCCCTGACATGGTGCACGTTGGGGAGGAGAAGGAGACGCTACCTGCGTCAGACCATGAAACCGTATCACCATCAACTGTAGAGGGGCCGAAAGCGGAACCAGAAACCGTCGCCGTACAAGTTGTCTGGGAGCCCACATTAAGCGTAGACGCAAGGCAGGTAACCGTGGTAGTTGGACTAGCCTGCTGAACCGTAAACCCCCCAGAGCCAGAACCAAGGCAATCCGTCGGGTCACCATCATGGAAGAAATAGTAGGTGCCAGCATGAAGAGACGGTATATTGTCAGTAAACAGCCCTGGGAAAGAGTCGGCTCCAGAAGCATAGACGGTGCCACTACCACAAGTTGAGGACACCGCCCAACTAGTAGCGGCGCCGACGGAGGTTCCGCTTATGGTGAAAACCTGTCCTGCCACCGGCGGGTTAGGGTTGAATGTGTCCGCCCAGACCGATGCCGCATTAACCGCAAGAAGCATCACGAGCACAAGTAAGATCACAGCTGCCGTGACCCGTACTCGGCCCAACTTACGAACCCAAACATGACCTCGCTTGCGAGAGAATATAACGGTTACGAGAAGAAAATCAATTTGCGACCTGTTTCTTTGCGTTCTGAATAAGCGTCAACCACTTATTCTCGCCCTCTACTGTGATACCTGCCGCCTCCGCTGGCGTTCGCCCTTTGAGGGCCATGTGCGGGCGAATGTAGTTGTGGAAAATCTGATAACCTTCTAGAATTGGGCTGTCCCCTTTCTCTAATGTTCTCATCACTCGTTCTCTGTCCCTAATTTCTCCGTTCATGCGTTCCATCTTGTTATTGTGAACCGTTCCGTCCATGCGTATATCGCGGATATGTTCAGGACGAGTCTCTAGCTTCTGAGTCCAAAATTCGTCTTTGAATGCTTCGTGAAAGTTCGGTGCACCATCCGTTATGAGTGTCTTAGGATTCTTCTCAGCGATTTCCTTGCCTTTTTGGAATAGTGGGCGTAGGTCAGCCGTGAATTTTGTGTCAGCAACTTCCTGTGCTATCCAGAATCGTGTCTGATCGTCCATGAGAGCATAGAGGTACTTCATGTTGCCCTTGACTTTCAGGAATAGTTCGTCTGCTCTCCATGTGTCAGAAACTTGGGGCGTGATTTTGTCGAGGTACTTCTCCATCAGTGCCGTGTATTTCTCTATCCAGTTGTAAACGGTTTGGTGGCTTACTTGAGCACCAATTAAGCGAAGTGTCTTAGCGGTGTTTCGGAGGCTCTCTCCTGAGAAATACATTTGCATCGCTGTCGTAATGGCTTGCGGATTATGTCTCATCCGTTCAAAGCCCACATTGATTGTGAAGTACCTACCACAACTTAGGCATCTGAACTTCTGAATGTCACCGTACTTGTTCTTCCGTAATACGTCTTTTTTGACTGTTTCAGATTTGCATTAGAGGCATACCCGAACATCAGGTAACGGCGCAATAACTCTAGCTTGGACATGTTCTCTGATTTTGAGGCTTAGTTCCACGCCCCATATGTGCTTGCATCGGACGATCTCATGTTTCTCAAGGGCGCGATAGTGAAAGTCAAGGCAATTGCAAAGCCAAGAACCGTTCTCCCGCTTGATAACATCGTACATTCCATGCCCGTTCTGAGAAGCTACCTTGTAGAAGCGGTCGTCCATGCGTTGAATCTGGTGTGATTTCTCAGCAATCATTCGACCTTTTTCTTCACGGGACAGAACGGCGGTTTGCATTGCAAATCACTACGACAATATTGTAATGCATAAGTCTAATATAAGCCTTACGACAATATTGTCGTACGTGAGAGAATGGTCAGAAAAGAGATACTTGGTCGATCAGAACGCAAGATTCTGGAAGCCTACTTGCAAGGAGATCGCCTCAAGGACTACACGGTACTCTTACATCGCATACGCAAGATCGGATTGAAAGCAATAATTGACGGATGCGAACACGACCTTGAGTTGCTAAGAAAACTGCTTAAGTTAGAAATAGCTCGACACTAACAACCGTCAAGGAGTCAAGGCAATGGCCGGAATCAGGAATCCGTTCGCAAACTGGTTATGGACAAGAAAGAAGATTGCAGCAATCGTGATCGTTGCAATGATCCTCTGGCCAATGATTCCTTTGAGCATACCTCATACTTGGTACGGTCGAACACTTTGGCCTAGAGAAACGACAATAGGTGGAACATACCCGCTTGCAATACCCAACTATCCACCTGTTAGGTACTATGCTCTAATAGTGTTCACAACTGCCAGAGATTACTCAGTCGGCGTTGATAACCCAATTCACATCAGTGCTACAATATCTAACGTAAACAGATCGGACTTTTTTAGCCTCTTTTTCGCCATCGTGCTTGAGTATCAAGCGATTGGATGGACGACTTCTTCTGTGACAATTCCAATCTTACAACCAAAGGGACAAGGAGTATGGCAAGCTGAGGGAGAAGCCGCGTTCCTACAACCAATCAACTTTACGGGGCCCGTTCTGCTTCCGCGCGTTCAAGCTCTCCCACTCAGTGCTATTGGTAACATATATGCTGCCGTAAGCGATCAGGTGAAAACCTACAATTACCGATTCCCTCCATTGCAACCTCA
Source organism: Bathyarchaeia archaeon (assembly GCA_049521055.1). Classification (GTDB taxonomy): domain Archaea; phylum Thermoproteota; class Bathyarchaeia; order 40CM-2-53-6; family 40CM-2-53-6; genus FEN-987. The sequence goes on from JBEKPE010000018.1 coordinate 9,176, forward strand.
GTCGTTCACAGACCAAGTTGCGACGGATGAAACGAATCTAAGACTGGGTGCTGCTGCTTTATCGCTTAGTTTCGTTTTCTTCATTCCTGTTCTTGAGAGTTTCCTCATCAGTGAGAAGAATCAAAGTGAGTCCAACAAGAGGAACGACAGCACCAAGCCAGCCAAGAGTCATTCCAAAGATCAAGGGAAACCAAAAGATAAGGGGAAAACCAAAGACTAAGAGAATGACGCCGAGAATCGAGAAAAATCTACCGAGTTGTAGGATGTTAGCCGTTTTACGCCACCAGACCGTTCAAAACCATGTGAGTTCTGAACGGTAACGGGCAAGTCAGCAGACGATGCTTTACAGCAGAGTCAAGCAGTATCAGCAGCAACCACTAAGCAAGGGACTTCGACGGTTCAAACTTCAAACTTCATGTACCAACTGGAACAGAGCGGCTTTACGAACCTCTATGTCTTACTGTTATGGAGTTTTGCGATAGCCGCAGTGATAATTTTCGTCATTTGGTTTGGTCCATTCAGCAAAAGAAATAAATCTGTTGAGCGGCGAGTCCAGCAAGTAGAGACAACGCCAAGCAAGGGTAGCAGTAAAATTAGTGACAAACAGTTCTGTTTAGAATGCGGTAACCAGCTGCCACTTGGTTCAAAATTCTGTAACAAATGCGGCACAGAGCAACGATCAATATAGTCGCAATATCCGTCACCCTGTTCTCTGTTGGCGCTTTTGTTGAATGATCTTCTGAATGTTTGGTTTTGCCTTTGCTTTTGTTGAGCTGTTGTGGGCTACGATTGCGCCCATAAGATGGACGATTAATGCAAGAACAATCCATCCAAAGACTATTTCCCCGCTTGGAGTACCGAACCAACCATTAACCATGTTACCGACGTACTGAGCCCATCCGAGGTGTCCAAATTCATTGAGAGAAAGAACTAGCATCAAGCAACCGTATGTTTTTGCGCCGAAGAGAACGTAGAGGCCCTTCGCGGCCTTGGACGCGGCGATAGCTCCTAGGAAGGCGTAGATTGCTAGGACTATGAATACTTCAGTTGGAAGCGTTATTGCGGCCAATGCGATTATGAAGTTCACGGCATTGAGTATGACGCTGGTCCAGCTAACATAGAACTTCTCAACGAAGATTCCGTATAGAACATCAACTACCGAAGCCAACAGTTGAGCAAAAGTAGCCGTAATTAATGGCATTCATTTTTCCCGCATGAATGATGATATCAGTTGGTTTGAACGCCTACCTATTGAGATTGATGCGTTCATCGATAAAGCTCTTGGAAGGAATAATGAGGAAATCCGCAAACGTCTGTTAACCGTCTTTGGGTGGAAGCAGAAGTGGCGCACGTACATTGAGTCGAGATTCCGTAGCTAGAATCAACCGATTTTTGACAGCCAAGGTTGAGCTAGCTCTTTGTCGCAAATGCTTCGCCAGTCAACTCTTATGGCGTTTCTTCGCACCGAGTATGGGTGCGACTAATGTGAAGAGGATCAGCCCAATCGACCCATAAGCCGAATTGTACCATGTCAGTTCTTTGAAAGGTCCGCCTAGCGCAAGGACCCATATTACGAATGCCGTGGTTGAAATTGTGACTTGAGCGTAGGGAGGAGGCCAGTCTTTCAATTTCGTGAAATACCAAGTGTATATCGGGGTCAAAATGAGTAGAGCTGCAAAAACAATCCACCCCGTATAGGTTGAAATGCCGACCGCGGACCGCAGAATTCCATCAATCGCTACATATGCTGTCACAATCTCGGCGGGAATGTACTTAACAACTTGGCTAAGATAATCGTCTGGTTCAGTGGGAACTACGGGGGGCTGCGTAAGTCCAAGCAGTGAATCAGTTGTGTGCTCAACTATCCTTGCTCTGCTTGTAAGACTTGCCGTTATTTGAAGAGTAGCGATATCATCCTTCGTAACTACTCTACGCAAGGTTAGTTCTAATGTAGGGGACACACTTGAATTGCTGAAAAGCTTTTGCAAAGAAGTATGGATTAGTTCGTTGTCTGACTTTTTCTTCCGTTGAGCACCCAGAGCCGCAGACGAGACTTTACAGCCACGTCCAGCAGACGCTAACTTGCCGTTACCTTCTTACAGGTAACGTTACGTTGTCGGTTGATGAATGAAAATCTTTGAGCTGTTACCAGTCGGTTGATAACGGGGTTCTGTTAAGATAACGGCTCATTTAAGATTAGGACTAGAATTTTGTCCACCGTTAACTCGCGGCTCATTCTCAGTAAAGTCAGTCTTCGATTAGTGACTTGAGAGGTTTACGTTCGGGTTTTTCGTCGGATGACGCTGTAGGCTAGAACCATGAATAGGGCTAGAAGGGCTAAGCCTAACGGATACTCGGGGATAGGAGCAGCCGAAGTCACTGTGAGCGGATCAGAATTATTGAGAGTCAGAGTAAGAACTGAGAACACATAGAAGCAATATGAACCCTGGTTGAGCGAAGAAGTAGGGTAATTAAATGTGAAACCACCACCGCTAACAGTTGCTGTGTTCGCGCTGGAAACGAGGGGACCGCTGATGGGACATGTACCCTGATAGAGGTTAGCATCGATATTACTTCCTGTAGCGTCGCAAGTATCCGTTCCAGTAATCGTTACGCTGGAAGTTCCCTGCGTTATGGTCGGTGAGGGAAGGGAACTGCTAAAGGTACATGCGTACGCTGGTGACAGAAAAGTTGCTCCTACAATCGTGAGCACCAACATTGAAAGGATCGCAACGGCAATGAGGCTGAATCTTTGAACCGTAGACGCCACAAACCACTAGAAGCAAGTAAAGGCTATTTAATGTAATGGGTAGAAAAACGAAAAGTGCTTTTGGCGTGCTGCACCGATGTCGCAGTTGTGATACATCCGCGTCCTGCAAAGTGTTTCATGAATTTCTCGAAGCGTTCTGAATCAGAGTTAGCCACTTGTCTTTGGATAGCTAAGTCTAGTGAACGCCTCCATATTTGCCCAAAACATTCTCAATTTCACGCTTGATTGCTATGACCGATTCTTGAACTTGAGTACTCTGCTCAAGTTTGTCGGCAACAACGTAACTAGAGTCTAGACGCTGGGTAACGCGTTAGCGGTGAAAATTTAGGGTAACGCGTCATTGCCGTTTGGTATGGAGGGCTGTTTACTTTCGTTTGGTTGGATTCCGGCTTCTCCACACGTCAATACATATGCCAACAACCAGTGTGAGTAGCACTATGACAGTTACAAACTCGGGCACAGTCAATGTAATTCTTCCTCCCGCAAATTTTGAATCCCAAGTCCATCCATGAACCGCGTACACAACAAGCGTGGAAAGGCAAGTAACAAAAGTCAATCCGACACAATACCTTACAATAAAATTTCGTAGAGTGGGCTTTCGCAGGTCGTAGAGTCGCGAGAACACAATTCATCACCAAGATAGATGTATGTATCCATCGCTCTTACGGGTTCCCCTTGTTTGCATGAATCAAAAACGGTTATGTGTGGTCGTGGGCAGCAACGAGAAGCGCAGCACTCGCAACTATCAGTGTAGTGACATAGGGACTAAACCATTCTAGGTCGCAAGTCATTCTTCTTCGAAGCATTTTGTATAATCGTTAGTCATTTGTCTTTCCCCTCAACTTGAATACCCGCTTTCTCAGCAGGCGTCTTACCTTTCAATGCCATGTGTGGGCGAACAAAGTTATGGTAGATTCTCATACCTGTCAAGATCGGCGTGTCCGGTATCTCTAGAGTTCTCATAACTCGTTCCCGATCACGGATTTCCCCATTGAACCGTTCCATCTTATTGTTGTGAATCATACCATCCATACGAATTTCTCGGATATGTTCTGTTCCGTTGGCGCGTGTCCAGAACTCTTTCGTGTACGCCTCATGGAAATTCGGTGCACCATCCGTTATTAGGGTCTTAGGTTGTTTGTCTGCAATCGCTTTTCCTAGTTTGAATAGTGGTCTTAGATCGGCTGTGAACTTCGTATCGGCTACCTCTTGCGCTATCCAGAACCGTGTTTGATCGTCCATGAGAACTCGGGGTACCTGAAATTTTCTTGAAGATACTTGCACAGGAAACTTAGTTCGGCGATCCCCACCTGTAGGTTAATTAGCCGCGGATAGTTTGCTAACGAAATTCAGGTTATGCTGTATGGTTAGGCGTTCGAAGGGTTATCGGTCAAGGACAAGGTCCCTTTTCCATAAGCACCCTCGCGAGAGAGGCAAGCTCGGGTTGAGCAGGATATTGAGGGTATACGAGCCGGGAGAGAAGGTGACGATAATGCTCGATTCTGCTGTTCACAAAGGAATGCCGCATAGACGGTACCATGGGCGAGTTGGTGTAATTCACGAGAAACGCGGCAAATCGTACGTCGTTCACGTCGAGATGGGCAAGCAAACCAAGCAGATAATCGCTCGCCCAGAACACATAACACCCCTACGCTGAGCGACCACCTTGCCAAGAAAAATTATCGATTCAAAACCTACAACTACGGCTGAAGCTAGGAAGACATTGGAAAAGGCGAAGGAAGACGAGCTCGGTGAATTCCAAAGGCGCACTCTCGACTACGCCTCGAAGTTTGCCAAGATTCCCGCTCCGAAGGCTGAGAAATTGGTTCGGGAGCTTGGTGAGAAGTTTCAGCTTGACCGGAAGGATGCTATTCAGATCGTTAACACGATGCCGCAGTACGTGGAAGAGCTTCGCACGATACTTACCGTCAAGGGTAGAATAATCAGCGCTACTCAGCTAGAGGATATTCTCAAACTCGTTAAGGGGTACAGGGAAGACTAGGCTATCGAACGGTAACGTAAAGGCGTCTGTTTCATCTTTTCCTTGTTGCGGAGACCCAATGTGGTTTCGTGCTAGCTTTTGTGTTTGATCGTGAACTTGCTACCTTCTGCGGTGAGGCTGTTTATGACCAGCTCTGATTGCCGTTCTTTTAACTGAACTGCGCCTAAGAATAGCAGGGCGAGCGGGCAGATTGTGTCGCTGGGTATCTTAGGATGTACGGATTGGGCGAACGGGCAAATGACATTCCAATCCGTCGAGTCATCAGTTTTTGTCTTATCAATCTGACAATTGTTGGACAGCAGGATTGCGCGCATCGCCTCAACGGGGTCGGGCGAGTCTCCAACAAGCTTCTCAGCCACTCTGGTCGCAGTAGTCATCATGAATTGGTCGGCAACGCGCTTCGATGTTGCACCCGCTAAGCGCTCATAGATGCCTGTAATCAGAGTATCCATAAGCACGTGGTACGCGGAAAAAGTGGTTTCAGTCTGGTTCGGCATCTGAACGCCTCCTCGCGATGTCTACAATACCTTAGAATTTACAGGTTCCGATTATTTGGAGGGTAAGGTGTATGTCCAAAATCACGCAAGTAGTTTGTCACGCGTTTTTCAATCTTGAAACAAAATGAAGCATCGCACAAATCTGTCGCCTCATCCAGCAACGGGTGCGATACAGGGAAGACTAGGGTCACCGAGCGGTAAGTGTCTGACAGTTGTGGCGTAAGTGTCGGACACAGTACGGGGAAGCTTAGGCACCCGACCCGCCCTATCAGGGATGGGACAGTAAGCTTTTTTCCCCCCGAAACCACCATTTTAGGTGGATATGCTGAACCTTGCCCGCCCTAGGCCATCTTTCCCGAAGCACTACTACTGAGAGGGCACACAGGCCAATCCTCTGCTGGCTCCCATAAAGCGCGAAAAAACGCGTCTACTTCTGGAGACATGAAAGATGAGTGAGAGTACAAGAAGTTCAGAATACGGGGGAAGTATGAGTTCAAGTTCCTCAAGGTTCAGATCATCATCCGGCGGACCATCTGAATATGGGCTTCCTCCCAGGCTGTACGAAGAGTACGCCTACGTGCTCGACTACTTGCAGTACGGCAGGCCAGCCACAGACAAACCCCGACACCTAGCCCTTCCAACCGTCCAGGTTGTGGGCGAGACCTACTTCACCTTGCTCGAAGCGGAAGTTCGCGCTGGCACGCAGGTTAACCTTCACGAGCGCGTTTACATCGGCAAGGACCGGCGCGAGAAGATCAATCGAATCATCGGAAGAATCGGGTTCAACGACCTCACAGCCAACGCCAAAGCCGAAGTCCTCTCGGTACTCGAAGAACTAATCGCAAATCAAGAACAACGGTTCGTGGCGTTCTTCAACAACTCCCAAGCCATCACCCCGCGCATGCACGCCTTGGAACTGCTGCCCGGAATCGGGAAGAAATCTATGTGGCAAATAATCAACGCTCGAGAAAAGAAACCCTTCACCAGCTTCAAAGACCTCAAAGACCGCACGAGCGTGGGCGACCCGATCAAGGTCATAGCGAAGCGAATATTGGACGAGCTGGGCGGAGGAGAAAAGTACCGCATCTTCTCCCGAGCCCTCTAGAGAGCCTCCCCCGTTGCCCCCAAGGGTAGTCATGCATGTCGACCTCGACTACTTCTACGCCCAATGCGAAGAAAACGCCAACCCGAACATTCGGGGCAAGCCTGTCGTCGTATGCGTGTACTCCGGACGAACGGAGGAAAGCGGAGCGGTCAGCACCTCCAACTATCTAGCCAGAAAATACGGCGTGAAAGCCGGAATCCCCATCGTACGCGCACGAAAATTGCTAGAATCAGTAGACTCAGCTTTCCTTCCAATGAATCGCCCGTACTATGAGCAAGTCTCAGGAAGGGTTATGGAGATTCTCCGAGCCCACGGCGACGCTTACGAAAAGATGAGCATAGACGAAGCCTTCCTAGACATCTCAGATAGAATGAGACTAAATTACGACGCAGCCCGCGACACAGCTCGCGAAATAAAGAATCAACTGTTAACCGAAGAACACATCACCTGTTCGGTGGGAGTTGGACCGAATAAGGTCGTAGCAAAGATAGCCTCAGATCAAACAAAGCCGGACGGGCTCACCGTCGTGAAACCGGAAGAGGTCAAAGACTTTCTTTCTCCCTTGCCGGTAGGTAGGATCCCAGGCGTTGGAGTAAAAGCCGAAGAAAGGCTAACTCAACTGAATGTTTCGACCATAGCTGAACTCTCAGCCCTAGCCCCAACCGTTCTCGTGGAAATATTCGGCAAAAGCCTCGGAAGCTACCTCTACCAAGCCTCACGGGGAGAAAATGATGAACCCGTTAAGGAGAGAGAGCAACCAACTCAATTCAGTCGCATCGCCACCCTCAAACAGAACACTCGAAAGCCTGAGGAGATTCTCCCGCTCCTAGAAGATTTAGTGAACAGTGTGGCGGAGAAGACCAAAGCAAACGGAATGACTTGTCGATCCGTCGCGATCATCGCCATACTCACCGACTTGAGCATGCACAGCAAATCTACGACGCTAGAAACCTCAACCTCTGACGCCTCAGTAATCGGAGCTGCATCAAAAGAGTTGATCGAGGAGTTCCTTCAGTCCATGCCTGACGCTGTACTCCGAAGGGTGGGCGTTAGGGTATCGGATTTGATGAAACCGACCGGTCAAACGGATATCTCAAAATTCCTAACCGTCTAATATCCCAGTCCGAAATCAATTCTCTAATAATACGAGGATCGGGTGCTGCATAGTCGTTGTCGAATGGTTTACCCTGCAAAATAGGACGAACACCTAGAGGAGGCAGGAATACAAGTCAATGGTAAAAGACAAGGGGCTAACACTAATACAAAACGCGTGCACGAAAAAGGCGAATGATTAGTCGGCTTTGTGGTTTCCGTTCTTAGCAAGCAATTTCAGAGTTTCCAGATGTTCCTCTGCCAGCTTCTGCAATAGTTCTATGTCAGACATTAACTTTCCACCACGCACGCGAGATAATCATCTATTTTCACTTAAATGTCTTATGAGAAGCGGTTTCATTTTACCATATACTGCTGAATCCATTCCTTAACTTCCTCGATCGGCTTTGCCTGCACATCTTTGAGAAAGTCATCTTCCACGTTCGGCTGTTGACGCTTAAGCACCTGCCCGTTACGCGTCAGAAATAGCAGAGTGACTAAGTAGCTGGTTCGATGGTTCCCCCCGTCAAATGGGTGGTAATTGACAAGCTGTTTCAAGAATCGTGCCGCTTGGTACGTCAAGCCCTTGCTTTCGTCTCTACCAATGTCATCAATCAGATGTTGAATCCCCTTTGCTGAACCAGTCAACTTATGCGGGTGCTTGTCTCTCGTCATCTTCAACGCGATTTTGTTTGCCTCGATAACCTCATTGGCAGTCGGATAGTATACCATAAACGGCAGAATGGAGGGATATGGCTAAATGGCTTATCCGACGGTTCTTTACAGTACTTTTCATTGACGACAACTATACAGAACCGAGGATTGAATGTTGGGTTGGGTCCGTCGCGAGCTCGATGAGCTAGGCATACCTCCACTGAAACGGTTTGGTCAACACTTTCTCCTCGACAAACAGATTCGCGACACACTCATTGACAAAGCTGAGTTATCGGGCAGGGACACGGTCGTCGAGGTGGGCTCCGGCCTCGGCTTCCTCACCACCGCTCTCGCATCCAGAGTCGGTCACCTGGTCGCTATCGAAAAGGATCGAACTCTCGCTAAGTATCTGGCCGATAAATTCGCGAACAGCCCCAATGTCGAAGTAATTCAGGGCGATGCGCTGGAGATCCAAATTCCGGCCGGTGCCAAAGTCGTCTCGAGCCCGCCCTACAATATCTCATCGAAGCTTACGCTCCACATCCTGAGTAGCGGGTTCGAATTGGCTAGTCTGCTGTTGCAGGAGGATTTTGTTAGGAGGTTGACCGCGCCGAATGGCTCTCGGGAGTATGGGAGGCTCTCTGTTATGCTACAAACTAGGGCACGAGCCGAATACGTGACGAACGTCCCGGCATCCTCTTTCTACCCCAAGCCTAGGGTTGATTCTGCCTTAGTTACAATCAGGCCAACCCCTCCTCCCATACCGGTACTGGACCAGAAAACATTCGAAAACTTAGTTCGGGACTTGTTCACTCAGCGACGCCGGAAACTACGGGGCGTCCTCTCCAGATACCTAACCGCCAAATACCCTACCATTAAGGAGAAAATTCTTTCTGAAGTCGACTTCACCGAGAAAAGGGTCTACGAGCTCTCCCCAACCGAATTCATTACCTTATCCAACATAGTCGTAAATGCAGTCAAGTGATGACGTGGATCTGGTTTGGATGAATGTGAGAGTTGTTTTGGTTGAGCCGGAGAGTGCGGGAAATATTGGCGCGGTAGCGCGCTCAATGAAGAATTTCAATCTCTCCGACTTGTACATAGTGAACTCGAAGACACCGCTGACGGTCGAAGCAAGAGCGTTCGCGATGCACGGCTACGATGTGCTCACCCGAGCGAAAAAAGTCAGGACCCTGGAACAGGGAGTGAGAGGGTTAGATCTCGTGGTCGGAACAAGCGCCATGGCCGCTACCAGCGAATCAAACCTTGCACGTGTACCCGTTACACCCTTCGAACTCGCTCGGCGGGTTGGGGCTTTCAAGGGTAATGTAGGAATTCTCTTTGGCCGAGAAAGTTCTGGGTTGAGTAACGAAGAGGTTGAGACATGCGATTTTATCGTAACGATCCCCGCGAGCCGCAAATACAATGTTCTAAACATCGCTTCAGCGGCATCGATAATATTCTACGAACTCTTCCAAACCCGCACCGTCCGACGTGGGCCAATGTTGGCATCCAAGGCCATGAAAGTGAGACTGCAACTAGAGTTTGGCCGATTGGTGAATCGAAGTGGGATGCAGAGACATAAGCAGCCCCTAGCCCAACGTTCCTTCCGTAACATTATCTCTCGTTCTTTCATGACTCGACGGGAAGCGTCCCTTCTTCTCGGCGTGTTCAGAAGGGCATCGGCAAAGCTGACGTAACCTTAAGTAACAGCCAACGCAATTCTCGCTAAACTCTCCAAGAGGTTTAGGGCCATGAAGGGCAGAAATTATAGAGTGATAAAAGGCCAACCGTACACCAGGCTGAAGTACATTCACGGAACTCCCCCTTCAAAGATCTCAAGGTTCATGAGTGGCGATCTCAAAGCTAAATTCGAATACAAATTCTCGCTTGTCGCTCAAGCCCCAGTCCAGATTCGACATAATGCGCTTGAGGCTGCACGTGTTGCCGCCAACAAGGTGCTCATCGATGCGTTGGGAGAGACTGGTTACAAGATACATCTGAAGGTTTACCCGCACGTCATCTTGCGGGAGAACCGCATGATCGCAACCGCAGGCGCCGATAGGTTACAAGAGGGTATGCGTCGGTCGTTTGGTAAACCAAGCGGCCGAGCCGCCAGAATCACGGCAGGCCAATCAATATTGGATATCTACGTGAACAGCAACGCCCTCGAAACCGCAAAACGCGCACTCAAAGTGGGAACAACAAAACTCTCAGTCGCATGCGTGGTTACAAGAGAAACACTCGCAGTCCCAGTTCCGGCTGCATAGCAACCAAATACCCTCGCGCCAGGAAACGCACTGTTCAAATTTTGGACGCGGAAACCGCGATAAATACGCACACGAACGCGGCTATCAGCGAACTGTAACCTGCCGAGTCATCCAACGTCATAAATCGGACGTTGATCCGCATCCTTAGCTTAGGTTCGACAAAGTGGATCCGAAAACCCGTAGGCTACCGAAAGGCCGCGTCAAACTTCGGCGTGCATCTCTTCGTGATCTCGAGGTACTCGTTCGTCAACGCCAAGGTATGTGGACCGATATTGGTGGAAAAAGTACGTCGAAACTTGCTGAGGAAAGTCGAGTCTATCGTGGTTGGGTGCGGTCAAAGTTGAAGACTGGTAGAGTTGTAGGATGGGTCGCAGAAACGAACCGGGGAGATATAGTCGCAGGGGGAATTGTGTGGTTGCGACCGACCGTTTCGCGGCCGGGGGTAAAGCATTTGGTTCAACCCTTTCTTCTTTCTATGTATACGGAACCTGAATGGCGTGTACGAGGCCTGGCCTCTAGGATCGTGGACGAGGCGGTCAACTGGTCCAAAAAGAATGGGTATGCCGCGATTATGCTTCATGCAAGCCCCATGGGTAGAAGACTCTGTCTCCGACAAGGTTTCAAGCGTACATGGGAAATGAAACTCGAACTTTGATTTATGTGAGAAAACTCCCAATCGCACGTGTCAATATATAAGAATCATTCGTGGCCTCAGTCCCGGAGGCGTAGCCGGACACCCAGGGCGAGTCCCGTCGTAAGAGATCGGTCGATTCTACTGATTCTTCTTCGTCTGCTTCGCGGTCGTGGCGATCGTCTGGTTTCTAGCTTCCTTGATCTTCATGTTGATGCTCTCCCTCGTTAATCCTGCCGACAGGGCGCTTCTAACTATCCCCTTTCTCAACTCTTTGCAAGCATCTCTTAATGTAAGATAGCGGAGAGAGTTGTCTCCGTTACCATTCTTGATATCCTTGAAGAGAACATCACACTCGTTTTCCTGTTCAACCAAGTCATGGATTCTGCTGTCGAATTCAACGTCCGTAGTCATGAAGATCACCATCGCTTTGGGTTGCTCGTATAAATTACTTAGTCCAAATGTAATAGAATAAACGCGTAAACTTTCGTTTCAAGTTGCCGTAAAACCCTCAAGCGTCATCCTATGTTCAAACTCTCCGTCAACGGGTCAAATTGGTGGCTATCGCCCGTCAAACCTTCATAGCGCCTTGATCCAACACACAATTCGTTCGCCTATCGGCATCACGATAACTCCCCCACGTCTATTTCTCGGTGGAGAAAGTGCTATTCTGCCAGAACCAACCGGCGTGTGGGTATCGTGGTGCGCCGCCATAGTATTGGTCGACTAGGGATCAGATTCTCGGATAGATGTGTTTGAGGAATTTGCGTTTGAATGGATGAATCTTGCTGGCTAGAAGTTCGGTTAGAATGTAGTAGCTTGTTTCGAATTCGGCTAGGGAGTTGTTTCTGAAATTCACGATGGTTACCTGCCCTACTGGGTTCTCCCAGACCTTATCCCATGCCGTAACAGCTCCCTCCGTCCCACGTTGACGGTTTCGACCTTCTAACTCGTTCTTTTTCACAACCATCACAACCAACAGTTTAGTGACCCCTTGAACTTTCGTGCTAAGAAGCATACTGCGTGTGGAATTTAGAGGGGCGGTAGAATCAATCACCACGCTCCGTCGGTTTCTAAGTATTGAGTCGCGTAGAGCCGTTATTGTATGGTAAACAAATGCCTCGTCTCTGGGTGGTTCGCCTGCTCCGAAGTACATGCTCCTTAAATCATCCACGTTGAGCCGCACAAATTCCGGGTTTTCAGAAATAAGCCGTCGGGCTAGGACAGTCTTCCCTGACGCCGGGTATCCGCTGAGCACAATGTTCCAGAGCGGCATTGCTTCTCAGACAACTCTTCTATGCCCCGGAACATAACCTCTAGTAAAGCATGCGTCGTCAATAAGTTTGCATGCCCAATAGCCTAGAATCTTTCCAAAGGCCGGAACAGGGGATCCCTCAAGGATCTCTACCTGCCAAAGTACACCGCGACCATTTGGAGGCTGATTGTGTTCAGCGCTGTTATGTCGTGGCTTGTTCGGTCGGTACGCCGTTCTCATCGATTGCTTGGATCGATACGCCGTTTTGATTAATCGCATCAATTACAGATGTCGGGACGGCCTGCTGATCGTAAATGTAGAGGGGATTCAGCGGTGTTAGGCCACTCGTGCGTAGGATCTGTTGTCCCATTGGGCTGAGTAGAGCTTTGACGAAGTTTGCGGCCATGTTCTGGTCTGGACTATTGGATGGGATCGTCACGTCGTAGAGGATGGGCGCCCCGGTCACTTGCTTGCCATTAACAGTCGCGTTAACTCTTGCGTACGAGTTTGCTAGTGTGAGGTTTGAGAGGTTGACTTGAGATCCCGGATTGATGTACTGGAGTTTATGTGAAATCGCTTCCGAGGAGTACGACAAGACGTAATCGACTGCCCCCGTCTCTAATTGTGCATCAAGATATGTTTCGGTTGGGACTATCACCAGCTCCTTTGCCGCATTCTTCGTGTCGTAGATTTGATGGTAAAGGTAACTGGAGTTTTGATAGTGCTGGAGTCCGGCTAGTTGTAGCATGAAAATTGCGTTGTAACCACTCGGATCAGTGTCTTTGTTCGAGACACCAACGATTACTCCTGGGCGAGTTATGATCTGATACCAGTTGTTTTGATTGATCTGGCTGGCGTATCGGCTTTGGTTTGTGTAAATTATCGCCATCGAGTTTGAAGCGAAAACAATGTACCATGAAGCGTGATTTGGAATTAGTTGCTTGGGTATTATGCGATAGTCGGCAGAAGCAAAGATATCGAACGATTTGTTCGCTTGCGTAATCTCGTTGGCCGCCAAACTGCTGCCCTCGAAGAGGTAATTGTAACTAAGCGAAGGATACTGTGGGCGAATCAAGTTGTTAGCAATCGCGTTGAAAGGCACCTGAAGGGTACCCGCGGCGTCGACTAGCAGCGTCGAAGATTCAGGAACCGAGTTAAGCCCCTGGAAATATCCAATCGCGTATCCGACCCCCAATCCCGCAACTAACACCAGAATGAGAATAAGCCCACCGTACTTTGCCATCAAACTCATGTTTTATTACTTCCTGCATGGATCGCGCATCGCAATGATGTAAGCCTTGGTAACCGCGAACGCTTACAGTAGTAAACGAAGATACACTTAGTCGGGCTCTATGCCAATCCTGATAAGTTCAACAACGTCGTTCCGCTCCTTGTAGAGAGGCGGCG
>JBEKPE010000019.1:0-22435 GCA_049521055.1 Bathyarchaeia archaeon
AAGATGATTTGCATCGCGGCAGCCGTCACCTCATTCATACTCGGTTTCAAAGCATTTTTCTGTAAAGGGGATGAATGCGTGATGCTCCCGCCAATGAAGTTAAGCTATACAGAGATGGTGTCGGAGGTGAAGATGAGCATACTCCGTGCATTGGACAAGGCGGGTGGTGAAGTCGACAGCCTCGACGAACTTAGCAAATTGACCAATTACGGGAAACCACTTCTGAGCTACCACATCCACGGATCGGAAGACGCCCGAGGGTTAATTGACCTAGGCCTCGCAAGAGCCACGAGGCATTCGAGAGGAAAAACGAAAGTAACGTTAACCACTCTCGGCAAGATGCTACTTGTCGAGAAAATCAAGGCGTAGAGGACGCATGCTCACACTTTTCCAGGAACCATGGAGCCACTGGTGCGTCAAAGTCCGAAAAATAATGGATTACAAGAAGATCAAATACAAAGTCAACGCCGTAGGCGCCCATGACAAAAGAGAACTAATCAAGGCCACCGGACAGGACTACGTCCCGGCCCTCGTTGAAGGTAAACAAATAATCACCTACGCTGAGATTCCTGATTTTTTGGAGATAATGACTCCAGAACCTACAATATATCCCAATCACACGAGAGCGGAGGCGAAGGCGATTGAGAATTGGGCACACTACCGCCTCGAAGATATTGTTTGGCAGTACGCCGTCCCTGATTTTCCGAAAACATTCAAGGATGACATTGAACGATGGGTCTTCGTCGAGCTCCAAGAAACAAAACGTGGCTCGTTGGAACTACTCCAAGCTAGGAGACCCTATCTGAAGACCCAGATGGAAGAACACTTTCAAATTCTTGAGGAAATGTTGACGGAGCAGAGATTCTTGCTTGACGAGAAGCCTAGTCTTGCAGACTTCGCAGCTTTTGGAGCAGTCAGCCCACTTCCATACTCAGGGAACCAGTTTCCTGAGAAATTCGAGAGACTGACTGCTTGGTACGGCAACATAGACCGACTATGAGCATGGAGTAAACCTCCCCCTATCATACTCACTTTGGTCTGAACACGATCGATATTTCTCCCACTGGATCGACTATTGCTGACACTACTTCCAGTAGCTTGCGACGTAGTTGCTCCGTCTCGGCAATTGTTCTGTGCCCATCAACAAGGACAGATATGATTCCCGTAAGGTAGGGACCAGAAGGCCGCAACCTGATATTCCCAACCTCCTCGATACCTTCAACGGTTTTCAATGCTCCAGCCAACACCGCACTCATCTCCGGGCTTTCACAGGCGTCCAGCAAAATCAGGGATGATTCTCGGATTGCGACGTAGGCGACGCCGAGAATGTAGATTGAGATGATCATACCACCGACGGCGTCGAGGGCATGAATCCCCAGCGATGCTCCGATTATGCTCACGAAAACCACAACTGTTCCGGTCGCATCCTTGATCGAATTGTTTGCGTCCGTCCTAAGAGAGAGAAGCCCAGACTTTTTCGCTATAGCTCTCATTTGAAAAGCCCGGTACGCGGAGATAGAACCGCACACGGCTAACGTCGCGAGCGCGATAATCGGATATGCGATGGTGGTTGGATTCAGGAAGGTACGGTAGGCGTTATACATAATATACATTGCGACCCCAACCGTTGCGAACGACACGACGAGTGCGGATAGGCTCTCCACTTTGTGGTATCCGAAATGAAATCGTGCGTCAGGCCTGCGCCTAGAATAATGTAAACCAACCCATACAATTAGGGATATAACGGAATCAGACAGCGAGTCCGCGCCATCGGCTTTCAGCCCCAGACTACCGGTCCAAAATCCAACAATCAATTCCGCAATGCCTATTCCCAAGAGAGTTAGGACTGAGAGTTTCGCAATTTTTTCGCCGATGTCGAACGCTCGCGCGGATGAGAATGTCACAAGCTGCTCTGAAGAGAGGTCACTTATTAAATCGACGTGAAAAGACCCAGCTTCACCAAGGAGAGCGTTCGAGTATGGCGGAGAAGCGAAGTTCTAGGATCAGGGATTCGCCGTCAGTGCTTATGTCATGCGTGCTGATTGTAGTTTATTTGACTACGGGGATCGTAGGCGGCAACCTGCTCTCCCTCAATTACGACTTGTTCTACCCACTTGCTCAAGTAAATTCAGCCGTCTGGCAAGGTGCAGTGTGGATGCTATTCACTTCGTTGTTCCTTCATGCGAACCCCTCACACCTCGGTGGGAACGTACTCTTTCTCTTGATCTTCGGAACCTCTCTCGAAGAACAAGTCTCAACGAAAAAATGGTTAGTTACATACTTCGTGAGTGGACTAGCGGGAAATGTTGCTTTCCTCTTCCTTGGAGGAGACGCCGTCGGCGTTGGTGCGTCGGGGGCAATTTTCGGCCTTTTAGCAGCGGCGGGAGGCTGGAGGGGGCTCGTCGGTATGATCTTATTCATTGGATTGAATCTTTTTGGGGGTGGCGGTTTTCTAGCCCACGCAGGCGGAATAGTCGCGGGTTTAGCAATACGCCATTATTGGCTGAGAGGGAACAGGTAGCCAGTAATTCACGGGTTCACGCTTTGCATATATACAGAGAAAATCGAACGGATCAGCCATGAGCTCCGAACCCCGCACGCGTGGCGTGCGCTCGCGTAGGGCAGCGACGAAGAAACCTGCCCTCAAAGAAAGAAGAACTAGCCAAGAAAACGCATTCCCATATCGAGAAGTTATTCCGGTAAACCAGCACGAGGTCTCATCAAGAGTAACGAACGCCCTCGAACACTTAGGAACCCAGCGCTTCGCCCTGCCTCCGTTCTACGAGCACTTCCAGCGATGGATTAAAGATGTGGAATCCGTCTTGGCCGACTTCCAAGACTCGATACCTGATGCAGCCGACGACCAATACGAGGCTACTGTAGAAACACTAATAACAAATATTCGAAACGAACTCACCAAGAGAATTGACGCAGAAAAAGCCCTCTCGAATCAAATTGCTGAATTACAAAAACAACTGTCGACGTACGAAATTGAAATCTCCGATCTAGAGAAAGAACAAAGAAACCGAACGCATGAAGCAAAGAGAGGGTATGAGAGATCCATCGGCAAGATTCGCGGCGAAATTGATGCCCTCGATGCACAGAGATTGAAGCTGCTCCGTGAGAAACCAACCATGCTAGACAGAATTCTCGGACGATCGAGAGTCAAAATTGAAGGCAGCTCGCATTCGCTTCAATCGAAAAGACACGACCTGCATGGGAAAGAAGAGAAACTTAACCGACAGCTTGATGGACTGAGGTCCGGCTATCAGGAAAAGCGAAGAGAGGTCAGCGTTCGCGAGGAGGAGTTAAGACGGCAGTTAACGGAACTGAAAAAAAGTACATTAGACGATGGATTGGAGATTAGAAAAAGCGTTTGTGAACAGATTCGCACAGCAGTTGAGGTCGCTCTAAACCGGCTTATGGCCCAGAACACTCAGGAGAATCCCGAACAGAGTTCACCATCATCGGAAACGATGAGCAATAGAGTAGCGCGATAAGCTTGACGGATGTTGGCGTTAGTGAACTTGCCAATTTCTGTCAATCGTTAGAACGCGACGTAATGAAGGAACATGAGAAACGGTTCTCTGAAAGAACCAGGGCCGTAAAGGAGGCGTGTAGCGCCCTCGAAAATGCAGCTTCTAGGTTAGAGGCCGCTGTCCGGAACGCGTGGGGGACGATGGACAAGTCAGCCTCGGAATACGGTACTCGCATGGCTGGAACGATCCAAGAAACTGCAAGGAATCTTCCTCGACAACAGACATCATCAAACTACCAAGACGTAGAGAAATTTCACGAGGAGTCTGTCGAGGCGCTTAACAGGATCATAAAGACCGTTCGCAAGTACCTTCCAAAGCTTCGCCGCGGACTCCGAGTTGAAATGGCGACACTTAATGCCGCCCTTGGGAGGCTTGAGTCAGCCGTTCGGTCATTGGGCGCAGCACTTGATGAATCCCCTGGAAATGGATTCGAGTTGCTGAAGAAAGACGCCGAACTCCTCCCACGGATGCATAGTGAATTGCTTAAGCTTCGAGCAGAGGCGAGTGAGCAGGCTAAGTCGCTTGAGGCTTTAGAAGGAAGAGAGAAAGAGATTCTGACGGCTAAAGAAAACGTTGCTTCTGAGGAAGCATTTCTTGAGTTGGAGGGCTACGAGAACTCGCTAAGAGCTAAGGGGGATGACATAAAGCAATTCTTCCAGCCTGTAGTCAAACCCCTCACAAAACTGGAAAGAGCCGCCTCAGCAAACAGGAACAAAACAGTAGATATTGGCACACTGCAAGGCCTGATAGATAACCCGATAGATACGGTCGCCGCTGGACAAACTTTCGCCTTGGCTAGATTGCTTGACCAACTAGGCAATGAACTGGCGACGGGAGATCTCGACATAGAGGAACGACGGCTCCGCAGGGCAGAAGAGACTATACAACAATTCAAGGCGGGCGTCGTCGACAAAATGCGCGAAGAGTACTTGGCGATTCAAGCGAACGTACAGGAAACACGACGCCAACTGAAGGCATCCGGACTCATGGGCAGAATGGAAGAGTTGGACCAAACTTTAGCCAGTATTCGCCGCGAGAAGGAAAGCCTAACCGCTCATAACTCAGAACTGCACCGACGAATTGATACCCTGACCAAGAACGTTCTCAAACACAAAACATCCATAGAACACCAGATCGCTGAGATAACCGATAAGTCTGTGACGATCGAAATCACCTAGCAGTTCTACATTAGCTCAACGCCAGACCCTAACTAACCAACGCTACCCGGATAGGAGTCGCAATGACTGGCTACATTGCAGAACTGTTTGCAGTTGGGAAAAACGGATCTCGCAGAGGATAGTACAATTACTTGCTAATCAGGCAGATTCTCCATTTACACACCGGCTTCACACGTCAGAGGGTGTTTTTATGAATCCCAAGCCGTTCAAGCCGCAATCAAAGGTGTATACCCTGCACGAGAAAAGGAGAGGATTTGTGGACATGCACGTGCACCCTCCAACTAAGGAATTCCTCATAGATTCGGGCGGTCCACAAGTCGCCGCCGCTGCACGGAAATTTGGACACGGCATAGAACTGAGAACTATTGAGGAGATGCTCGAAGAATACTCGAATTGCGGGGTTGAGAAGCTTGTGCTCTTCGCATGGGACGCTGAAACAGCAAGCCACAGGCCACCGGTCACGAATGAATACGTGGCAAAGATCTCGGAAAAGTTTCCGGATCAGATCATAGGGTTCGCTTCGATTGACCCACACAAGAAATCCGCGGTCAAGGATCTTGAGCACGCGATCCTGGACCTGAAGCTCCGCGGACTAAAATTGCATCCTCAAGCTCAGGCGTTTGAGCCAAACGACCCCGCATATTATCCCGTATACTCGAAATGCGTCGAACTCAAGATTCCCGTAACTTTCCATACTGGCTCGACGTACTGGGGCGCTGGACTGGCTGGCGGCGGTGGGTTGAAGCTGCGTTTTTCGAATCCTATGCTTCTGGATGATGTGGCTGCGGATTTTCCCGAGCTGAAGCTTGTTATGGCACACCCTGGGTGGCCATGGCAGGATGAGCAGCTTGCGATCGCGATGCACAAAGAGAACGCGTACATCGACCTTTCAGGTTGGTCGCCGAAGTACTTTCAGCCGATATTGGTCACTTACATGTCGAAACTAATTCCGCACAAATTCTTGTTCGGGACAGATTACCCAATGTTGAGCCCGAGCAGGTGGCTTCGGGACTTCGAGGAACTACCACTCAAGCCTGAAGTGAAAACGATGGTTCTATCGGGGAACGCTAGAAAATTACTCGGCATCTAACCACTAGGTACGTGCAGCTGCAGCTATTACCCATCCAGTTTAAGGACGGAACGATATGCGTCTATGTCTAGGAACCCATGTCCACTTATGTTGATGAGTATGCATTTGTTTTCCCCCTTAGATTCGGCGGCCTTCGCTTCATCGATCGCTGCGCGAACTGCGTGGGCGGACTCACCTGCAATCAACCATCCTTCGGACTCAAGGAAGAGTTTAGCAGCGGAGAATACCGCCACCTCATCAGTCGGGTAAGCCACGGCCCTGATGTGCCCGCTGTGCCTCAACGAGCTTATGATTGGAGCCGCAGCATGATATCGTAGGCCGTCTGATCGTATGGGTTTCATCTCCGTCTCGTGACCGAGCGTGTACATCATTAGAAGTGGCGTGTGACCTGCCGCGTCGCCGTAATCGTACTCATATTTTCCCTCGATTAGGTTAGGCGCGGCTTCGGATTGAGCCGCCAGAAATTCACATTTTCTTTTGCCAGCCAGTACTTCGCCCATGAATGGGAGTGCAATACCGCCGAAGTTTGATCCTCCGCCCAGGCAACCCACTATTAGGTCTGGTGAGTCATCGATATGCTCGAACTGCTTGATTGCTTCTAGTCCTATGATTGATTGGTGGATGAGGACGTGGTTTAGGACAGAGCCCAGGCAGTAAACTCTCTCAGGTGAACCATCCGTATACTCAAGCCCCTCTGACACTGCAATACCTAGTGATCCGGGATGCTTGGGATTCTTCTCTATCAGCTGCTTGCCATAAGCTGTTTCGGCACTTGGTGAGGCGAACACCTTTGCACCGTACATTTGCATAAGCGCCCGACGCTCGTTCTTCCACGCGTATACCGCGCGAACCCAGAAGACAACCGTCGAGAGGCCCATTAGACATGCTGCGTAGGCTAGGGCGGTTCCCCACTGTCCCGCCCCTGTTTCCGTTACGAGAACCTTCTTCCCTTCTTTAGCCGCGTAGTAAGCTTGGGGTAGCGCTGTGTTTACTTTATGTGAACCAGTCGGGCTCAGGTCCTCTCTCTTGTAGTAAATCCGAACCTTCCTCAGGCCCAGCCTTCTTTCGAGTCTATAGGCTCTGTAAAGTGGACGGGGCCTGCCGGCTTGAATGTATAGTTCTTGTACGCCGTCCGGTATGTCGATCCAACGTGAATTAGATGATTCTTGTCTAAGGCATTCTCCAACCATTCTCCGTTCCAAGGCTTCAAAACGCGATTCACCATCACCTGGTTCTTTGGGCGAAGGAAGTTTGACGGGAAGATCGGGCACTATGTTGTACCATTTGTTTGGAAGCTCATCGATCGGAAGTCCGACTTGGGCTGGTTTCAAATCTGTTCCCTACGTTCTCTTTATGGCATGCGAGAGAATCCAAAGGCCGATAATCACGGCCAGCACAGCCCACCATGAAATTTCGAGTTTAATTCCCAACATCTGACTCACTATTGTGACGACCCCCCAAATGATGACGAGTGCACCGATAAGGAGTGGCCAGAAATGGAATTGCATTTGAATCGATGTGATTTCGATCGAAATCGAGCTTTAAGGATTCCCGGTGGGATTCTGCCACGATAAGCGCTGGAGTTAGATCTGCTTCGTTAATCTAAGGTCAGCGTACAGGTGGATAGTCTGAGTGGCTCCGGTTGAGTAGTAGGGTTGAGAAACCATTCATGATATAGAGGCCTGCGATGTAGATTCGGCCATATCTCCTAAACCTTCTCGCAGAGGTCAGCGCCGACATGTGTCGATCGAACATGATTTTACCGTACCGGCGTATTTTATGTGCGAGTTTAATGTCCTCTGACATTACGTTCTCCTCATCGAAGCCTCCGACCTGCAGAAACGGGGCGCGGCGATAGGCGCAATTGAACCCAATCACGTGGGGCATCTCAAAGTGCAGGAGAATTCTTTGGAGATAAATCGTCCACAACCGATAAGTTATGATATCATAGAGCTGCCCATCATAAGGTAGAGTGGGCCCAGTAACTCCCACCGCCATAGAGGACTCATGAAACGCACGTGTGATAGCTTCTAACCAACGCGGGTTGGCAATAGTGTCTGCGTCAATAAATGCGAGTACTTCGCCCCGCGCTTTTCGGGCGCCCGCGTTCCTGGCCGCCCCAACTCGCATGTTCGGTTCGATTAACACCCTGTCAGCATAATTCTCAGCGACGCTCAAAGTGCCATCGGTGCTTCCTCCGTCCACGACTATGATTTCCCATGAGCCATGCCAAGACTGATTGACTAACGCGTCAAGACATTTACCGAGGTATTTTTCTTCATTCCATGTCGGAACTATTATTGAAACGTCAGTCGTCGCCATAGTTAGGAGAAACTTAAGCCTGATTCCGACCGCGATTGGGCGAGGCCTCATCTCACCCGTAACCCAATCACTTTTAGTAAGAATCTGGGTAGAAAAGTTCTGCAGAAGTTCAATCTGACTCCGCAGAAAAACCACACCATCCACGTGAAGACTTGGATCGAGCAACTGTGGGAATCTTCCAATCACAGCGATAATGAGAGCGGAAAGATCTGGCGACCTCAAGATCCAGGCGAGAATGGTTCCTAACATTACAAACGCGAGCCCGACGGCCGGCGCGGCCGTTCGGTTCGGAGCCAGATCACTACGACGATTCCCCATCCTATCTTTGCACCCGCGTTTTTCGGATTTGTCAACCGATGCGCGTTAGATAGCTAAAAAGAGTTGCTGACCCAGAACGGGCAGTGTCAACAGTAGACGATTTGGGTCTAAGTCAGGTGAGATTTGAATTAGGCTATTTGCAGGTTCCCGTCGCCGAGAAATGAAATTGGTGGCAAGTAGCTATCGTCGAGTGAACTCACATACTCGTAATTGTATATTGTCTTTGCAATCGAGTCTCTTACCGTGCTTCCTGTCGTCAGGTAACCGACTAATGATCTTGTGACCCAATCAAAGAGGCTGAGAGGTGCAGTTAGGGTCTGGTAAAAGTCAATGGTTGTTTTGACGCCTGCGTTCACGAAGATCTGGGCTATCGTTATTGACATGCTGGAGATTAGAATGGCGAGTTTGATGTTCGCTAATGACTTCGGTCCGTAGTTGTTGCTGAAGAAGTTGGCGCTGACACCCAGCACACCGGTTGAGGCGTCGAGCGTTCCAATGGATATCGATCTCGCATAAGCGGCCACGGTTGTTTGATTACCGGCTTCGCCTAGATACCAGTAGGTCGTGTTGCCGTGTACGTACATGCCCGTCCGCCAAATCAGAACATCATATTTGTCGAGTTGAGTTGTGACGAAGTTGACCGTTACGGCCTCATCTTTCAGGAACGTTACGTTGTACCCTGCTTGTTTTAGATCATTCGTGATTTCGACCATGTACTGCATCGGGTATTGCTTCTCAATCGACGAGAGGATGAGGACCTTTGGTTGCATTTTGGGAGCAATAGCCATGCTCCCATGTAGCGGAACGAGTACGGCCAGGGCTAGGAGTGCAAAGAAGACTACCTTTTGCATAAGCATCTTCTAATCTAATGCCAGCTGTCAAGTGGAAAACCATTCATGACAGAGTAGAGTGAAATTTGGCACAGGAACATCTGGAAAGTTATTTTGGAGAATACCACATAGCCCCAGATTAGCCGGCTAGCGTCTGGTGGACCGGGCGGGATTTGAACCCGCGGCCTTCCGGTTTTTCTTAGCATGGATGCGAACCGGACGTTCTTTGGCCCCTTATTCGATCTGGGCATACCAGGCTGAACTACCGGCCCTAAAGAAGTACAAAACCTACTCTACCTTAAACGGTTTATCTGATCCTCAATCTCGCTGAGGATAGATGGTCATTCTGCGAAGAATGATTTAACCACTGAGAGTTAGGCTGGGAGGGCAGTGTAGGCACACTTCGTGAGGACCGGCTCCGCAAATTGTGCATACCCCGCAGTCGTCTCCGTAACAATCCCGGCATTCGGCGCACCTGCCGATCGTACCCAAGAAACCATCACCCCCTCTCATCTGACCATTTCGAGTAACTTTACCACGTGGGATGTTTTCCTTGGCAGAGGTCCTGTAATGCTGCCCAACGCTGTTCAACTTGAGTCCTTAACGCCGTAAGCTCCTGAGCAAACTGTGGCTGGAACAGGTGGCTGAAACGACCTTGCAGGCGCAGAAAGTCTTCAAGTGGAACTTGATGTGGGTTGATGCTCATCTTGTATTTGCCTCTCTCAACTTCGAAGAGTGGGAAGTACCGGCTTTGCACAGCTAGTCGTCCCATCTGAATCGTCTGATCGGTCGGGAAACGCCATCCCAGCGGGCATGGGGCAATTGCATGGATTAGAGCGGGCCCGTCGATTTCCGCGGCCTTTCGAACCTTAGTGATAAAGTCACTCCAGTAGGATGTGCAGGCTGTAGCCACATAATCGACGCGATGAGCTAAGGAGAAGGCAACTAGATCCTTCTTCGGCCCGACCTTACCTGGAGAATTAACACCAACGGGCGTCGTTGTCGTCCACGCACCTTCTGGAGTTGCACTTGATCGTTGAATCCCGGTATTCATGTACGCCTCGTTATCGTAACAGACGTATACGAAGTCGTGTCTTCTCTCAAATGCGCCTGAAAGTGATTGTAGGCCGATGTCGAAGGTTCCGCCGTCGCCTCCGAAGATAATGATGTCGGCTTCGAGATTACCATCGTTCTTCGACTTGAGGTAGGTTTCCATACCGCTAGCGATGGCTGAAGCGTTCTCAAACAGGCCGTGCACCCATGGAACACGCCATGCGGTGTAGGGGTAGATGGTGGTCGCAACTTCCATGCAACCGGTAGCGTTTACGACGTACGTTGGGCGTTTCATTGCTTTGATGGTCATTCTTGCGGTAACGGCGCCGCCGCAGCCAGCGCACATGCGGTGGCCGGGACCAACGAGTTCTTCAACCTGTAATTCCTTTAGAGTTACCATTTATTCACGCACCCCCACAAACTCCATCTCCAACCCAGATGAGCCAGAAGTTGTTCCTAGCCCGGTTCGGAAGATTTGTTCGATGCTATCGGGTGAGAGGTCACGCCCACCTAGTCCCGCGACTACGTCCAAAACTTTGGGTTGTTCTGAACGGTTGTACAATGAACAGACTATGTCGCTCGCGAGGGGACCGCAATGGGAGCCTAAGCTCAAGGCGCGCTCAAGCACTATTACAACATCAAGCCCCTCCAACATTCTCCCGACTTCTTCGTGTGGGAATGGCCTGTAGAGTGCGATCTTCAACGCTCCAACGGGCAGGTCCTTCTTACGCAGATTTCTCGCAACCCATCTCACTGTACCACTCGCACTTCCCAGCGAAACGATAGCAACTTTCGCATCTTCGAGTTCATACGGTAGAAACCGATTGTAGCTTCTACCGCTCAATTGCGCGAAATCTCGTGTTACTTCAGCGAACGTTTCAGGAACGTTTCGCATCGCTTCTTCTTGCTGTCGCTTGAACTCCGTGTAGTAGTCAGGAAGCACAAGCGGCCCAAGCGTAATGGGTTTCTCGCTATCAAGTTTGAACAACGCCTGTCTTGGCGGCAGGAACTTGCTAGTGACATCTTTGTCGATCAGTGCGATTGGTTCAACGGAGTGGGTGATTACGTACCCGTCCATGTTGACAGCAAAGGGCATGGAAACACGTTCGTCTTCCGCGATCCGGTAGGCTTGTAGAACCCAATCGTACGCTTCTTGGCCATTCTCTACGTACAGCTGAATCCAACCTGAGTCTCTAGAACCCATCATGTCGGAATGATCGCCGTGAATGTTAATCGGCGCCGAGAGTGCCCGGTTAGCGACAGCCATCACGATTGGGCACCTCAACCCTGACGCCAAGTATAGAACTTCATGCATCAGGGCTAGACCTTGGCTTGAGGTTGCTGTAAAGGCGCGGCCGCCGGCTAGGCTTGCGCCCACGCAGGCGGACATAGCAGAGTGTTCGGATTCAACGTTCACGAATTTTGCTTTCGTCTCTCCTTCGGCGACCAGGTCGCTTAAGCGTTCTACGATTATTGTTTGTGGGGTGATTGGGTACGCGGAGATAAAGTCTATGTTCGATTGTATCGCTGCTTTCGCTACTGCTTCAGAACCGCTCATTGGAACCAATTGTGTTTTCATCATACTCAACGAGTTCATCGCTCCTCTATCATTGTAATCGCATGAACAGGGCATTCCACGGCGCAGATGCCGCATCCCTTGCAATGGTCGTAGTCGAATGAGACCGCCTTAGGGCCGCGTACTATCGCGGGTTCGGGGCACCAGATCCAACAGAATAGGCAGTTAGTGCACTTCGACTCTTGTAGGATCGGTTTCTTTGTCCGCCAATCCCCGGTGTGAAATTGCGTTGCTGACCCCGGTTCAACGATTACGGCGCCGCGTGCGAGTTGCCGCCAACCGGGTTTACTTTCAGGGTTCAAATCTCATGAACCTCCTTGAACCCTGACCTGATCATCTTCGCGTTGGTCTCGCCCATCGGTCCGTGGAAACGCTGTTTGACTACTGATTCCAACGAATCCACTGTGACGAAGCCTGAGGCGCCGGCCAAAGCGCCGAGCATAATAGTGCTCACTGTGGGTTTCCCGATGAGGTCAATCGCGATCTTTGAAGCATCAATCGCATAGGGAACAACCGCTGCCTCCTCACCCATCTTCTTAACAGCCGCGAGTTTTAGGTCGGGAGAGTTCACTACGAAGAAACCTTTCGCGGGCATTCCTCTGGTGACGGGGACGGTTTCCAGAAGGCTTTCTTCGAACACAAGGACCGCATTCGGTGTATAGACTTGGCTTCTGATCTCTATGGTTTCATCGTCGATGCGCGCGAAGGCTGCAACTGGTGATCCTAGCCTTTCGGGGCCAAAGTCGGGGAAGGATTGGGCGTATTTGCCGTCGGTGATGGCGGCTTGCGCGAACAGGCGGCTTGCGGTTAGTATGCCCTGTCCAGCTCGGCCGTGAAATCGAATTTCCTGCATGCTGTTCTAGCTCCGGTAATTAGAAGGCGCTTGGCAAGTAAATGCTAATTATAGTACCGCATCGTTTCTATAGACGATAAATACTAAGCGCCATATCCACGCCTGACCCAACCAGGACAATGCCGACGCCAACAAACCCTTAAACAAAACCGAGAACACGAGCCCATCAAAGGGCCCGGAGTTCAGCTACTGTCCGATTTGTTCTGTAAGATACGAATCGAGCTTGGATACTTTCAGCCTACTCTCGACCTTATTGCAACAGACGCCTATGCCGAACGCTGGAATTCATTGAAGCTTGATGGGTTTGTTGCACGGGAGCCGAAGGGAAAGATTCTGGATAACGCTCACTTCCGAGTGGACTTCGGGAGTCCGGAGCGGCAAAGGGAGTTTTTTCAGAAAGCTAAACGGAAGGTTGGGAGATGGGTTGACCTTTACGCCGAAATTTCTACTCGCAATTCAAGTGAATTCAGCATTCGAAAACTAAAGTGATGGTCACTCGGTCAAGCTTTACCCACTGCTGATGTCGTAGTCGTCATCTGTAATCTTATTCGACAGGATCCACAACAGCTCATCGTACTGATGAAGGACTCCCACTGGGGTCAAAAGAAGGGCGGGCATAACAAGGTCGTAGCTCGGGGCTGCAATCTCACCATGAAAGATCGTATCAAAGGCGGAAAACTAACTGGTCGTTCGAACAGCCTTGAGCATATGAAGCGAATTGCCTCAATAGGTGCTGTCAATTCTCTCAAGAGTCCAGCCCACAGTTGTCGGAAAACAATCGGCGCCAGAGGCGTACGAATGTTCAATCGACTTGAGAAGGATACAATGGACATTCTCGAGAAAGCTAGGGCGAACGTTGTGTACGAGCCAATTATGAAAATTAAGGACAGGCGGTTAGTTCCAGACTTCCAGTTGGGGAGCACATTCATTGAGTGCACGTGCGATCCCAAGGCGAATTGTAAGGCAGCAAAATTAGCAGCGAAGTTTAGACTTCTCAGAAACAACTTTCCTTTTGATAAGGGAGTTGTCGTGACCATGCCTTGGCTAGTCGAAAGATATCGCCACTACCTGCCACCCGAAGTCGACGTGGCAACAACCAGCAATTTGCTGACGAAAATCCCAGCAAAAAACCCTTAAAACAAGAGAACATAACTCACGAAAATGCGGGCCTGTAGCTCAGCATGGACCCATGAAACGTGGGAGTGTAGCTGGAGCACACGACTGATAAGCGCAGCTTTGAGATCGTGGGGTCGCCGGTTCGAATCCGGCCAGGCCCACCACTTATTCACGCGAAACGGGAGCCAAGACGAACTACTCTCACGTCTGTTCGATCATCCACAAGACCTCGACATCGACTTTTGCCGATTAACATGCGGCAGGCCACGAGCGGGTCTTGTAGTCGCGAGTTCTATCCGTACTCCATCGAGGTCTTCGACATAGGCAACGCACCAGTCGTCAAAATTGATCTGTCCAAACACGCCTGCAACGTACATCCTTCTGCGACCCGATTTAGTTATAAGTTGTCCAAGGAAAAGCCTGAGTTGTCAAGTGTGAGATTTGCGATTAGCCGTCGGAGTCATGATCACGATTGTTCTTTCGGTATCACTCGGTTTGCTGATAGCACTCCTTGCGTCAGGCCCTTCGCAACCCTCACCATTTTCAGAGTGCATGGACTACCCGTTGAATTCGCCACCGAGTTCGTGCAGACCTCTCGCCCCCGTTCTTCTCCTGCTCGCAGCCTTGCTACTTTCCTTCGCCACGTACTCGATCGTGAACCACAGGAAGAGACGACAGAAGTGAATGAGGGTCACTGTTTACTGAGGCCGAAATCTTACAGGGCCAATTTCGAAAGGAAGATGTTGAGAGCAAGAGACAACGCCTAGGGACCGGCTATCCTGCTAGAGTCGATCTGTGCCATATCGAGGCTTTCTTGACGGCGATTGTGGATGTAGAGGAATAAGGCGACTAAGATCGGAATTAGGAGAACGGCGATCCACGCTCCGTCAAAGAATTTGAATGATCCAACTATTATGAACGTGATCGCAGTCGCTACGGCACCTGTTCCGTTGAGCAGCGCCTTGAGTTTCCAGGCTTTTCCTCGCTCTCTCTGCCAATGTTTAACCATTCCTGATTGTGAAAGCGTCCACGCCAGAAAAACTCCCACAGCAAACAGAGGAATGAGAGCATGACTATTGCCCGAAAACGCGGTAATCAAGACTCCGCTTGCAACCGCTAGAAGGATGATACCGCCTCCGAAAACTTGGCGAGAATTCATTTTCGCAAGTCGCTTGGGAAGGTAGCCGTCATTGGCCATGACACTCATAAGTCGAGGCAAGCCCGCGAAACTAGTGTTTGCTCCAACTGTGAGCATTACTAACGTACTAGCTTGTATGATGAGGTAGGCAGGTCCGCTCCCCAAGAGTCGGTGTGTTAGAGCGGAAAGGACGGTTTCCTGTGGGCCCGCAACGACGGCGAGAACCTGGATCAAACCAATACTTCCCAGCAGC
Source organism: Bathyarchaeia archaeon (assembly GCA_049521055.1). Taxonomy (GTDB): domain Archaea; phylum Thermoproteota; class Bathyarchaeia; order 40CM-2-53-6; family 40CM-2-53-6; genus FEN-987. Next base: position 15,267 of record JBEKPE010000019.1, read on the forward strand.
AAAATGCCCATGAGAAACGCCATAACGGCCATCGTCTGGCTCGCGTTTTTTGTTTCAGGTGACCGAAAAGAGGGAACGCCGTTACTGATCGCCTCTACCCCCGTCATCGCCGTGCATCCAGTCGAGAATGTGTGCAGCAACAATGCGAGTGTGAGAGGTTGAACCGGGGCCGGAGGCGGGACCGGAGGGTACAGAGGACCACCGACAGCTAAGCGTACCCCTCCGTAGCCCATCATTGAGAAGTAAGAGAAGACGAACAAGTAGACTGGAATTGCCATAACAATACCACTCTCCCGCATCCCTCTGAGGTTAAGAATCGTCATCCCTAACAGAAGCAACAACGAGATTATGACCCTGTACGACCAGAGCACCGGGAAGGCGGAGGCGATTGCGTCTACGCCCGTCGTCAAACTCACAGCCACGTTCAGCAAGTAGTTTACAATCAACGCCGACGCAGCCACCAAACCTGGCGTAGTTCCCAAAGTTTTGCGAGCAACTTCGTAGGAACCGCCGCCGCTAGGATACTTTTGTATAATTTGAGTGTAGGAGAGCGCCAAGATTGCGAGAAGCCCGGTAATTGCCAGAGCAATGGGCAGAGCCATCGCCAGACCAACCGCGCCCGCAACGACTAAGCCAAGATAGATCTCCTGGTCCGCGTATCCGATAGAAGCGAGTGCGTCGGGAGAGAACGCCGCAAGGGCCTGTAGCTTGCTCAGTTTCCTATCGCTTGCATCCTCAATCGGTAAAGAGTTCTCTTGAGACAGTCGTCTTCCCCGAGGTGCGACCCCGCACCACCGCATCCAACCTCAGCTGGTCATTTAAGGTTCGGCTCGGTTTCCATTGTGAAGCGCGACCTACAAACGCGCCTCTGCAGAAAACCCTTTGCGCGAGTCTCGACTGATTCCAAGCCTCGACACTAAACTAGGGCGGCCCTTGAGCGTCTGCGAGAGTGTCGCGATGCATCCACCAGCCCTCCTTCCTTATGGTCCTCATGATTGAGGTTGAGTTTCAAGCGGGATAAGAGAATGAAAACCCACGGATTTAGAACGCGTTTGAGCTTGAGCCATTTTCATCACGAGTCATTTAAGACTTGCGAAGGAGTAAGCATACTCCCGCCGATGTGTTCTGTATTCTCGTTAGCGTATATAGTGCACTTCTGTTCCGTTTTTGGGAATGGTGAACCTTTAAATCTACACCAACTGCTCAGCAGATATTGAGAAAATTGTCTCAAAAGAAATTATTCGTTAGAAAAGCAACAGGGCTTGTCAGAGAAATCGGTCCACTAACCGCAGTCATCATCATTCTCTGCAACGTCATGGGTCTTGGTTGGCAGAAGCGAATCTTCCAGTTTACCGGCGCAGCCCCGCTTCCAGAAAACCTCTGGGTTGGCGGAATTCCACCAATGGTCATGGCATTCATTATAGGCGGAATCATAATCCTGCTTTCCGTTTTCGCTTTCTCAATACTCATCGCCACTATGCCTCGTTCAGGGGGAGGCTATGTCGTAATCTCAAGGCTTGTCCATCCAGCAGTTGCGTGGATCAGTTCATGGTTCGAATTCCTTAGCATCGCATGGTCTTTCGGGCTCATTGCAGTGGCAGTCTTTGAAGGCATATTCTTCATCTTCGGACCAATCGTAGGAATCTCAGCGGCAGGAGCCAGCGAAGGACTCCTATTCTTCGGCGGCCTAGCCATCGTGATTCTTTTCACGGCAATAGGATGCCTAGGAGTTCGAATGGCTGGTTACATGCTTCAAGTAATGTTCTGGATCCCCGCCGTGTTGACAATCTACATAATCTACCTGCTCGCAAATGCACTGGCTAATCCAATTGCTCTGAACGCGGGAATCACCGCTCTGGCTACATCTCAAGGAATCTCAGGAGTCACTGCTCAAACCTACGTTACGGGGGCTTTGGCCCAAGGGCTCGACGCCGCAAACGTCGGCAGCTATTGGTTCGCGGTCTTCGTAGCCATGACTGGCGCATACTTCGCCTACGTCGGCTACGCAGCCTCAACATTCGTCGCAGGCGAGGTCAAAGAAGCTAACAAGACTCTCCCCAAAGTACTCTTACTCTCGTCAGTCATCATCATCGTGGTGTACGTCCTAGTCTCCTCGCTCGCAGCATACGCATCCGCAGCACTAGGCCGCGTCACACTCCCTAACGGTAATGTGTGGAGCTTCTTCGAAGCTTACGCATATCTGTCGTACGGAGCCGGAGATCTTGTTAAAGCCGGGGTGCCAGCCATCAAAGCATGGAGCACAACCATTGCAGGCATGACTGGTATCGGCTTGGGCCTTTCACCTCTCAACTGGCTAGTATTGATCTTCGCTATCTTCTGGGTCGCAAACGACATTCCCCCCTTCATCCTAACCGCCTCAAGGATACTGTTCGCAATGGCGTTCGACCGAGTCTTACCCAATTCGCTTGCGAACGTCAACGAACGGTTCCACTCTCCACTTAACGCAACACTCGTAACCGGCCTCTTCGCCTGCATAGGCGTCTTTTCGGAGGTCTTGAGTGACTACGGCAATGGCGTCATTGGAAGTGCTTTTGCGGGAATGGGAGGAACGAGCGGGTTCATTTACCAGTTCTTCCTGAATGGAGTCGGAAACACGGACCTCCTCGATGCGGTATTCTTCACCTTCTTCGCCTTGGCTCTCGTAATGCTGCCGCTCAGAAAGTCTCGCGCACAAATCTACGAATCATCCCCGATCAAGTATGGAGGCAAGGCGGGCATGGTCTCCATCGGAGTAATCGGGGTTGTCGCGAACCTCTTCTTGGACTACATTATCATTACAGCCGAAGGGTCGACCGCCTACGTGCTAGTGCTCTTCGGTGTGATCGGTGCCCTAGTCTACGCATACTACAAGTACAGCAAGAAAGACGTCGACTATTCAACAATCTTCGCAGAGATTCCGCCAGAATAGGAAAGCCCACAGTCCCTTTTTCTTTTCTTTTCTTTTTCTTCTTTTCAAGTGCGTGGTAGTGGACCCGCCGCTCTTGCTTTGCGTCATCGCAGGGTCACTTTCGCAAAGGATGATGCGCAAATGAACTCTACTAATGACACTGAAAGTACAACCGTTACGTCCTGGCCCGAGCAAGAGGATCCCGGCACACTTTCAGTCAGTACCTCCGAACGCCAGAAATTAACCCGCGCGTTTGCAATGTATCGTGGGAGATCCGAATCTACTGCATCGATCGATCAGCGACGAGTAGGCGTTTGGCCACTCGCTTAAAAGAAAGCGAAAAAAATCTTAGGGCTTGATCCAGGTCATGGTGACGGCGGTCGCTGATGCGTTAATATGAAGATTGCGATGATTAGCAACAGGATCAAGCCGATGGTTATTCCTATGCGGTTCGGGTGCTGTTTCAAGTGCGCGATTATGCCCATGGTTAATCGAATGCTCCGGGATGTTTTTCAGGTTTTAACCGTTCCGCTCGCGTGGCATCATTGAATCTGACTGCAACCCGCGCACGGCATCCACGAAATTGGCCTGTGGCAACTCCTATCATTCTTCAGTGAGGGGTTCCACTAGTGCGTTTGCCAATCAAGGTATATTTGTAGGATGATTGCGAGTAGTCGAGGAGACCTGGCTCAATGCCCCGTAGTTCGAGGATACAATGGTCTAGAGTCGCTGTCTATTGGGCCGTCCTAACATTTGGACTCGTACTCCTCTGGTCAATCGCGCTGAATTTGTTGAACCTCAGCGGTGTGGGACCAGCGATCACCCTAGTGTTTCCCGCCTTGTTGGGTGCGTTGTTAGCTTTTCTCCTATACAGAATGCACCTACGCCAAATCCTCGAATACGATGACGTCGGATATTCGATTACGAAAGGAGCGAGGGGAGTGGAGGAACATAAATGGTTGGACTTTAAGGAATGTTCAGTCCTCAGGGACAGCTACGGGAGTAAGGTCCGCGTCTATCGCGAGAGAGATCGAGATCATAGTGACATCGATTCGAAGGCTTGCGGCATTGACCCATATGCCTTCAGAGACTTCGTCTCATCAAGAATCAATTCTGATACTTCTACTGTCTCAACTCCTGAGATCTTCTCGGGTCTCGAGAAGGAAATACAACGCGGGCGAGCGTACTGGGTTGCGGATCTGAATGAAACATTCAAGCTATATCAGATAAGTGGAGAGGTGTTTCCTTTGATGGCTAGGGGTAACACGCGGCCGAAAGGCTTCCTCCTCTCGAGGTTCGTCGCAGTCACTATAATGCCTAACTATGAAGTTGCTTTGTACGCACATGAACTGGGCGGATCCGAAGCCGCAAGGTCTCGGATGATGCATCTCATTCGAATCATTGAAACGATGAGAGACCAAAAGAACATCAAGTGGTCTTGGCTCTTGCTGTTCAGCAACGAAGAGCCGCCAGAATCCATTGTTCGAGTAATCGAGGAGTTCACAAACGAAGACATCGGTATAGGCTGTATAGACATTGGCACAGGTAAGCTAGTGACGAGTCGAAATCAACTGGGCCGAAGTCTTCTCGGGCAGATGCATTTCAATAATTTGATCCGAGACTTGCGACGCAGAAAGCTACTGCAGGCTGGGCTGAGTGCAAGCTAGCCTACCGCAATTAGAGTTGCCAGATGCGGTCAGAGAGACACCTCTAGCCTTCGACTCTCTGTAGTTTCTTTATCTTCTCCCCGTCGATTTCTATAAGGTAGGCGCTGAGTATCCCTTCGGTGTACTCCGACCCCGGGTTCATGCATTGCGTCCGCCCGATCTTCATCCACCCTCGGCATTCATGGATGTGACCGTGCATTCCAAGTAACGGTTGGTATTTTTCGATTATCGCTCGAACGGATTTCGAGCCGACTGGGATGATGACAGGTCGCCCTCCTTGAATTACAGGTCTAAGATCCTTGTCGAGTTTAGGTGCTGAATCGATCTGAGATTCATACGGGGGGCAGTGAAGGCAGAATACTGCTCTGTCAACATTCTTGACCTGACCTGCAAGCTTCTCGAGTTTCACCATCAATTCCTCTTCGGAACACTCTCTGGGGCTATTCCATGGCGTCGGGTTCGACCAGCCGCAGCAGGCGGCTTCATGCTCTCCGTCCAAGTCAACGACTGATTCCTCTGCGTACGTCACATAAGGAGACCTCTTAATCACATCGTCAAGTTCGAATTTATCGTCATTCCCAGGGTGAATCAAAACTCTGGTATCCTTACCTATTTTCGTTGGAATAATGTCTAACCAATCCTGAAGCGTCTTGCATTCTAGGTCTGCAAATATATCTTCGATTTCGTCCTGAGACGCGTTCTTGAGAGCGTCATATTCACTCTGCTCGCACACGTAGGGAATGTAGCATTGCTCACGTACCTTCTTCTTGAAATCCTCCACCTTGTCCGACTGTATTACATGGGTCTGGTCTAGGAAGTCAGATTTGTATGTCCCGTCGGGTTGGCGGACTATTGGTGTAAGGATTTTACCCGTCAAGTCGCCGCCCATGATTAGCCAATCCGCCTTGAACATTGCGGCAGAGTTGAGAAACTTACGCCAAACGGTTTCGCTTCCGTGAAAGTCCGAAGCGAATACTATTCTAACTTTGGCCAAGGATTACTCAGTTGCTACGTCTGGAGAGCCATGTGTATTTCAAGTTTGATTGTACATTCCAAAATTGGTACGGTTGCTCTTAGTCGCGCTGGACTTCCTCAACCTTGTTGTACCATTGCTTTGATGTTCCCACTTTAGCGCGTATCTTCCATTGTAACGTCTTAGGCTGAGCCTCGACTAGGCCTTTGAGTCTGTTGATTCTATCAAGCACTAGTTCCTTCTCTCGCTTGCTTAGCTCGTATTTGTCCAAGAACTCCGTAAGCTTAGTGAGATTTTGTGTAGCAGTATAGTAGAATCCCCAATCATTTCCAAGAACCTTTGCAACGTATCCTGCGTTGATCTCATCCTTGTCCCCCTTTCCAACGTCATGCCCTATGAGAAGGATTATCAGGTCCTGTATGTCCTTCTCGTTGGTCTGAACGACCTGAATCTTTTGCAGGAAGAGTTCTGCGAGCGGGACTGTTGGTGAGTCAACTTCGAGCCTGTCTTTGAAGTCGATTACGTGACACATCTCTAATTTGCCTAGAAAGACATCGATTGCTTTGTTTCCCTCCTTGTCGTTGAAGATCTGCCTGTGTCTCCCCGTTGCTCCAGTGAGCATTAGTGAAATGTATGGCTCGTATCCCAAATCCATGAAGAGCTTCTTGGTAATGGGCCTAAACTGCTTGTAAGTGACAAAGTCCATGTCATGTTTGGGCACTCGCTTCAGGCGGCCGTACAGCTCAATCTGCTCCGGGCAATGCATGCGAATGGCGGCACCACCCATAATCCTCATGGTGACGTTTCTTCCTTCTGCCTCCGATATGATTCGTCGAATCTCTTTTTCAAATTCCGGAAATGTTGCGAATTCGCCCAAGCAATATTCAACCTTAGATTTCTTCATGCCCGCGGTTTCGAGTTGTAAGGGGAATGTTTGCGCTTACAATGAAATGATATGAGTAACTTCTATTAAGAATATCCGATTTGGCGCCGTTTTTTTGCCTCCTTCTTTGCTCTTCTGCAGCGTGGACTCTGACAGAGAACTGAACTAATGTTTCAATTCTGGACTTAGTCTACGAAGTCGGGGTAGATTCCGGGATGTCTTCGGGTTTCCGCATATATTTCGCCAAGATGCTTCGAAGCCGCGATTTCGGGAGCGTGGGAGTAGATTTTTCCGGCAGAATCCCCTCCGGCCTCAACATCAAAATGCCTATCAGAACTACTCCTATCAGCAAATATTCAAGCCAAGTAACGTCAAACGGAATGTAACTTGAAAAGACGAATTTGCCTCAATCGATGGCCGTTGCGTTGGCTGTAGTGGACGTCTTGCGGACGACATGTATGTTTCAGACCATATCGATTGCGCCGGATTAGCAATTGCCTCCTATCATAGGCATAGATTTAGGAACCTCCGGTTCCATCATGGCCTGAAGGTGTGAGATTGCTGGACTCGATAACTTTCATCGGTGGTGGAGTGATGGCTGAGGCAATGATCCAAGGGCTGTTGTCGAAGAAAATTGTTAATCCAACCGGGATCACAGCCAGTGAACCCAGACCGGAACGGCGCCGAGAATTGAACGAAACGCATGGCGTTAAAGTCACTGCAGACAATCGCCAAGCT
>JBEKPE010000020.1:0-22095 GCA_049521055.1 Bathyarchaeia archaeon
AAAACGCAGCTCAACAGCTAGCATAAGGCCGAGGCCACGAACCTCTCTGATTATCCGATGAGCACTCATCAACTGCATAAACCCAGCCTTGAAATATTCTCCAACTTTCACCGCGTTATCCACCAATCGTTCATCCAACAGAACGTCGATCGTGGCGGATCCGGCTGCGCAGACGACAGGGTTTCCCCCGAAAGTACTCGTATGTTCGCCGACGGAGAGTGAGCCCATCGTTTCTGACGTCGCTGCGGTTATGCCGATCGGCAATCCGCTTGCGACGCCTTTTCCTAGGCAAAGGATGTCTGCTTGCATTCCTAGGTGTTCGGAAGCGAACAGTTTTCCAGTTCGGCCGAAACCAGTCTGAATCTCGTCTGCCACGAGCAGCCCACCTGCATCATGAACCAAATCTTGTAACAGCCCCATCCAGCTCTTAGATGGGACTCGGATTCCACCCTCCCCCTGGACAGGTTCAACCAGAACTGCAGCAGTGTCATTCGTGATAGTTTCTTTGGCGGCTTCGATGTTGTCGAAGGGGATGTGAACGAAGCCTGGGACGAGGGGTTCGAAATTCTTCCGGTATTTAGCGTCCCAGGTGGCCGACAGTGCACCATGAGTCTTACCGTGAAACCCACCCTTCACAGCAACAACCTTTCTTCTTCCGGTGGATTTTCGTGCTACTTTGATTGCGCACTCGACTGCCTCGGTGCCGCTGTTGCTGAGGAAGATTCTGTCAAGGCCCGTAGGTAGAATATCGGTTAGTTTTGAGGTGAATCTTGCTCGAGCGTCATTGTACACTGAGCCATGGCATGCGATAAGTTTCTCGGCTTGATCTTCTATGGCCTTTACAACGCGTGGGTGTGCGTGGCCTACGATGCACGCGCCATAGGCTCCGGTACAGTCAACGTATTCCCTGCCAAGATCATCGTATAGCAGCACTCCCTTTCCGCGAACTATCGTAACTGGCTTGCGTGCATAGTACTTTGCGTAGTGGGTGTCTTCAATTGTACGTGTATCGGGCGCGGTCATGGCGTGATCAAGGTCCCGGTTTCCCCATTGATTGCGGCAGTGTATGGAGTCATGCCCTTGCCTGGTGCGACCACAACCTTGCCCACTCCTTTCGAAAGTGCTTCGAGCGCAGCGTAAACCTTCGTAATCATTCCCGGTCCGAGCTTTGTCAGGTCCTTCTTCGCTTCGTCAGCGTTCAGATGACGCGCGACACCGGACTCTAGAGAGACGCCTCCCACATCCGTTATGAGCAATAAAACGTCAGCTTGCAGAGCCGCAGCGATGTGTGCCGCTGTTCTGTCACCGTCGATGTTCAGAGGTTCATTTTCGGCGCCGAGCGCTATTGGCGCTATAACTGGGACGTAACCACTGCTGATCAAGGCTCTCAAAAGAGAGCCGTCTGTATGCGTAATCATGCCGGTGTATCCTCCGTCTATAGCTCTCCTCCGGCCTCGCTCATCCTTAATGATCAGTTTTCTTTTTCTTTCCGCCCGTATCAGGCCCCCATCTATTCCCGAGAGGCCGACCGCTGGAATTTTTCTGCTGAGGAGTTGCATGACGATTTGCTTGTTGACTTTCCCTGCCATAACCATAGTATAGATCTGAATCGTCTCAGCGTCCGTGTACCTGCTTCTGAAACCCTCTGGGGAGGTTACAAATCGCTGATGAACACCGAGTTTCTCCGCGATACCCGTAACGGTGTTGCCCCCTCCGTGCACCAAAACAGTCTGCGCCTGGTGAGTTAGAGCTTCGAAATCTGTCAGCCCGCTTTCTGAAAAGGCGTCCCCCATTACTTTGTCTCCGACTTTTACAACGATGAGCATGGAAATCACTACGGGTGTAAGCCTACCAGATTCAAGCCGGTTTTCTCATCGAGGCTTGACATCAGGTTGAAGCACTGAACCGCCGCTCCAGCAGCTCCCTTCGTCAGGTTATCTAGAGCGGAGAAGAGAATCAGCCTCTGCGAGTGCGCGTCTATCTCGAACCCCATGTCGCAATAGTTTGTGCCGACCGTAACTTTCGGGTTAGGTAACCCATAAAGGCCCTTCTTGTCTGAGACCAACCTGATGAAAGGTTCTGATTCGTATTTTGCGCGATAGGCCTTGAAGACATCTCGAGGATCCAAGCTACTTGTCATGAAGGTGTGTGAGGTGGCTAGGATGCCGCGGATCATGTTGACAGCGTGGGGAGTGAATGAAACATGAAGAGGCTTATCCGCGAACTTGTCAAGCTCCTGTTCAATCTCTGCGATGTGTCGGTGCCCTGTAACCTTGTAGGGACGGACGCCTCCGGCGCGTTCGGAGTGGTGGCTTGCAATTGTTGGGTTAGCTCCGGCACCTGACGAGCCGATTTTCGCATCGATCACGATTCTGTTTAGATCAATCCATCCGCTTCCCACAATAGGGGCGAGGCTTAGGATTGCTGCCGTAGCCATGCAACCTGGGATGGAAACAAGTTGCCCCGTCTTTATTCGAGCTCTATGTAATTCTGGTAGGCCGTAGACCGATTTCTCCAAGAGATCCGGACGAGGGTGATCAAACCCGTAGTATTCCTTGTACGCTGTTGGTTCCTTCAGTCGGAAATCTGCTGCAAGATCTACCACCTTCACGCCGCGCTCAAGAAGCTGTGGAACGACTTCGATTGATTTTCCATGTGGCAGCGCAGTGAAGACGACGTCGCTTCTGGCAATAGCGATCTCCAAGCTCTCCTCCTGGAATTTGAGCGCGGTTACGCCCCTGAGGTTAGGGTGAATTCGAAAGAGTGGTTCTCCGGCATACCGTCGAGACGTGACTGTCTGAACCTCGCAACCTGGATGACAAACGAGCAGGCGTAGAAGCTCGCCCCCTACATACCCCGACCCGCCCATCACGGAGACGTTTATCATTTCTTGGCCTGCCGAATCGTGTACTCGAGCAACAGCTTCGGGATGTCGATCCCCGTCACCCGAACCGTGTTCTTGAATTCGGTAGTATGGTTTACTTCGTGAACAACGAAGCCGGCATCAGTTTCCATCAAGTCTACGCCGAAGGCACCGCCCCCGACCGCTTGAGCAGCTCTTATGCTAATCTCTGCAAGTTCAGGAGTTACCGGAAGATTCTCAGCCACGCCTCCCCGCGCCGTGTTAGTTCGCCAATCGTCTGGCGGGGCGTTTCGGTAAATGGCAGCGACGGCTTGATCGCCGATCACGTAACACCGGATGTCCCGTTCGGGACGCTTTATTTTCTCTTGCAGATAGTAGACTTGTTGGACGGGGTGCATGTACTCTCTTGGTTCAAGGATTGCAACTGCCGATTCAGGGTCCTTGATTTGCGCAACGAGCCTTCCCCAACTTCCCACAATTGGCTTTACCACTGCCGGGTAACCCAATTGTTCCAATGCCTTGAGTGATGCCTCTTGGGTGAAGGTGACGAATGTTCGTGGGGTTGGAATCTTCGCGCGGCTAAGGCATATCGATGCGATAAGTTTGTTTCCGCAGGTTGAGGCTGCCTTGTAGGAGTTTACGACGGGTCTCCCTCTCGCTTCCAACGTGGCGGTTACGTGTATGCTTCTAAAGTATGATATGCAGCGTTGGAGGAAAGCGTCCGCTAATTCGATTCCGTCGTTTTCAGTTGTGATGTCCCATGCGAGTTGATTCGTGTCATAGAGAGCTAGATCTATGCCATCGCGTTTTGCGGCATCTATGATGAGCCGCTCGTCAGGCCTTAACTGATCGTACAACAGGCCAAGCTTGACCGTGACTTACTCCCCCCAGTCCTCTTTCTCAATCACGACTGGTTTGATCGAGCGGCCTTGGGGAGTGACTACGACCTCGAAGTCTAGGCCGCAGTCTTGGCAGGTGATAATCTCCCCGTTCACAGCGTCATCTGGGACGATGATTTGAGCCTCGCAATCAACGCATTTTTCAACAGACATCCGCTCACCTCCATCAAATCGAATTAACGAGTAGTCTAGCGAACACGACCCTTGGGTGCCAGCGTGGGGGCGTTTTACTTTGCCTTACGCGCTTGCGTGGTCGCCTTCGCAGCGACTTTGTACTGTATCGGCTTGTTGGAATGTTCTCGTTTTCGGGCGTTCGCTACGACCGTTGGCATTGCCCAGATCTCAATGAATCCATTAGACCAGGTTTGGTCAAATGTTGTGGATGCATCGTATGTTGCGAGCGCTGTATCGTACAGCGACATGGGCGAAGTTCTCCCGACGACAGTGACTGCGCCTTTGTAAGCCTTCAATTTGACTTCGCCCGAGACGTGCTCTTGAGTTTTCTCGACGAAGGCGTCAAGATCTTCTTTCAGTGGGTCGTTCCAAAGTCCAGTGTATACGAGGTTCGTCCACTCAGTGTCAATCTTCTGTTTGAACCATACCTCATGCCGAGTCAAGACGAGTTTCTCCAGTTCTCTGTGGGCTTCGATTAGTATGGTTGCTGCTGGGCATTCGTAGACTTCTCTGGATTTGATTCCAACTAGACGGTCTTCGATGTGGTCGATTCGGCCAACGCTGTGCTTTCCGCCGATATAGTTGAGTTTCTTGATTAGGTCGGCCGGGTTGAGGCGTCTTCCGTTAATGGCTATGGGAACTCCTTTCTCAAATTCAATGGTGAAGTATTCAGGAGTTGCGGGAGCGTTTTCGGGTGAATTGGTCCATTCGTATGCTTCTGGGGGTGGTTCGATGGCTGGGTTCTCCAACATTCCGCATTCGATCGAGCGGCCCCAGATGTTCTGGTCTACGCTGTATGGGTTTTCAAGGTCGACTGGGACTGGGATGCCGTGCTCTTCGGCGTAACGGATTTCTTGTTCCCGCGGAAGTTTCCATTCCCGTACGGGGGCTATGATCTTCAGTTTCGGGTCGAGGGCTTTGATAGTAACTTCGAACCGAACCTGGTCGTTGCCTTTTCCTGTACATCCGTGCGCAACCGCTTGCGCGTGTTCCTTGTGAGCGATCTCAACGAGTTTCTTGGCGATCAGTGGCCTCGCGAGTGCTGTGCTGATTGGATATTTGGATTCGTAGAGAGCGTTGGCTTTGATTGCTGGGAAAACATAGTCTTGCAGGAATTCCTGCTTCAAATCTAGCGTATAGTGTCTAATCGCTCCGATCAGTTTGGCTTTCTTGCCAACCTCTGTGAGATCGTCCGCTTGCCCGACGTCGGCGGTTACGGTTACGACGTCGTATCCATATTTTTCTTTGATCCAGCGGATCATAACGGACGTGTCGAGGCCGCCGGAGTATGCTAAAACGACTTTTTCAGGCATTTAAATCGACTCATTTTCTTAAGGAAACCTTATGAATTCGGCCCATACATTATGTTATCATTAATAAGTGTTCCTTGGAATTGTGGATTCAGTTATGACAACTCTTGCGACAGAAAAGATACAAACCACGCATAGCAGCCAGATGGAACTCGATGAGGCTGATCATAAGATTCTGCGCGAACTCCAACGCGACGCACGAATCTCATTCAAAACAATCGCTCAGAAAGTCGGCGTAAGTGAAGCAACAGTTTTCGTGCGAGTTAGGAAGATGCAGCAGGGGGGCGTGATTAGAGGTTATAGCGTAATCGTCGATCCTAAAGCTGTGGGAAAAGACCTTACCGCAATTGTACTCGTCCGAGCGACCCCCAAAGCATTTCCAGGGACGCTTGACGCCTTACGGAAATTCGATGAGATATACGAAATCTACGACGTAACTGGGGAATACTATTCGATTCTCAAGATTCGGACCAGCGGGACAGAAGAGTTAGGAAAGATAATGGATGAAGTGGGAAAGATAGACGGGATCGCTGGAACGGAAACCATCATCGTTCTGCGAACAGTGAAAGAAGACTTCGCAGTGCGGACGTAGATCGCAGGGTTAATCTATTTTTTCATGAGGTCGTAATCGACCCAGAGCCAGACTAGGCTCGCAACGAAGATGATAATGCCTGCAGCAAGCCACGGTGGATACGTGTAGGAGCTGCCTACAACTAACCAGTACAAGTCTGCTAGGAGTATGACTATCCCCATAGCGATCGCAAGATAGGATTTAGATTTCGAGTCCATGGAAACCAAATTGCAGACATCTCGATAGCCCTTAAATGCCTTTCCTAAACACGATCAAAACTAGCCCGAACACATCGAAAATCCCACCGTTCTGCCAACGCATGTTAGCGGGACTTGGAGATAGACCCAAGGAGAGGAAGAAGAAGGAGGATGTGGAGCCTCGGGCGGGATTCGATCCCGCGACCTGCCGCTTTCTTGGCTTTTGTTACAAGGCGGCCGCTCTCTGGTCACATCGATCTGCCAGGCTGAGCCACCGAGGCGCAACGCGAGTATGAACACTCGCGCTTAAAATTCTCACGACCGGCCAGACTACTTCCGGCTGTATCGTTTTGCGGCTGCAATAAGAGCGGTTATTGCGGGGAGTTCTTCTCCCGCCAGGAGCGAAAGCATCGCGCCCCCAGCCGTACTCACATGGGACAGCCTCTCTGAGATGCCGAGGATTCCTGCGTACCCCGCCAAGTGGCCTCCCCCGATAACCGTGAAGGCATTGGTGTCTGCCATCGACTCTAGAATCGCCTTAGTCCCGCTCTCAAAGCCCTCCTCTTCGAAGACGCCCATTGGCCCAGATGCTACGATCGTTTTTGAATCAGCAAGGATCTCGGAGAATCTCTCAACAGTGTCAGGTCCAATGTCGAGCGCCCTACCAGCTTTCGATAATCTGCGAACCGGTTCGTCCACACGCCTACCATCCCTCGAGGTTCCGAAGTCGGTTGGCAACACGATGCGTTTCTTGTACTTGGATAAGATACGATTGGCTTTGAGCACCTCGTCGGTTGCACTCACTAATTCTTCTTCATCTGCCTGACCAAGTTTAGTGTCCATGGCTTTCAGAAACACTTTCGCCACGTTACCACCGACAAGTACGCGGTCCGCTTTCCCCGTCGATAGGATATTTTCGATTACTGGAACTTTGTCCTCTACCTTCGCGCCGCCGAGCACATATGTAATGGGTCGAGCTGGGTTGCCCATCAGCTTCTCGATCGCAGTTAGCTCTCCCTCCATCAACTTTCCGGCCGCGGACGGGAGAACGTATGGAAAACCTACAAGCGAAGCCTGCGATCGATGAGCCGTCGCGAAAGCATCATTCACATAAAGATCGAAGAGCGGCGCTAGACGTTTTACGAGGTTTGTTTTCGCTAGTTTCTCACCCGTATCCTCCAGAATCTCCTCGGCACAAAACCGAACATTGTCCAACACGACAACCTCGCCTCTCTTCATATCCCTCACCGCGTGCCTCGCGGCGGGACCCATTACGTCGTCTATGAAAGTAACTCGTTGGGAACACGTTTTCTGCAGAATTCCCGCGTGTAGTTGGAGGGAGGTAAAGTCTCCCCTCCCCGGCCGGCTTTGATGAGATAGAACGGCGACCTTAGCCTCCATCAAGGCGTCAAGAGTCGGTTTGGCGGCAACGATTCTTCCATCATCAAGAATCTGGTTATTGCTCGGGTCGAGGGGCGCGTTGATGTCTAACCTTAGAAGCACAGCCTTGTCTCGCAGGTCGAAGTCATCGAGAGTTAGATATTGGTACTCCATGCCGGCGAAACCCAACCTGCATTTTCAATCATACCCGCCCTTTCACTTAATGCCTTTTCGAACGTGAGGGAGGTTCGATTGGGAACGTTTTTACATGAATTTCCGGTCCTCTTGGCTCGTGCCGGGGTGGCTCAGCCTGGTAGAGCGCCAGTCAGGCTTACGGGACGAAACTCATAATCTGGAAAGCAGTGGGCCCAGAAGCCGCGGGCTCGAATCCCGCCCCCGGCACCACATTTGATTATAGCTTGGCAAAAAACCGGGTAAGCAAGATCGTGATGTCCGCTTAATTCTATGTTGATTTAAGCGCTTGATTTGATGAGGGTGTTTCTGTACTTCATTTCTCCTGTTTTCAAGTATTCTGCGAACACTTGCTCCATTACTCACAATATCCCCGGGTCTGTATCATGTCGAAGTCAACCTGAGCGAGACCCAGGGTTGATGGTGAAGATAAGTGGTTGACTCTGGTTCAGAACGCTAACCGCAAACGAAACTGGTCTCATTCAGGTTTGTTTGGAAAGGGCTTAAACTCTTAAGAAATTCTCCCTTTGGTTTTAGGCATATTACCTAAGGAATATTGCCAAAGCATATTTGCTCGATTGTGAAAGGCTACTTGTTACTTGGCTTAAGTTTGAAACCAGAAGAAATTTTCGCGGTTCATCCCAGAATCAGGTGGGCAGGATCAGCAACGAGAAAAGGCGCAGTCATTTTCGCACAAATGAGAGAGGGCGTAACAAGTCTGACTCCCAACAGTAACCACCTAAGCGATCTTGAGATACGAACGCAATATGTCATCGAATCCGCAGAGCAAGAAAGCAAATGGATTGGAGCATTAGACCACATAACATTCTGCTTTGAGAAATATGTCGAGCTTGTCGTACCGCTCAAGGACAGTTACGTGGCAATCAACCTGGAAAAAGACGTGCCTCCCGAATCATATCCTAGAATCTCTAGAGCCATCCGCGAACTCGAATAAGTATCCAGATCAACCGCTTTTTCACAGGGGAAGCTATTGATCTACATAACCTTGTGCCATTTGCCTAATCTATGAGACTAGGGCAGCAAGCAATCAACGCCAGCATTTTTCGGTGAGGCTCATTCGAGAACGTCCACCTTTCCGTCGTTTCGGCCAACGTACACTCGGTCAGCCATCTTCAAGAAGAGACCTGTTTCTACCAAACCGGGCAGCATCTTCAGCTGAC
Organism: Bathyarchaeia archaeon; assembly: GCA_049521055.1. GTDB lineage: Archaea > Thermoproteota > Bathyarchaeia > 40CM-2-53-6 > 40CM-2-53-6 > FEN-987. The sequence continues at coordinate 8,768 of JBEKPE010000020.1, forward strand.
GATCTAACCGACTCGGATTCTCCAGTCGGCCGAAGTCAGCGTCCAGAATGAAGTTCCCATTATCAGTGATAACTGGGCCAACCTTTCCGCCGCTCTCACGGAGGCGGGCGCGTGCACCCATGTTTGTGAGTTTCACTTGAACCGACTTGTAGGCGAAAGGAAAGACTTCCAGTGGGATAGGTTGTTTGTCGCCCAGATGCTTGGTAATCTTTGTTTCATCCACAACTATCGCCAGCTTATGCGCCGCCGAGTCGACCACCTTCTCTCTCAACAGGGCTGCACCTCCACCCTTAATGACGTTCAGCGACGGAACTTCGACCTGATCCGCGCCGTCTATTGCGTAATCGACCGTATGGGCCTCATTCATACTCTTGATACGCAGTCCATGTGAGATTGCGAGATTCTCAATTTGGTGCGATGTCGGAACAACGGATAACTCGAACCCTCTGGCGCGCGATAGTCTAGCGATTTCCGCTAGCGCGTAAGCCATGGTGGTTCCGCTCCCAAGCCCGATGATCCATCCGCTCCTTATGGGTTGGAGCGCCTTGAGGACTGCTCGCCGCTTAGCGTCCTCGATTGAGGTCAACTTCATCCTTCCGCTTCGATCTGTTCAAGGCGGTCCATGGCCTTGAGGATTTCCTCACGAATTTGATCAATTCGCTTTTCCGAATCAGTGATCCCCTGTTCATTCTCTTTATTTTTCGACTGTTGGTCGTGACTTGACTGTTGACTTCCACCATTGCCCACCGTACCGCCGGAGTGTTCTGACGGTTTCCCCGGCACGTTGGGGGCTCCTGATTTGAGGTCCTTCAGTTTCGCGTCGATCTCTGTAAGTTTGGCCTTGAAGCCTTTGATAACTTCGTCCCTCTCAATCTCCAGATCGTGAAGGTCGACGATGCGCTGATTCTCCTGTATAGCATTCTCTAACCTCTTGAGGTCCACCTTGTACTTCTCGAGCATTCGATCTCTCTCGGCTTGGCTAATCACGCCGCTAGTGTGGGATTCGTAGATCGTAGTTACAGCGGAGCCAAGGATCTGTCTTTCGAGCTTCAGAACTTTCAATGACTCTCTGGCTCGGTTTACCGCCTCAAGTGAGGTTGGTGGTGGAGTGTCTAAGGTTGAACCGGGCAGATTTGGAAGCGGGATAATTCGCTTTGCTTCAGGGGCTGTATGTGTTTCTTTTCTCTTCCAAAAGGCGATATGGGTTACTAGATTTACCAAAGCCCGCCCCTGAATTACTTGTGATTTATCTTTGATAGGGTGTAATAATAATTTCGCGCCCCAATGAGACTCCATCCTAGACAGCACATGATCGGCCTTTTCAAACCAATCATCATCTTCCCGCTTTTGCTGAACACAAAAGTGAAGTCTTTTACCATCCGATGCATCAAAATGCGTTAACTGCCATAGGAGCGACGGTTATGCATCTAGAAGGCTCTTTCGAGACCTCTGCATCTCGTAAGGTTGCTTATGATTTCCTACTCAACCCTAACGATATCGCCCCATGCCTCCCTGACCTGCAGTCAGTTGAGGTTCTCAGCCCGGATAGCTTCCGGGCCAAAGTAAAGGTAGGCATCGGCTTGGTTAAGGGGAATATGGATTTCGAATTTCGAGTCGTGGACAAGGTACCTCCCACTTCTGCCAAGCTCGTTGGGACAGGGCGCGGAGTTGGAAGTTCAGTTGAGATTCAAACCGGGTTCAAACTAGAGGAGCTGGGATCCGGATGCAGGATAGGTTGGATTGCCGACGTCAGTATGGGAGGGATAATCGCGGGGCTGGGCTCCAGGATGCTAGATTCCACCTCAACCAAAATGGTTGAGCAGGTAGTCGAGAACTTCAAGAACAAATTGAATGAGAAGGCCCACACCTAACTATAAGCTTCGAACCCTTTTCCGAGAACCAGCGATGCAATCTTCAGCTCCATAATCTCGTCGGTCCCCTCGTAAATTCGGGCTACCCGAGAGTCGCAAAGATGCCTCGCCACGGGCGAAAGCAGTGAGTAACCGAAACCGCCGAAGACTTGGACAGCCAAATCCGCGCTCTCATACGCCAGCCGCGACGCGACACGTTTGGCGATTGCCGATTGTAAGTCCACCTTGTTGCGGAGCTCCAGGTCAGTGGGATTTGCATCTAACCTCGTCTTCTCAACTGCTGCAAAGTACGTGGGCCAACGTGCCATCTCCAAATTCATAGCCATGGTTGCAACGTGGCGCTGAATCAGTTGGTGCTTCCCGATTAGTTTACCATGCTGGACTCTTGTTTTTGCGCGTTCCGTTACTGAATTTAGGCAATCCCCGATGATGCCGACGCAGCCTGATCCTATTCCGATCCTTCCATTCAGGAGCGCTGAGTAAGCAATGTAGAGCCCCTTGCCCAACTGGCCTACAAGGTTCTCCTTTGGCACATTGCAATCTGCCATTTCAAGCATGGCCGTATCGGAGGTGAACAACCCAATTTTCTCTTCGAGGTGCATGGCAACCGAGAAACCATCTGTCTTCGAGTCCACTATGAATGCGGACATCCCCTCCGTCCTACCTTTCGGATACGCGAATATGATTAGGGAATCGGCGATAGCGCCATTCGATATGAGATACTTCGTCCCATTCAACACGTACCCGCCATCCCGCTCTTCATAACTAGTCTTGAGCGAAGTGGGCTCACTTCCCGCTTCAGGTTCCGTCAGGCCATACGCGAGAACTATCTCTCCTTTCGCCGCGGGAATTAGGTAGCGCCTCTTGAGTTGATCGCTTCCCCACTGTTGGATTGCAAGTGAGGCAAGAAGCAGTGGACGTCAACGAACGTGACTACCCCCAGTCCCAACTGCCCATAGCGTTCCAGGGCCAACGCCCAAGTCAATGGGTCTGCGCCGGCGCCACCCCACTCGGGGGATATGGTCAAACCCATCAGGTGATATTTCTTTAGAATCTTGGGGAGCTCAGCATTGTACTTGTGAGCGATGTAATGCTCGAATTCGGGTAGGTAAAGCTCCTTACACGCCTCATCAACACGCTCCAGAATACCCAACTGCTCGTCATTGAGTTCGCGCAACCGTCTCGCAAGCCTAATTGATTCGGCGAATGATCCTTCCAGAAACCAAAACTCCCCGTAGGGCCTGATTCTGATTCCTCACATTCTTTTACGTCTTGTTACGTGGAAAACCGACATCTTCAGCTCGAAAACTGGCGATCCCGCTCATGCTTGAGCCGCAATCAGGAATCTATACGATTCGATCAAAGCGGACGTGAGAGCTAAGTCATATATTGTAGAATCCTCGATTGTTCTCTTGGTGATATTGATGTCACAAGGAACATATGTCTGCCCAGCCTGCAAGCAATTCTTCAAGACAAAGGAAGAACTCGAAACCCACGCAAAGACCGCTCATTCAACGAAGTAAGCGTGAGGCGCCGATTTCCCTGGTGGGAAATCCGATAACATCCATTCTTTTGGAACATCCACGATCGAAAATGAATGTGCAACAGAGTTAAGTCTAACAAGTTCGTTTCTCTTCAGATTAGATCGACCTTGGAAGATTCCTTTGAGAATTTCAGCATTTACGGCTTTGCGTTAGACTACCCGGGAGAGAGCCGGGTCGAATTCAACTCGAAAAGTCGACGCGAATCAGGCGACGTGGTTTTCCATTTGCCGGATAAGGTAGATAGGGTTAGAATATTCCTCTCTTGGGGAGAATTAGAAAAAGTCTCCAAGCGATTCAAGACCACTGAAGAACACGCCGACTTCAGCCTTGACGCCATGAAGAAAGGAAAGAATGTGAAGAACTTCGAACGACTATCGCGGGACACCATATCCATACACAATCACAGAAGCTGTGTGAACAAGGTTAAGTTCGCTGAAAGATCCCTAGGCCTAACCGGAGGCAAAGACATTCCGAGAGAAGCATATTCCTTGCACGTGCATTGTCCAAAATCAAACAGATACTTCGTGTTGTACACAATGACCCCCGGCAACAGCGAGGGCAGATACGATAGGATCATGGAATCCATGAGGGAATCTTTTGATTGCCACTAAAGGACCGGTATGACTTGGCGTGTTGCCACTCGTTCGCACCTTGAAGGCCTAGCTTCTCCGTGTAGTTAATCCCGAGCCCATTTTCCGAGTATCGATAGGACCCTAAGGTCGATAGGCGATAGGTTTTGGAGCCCCGGGCGGGAATTGAACCCGCGACCTACGCCTGTTTGGTTTGTTTACCAAGGCGTCGCTTGTGGCATTGCGTGATTCTACCAGGCTGAGCCACCGGGGCGATTGTCGGCAGGCAGGCGTTGGAATATTCGCTAATTAACCTTGGCATCCGGATCTCATTGCGTTAGGGAAATGAAACGTCACGATTCTTTTTTGAATCTCGGTCCTGTTTCGTCGGAGGCTGTATGATCGAAATTCAGGCAGGCTCTCAGCTGAGCGGACAACTTTCACGGCGTAGGCGCGTGATTTCGCAAGATCCCGTCGAAGCTGACTGTGTGATTAGACGACCAACGGTGCCAGAGTAGGTTGGAAAAGCGTCGATTGAGTCAATTGGTAAAAACGGGTTATGATAGGTCATGAAAGCGCGGAATTCGATGGACTTCGAACGGGAGACTTGGGGCAGGGGTGTCATGTTACGTGCACTAACTTTTTGCGTTAAAAAATGGTATAATCCGACTTTTACCATTCACCAATGTGACAATACGTGACCAAACGCTTAAGTGCGTTTATTGGACCACCGTGCGTCAGAGTCAAATAACAAAAGGAGGATATCTAGAAAAATGGTCAAGAAATGCCCATCATGCGGCTACAACAACCGTGATGACGCATCATTCTGTTCAAGCTGCGGAGCATCTCTCGTAGGCAGCGCGGCCCCCGCACTCAAACCAGTCCCATCCGTCCGCGTAGTAACACCAGTCAGCCCAGGCGGACCTATCCGCGTGCCCGCACCAGGACAATGCTATTATCACCCCAACCTCCCAGCAGTATACGTCTGCAACCGATGTGGAAGGTCGATTTGTCGCGATGACTCAAAAACATACATGGATCTCGTCCTATGCCCGCAATGTTACGCAGGTGTGGTTCCAATGGTAGCACAACAACAACCACAACCACAAGCCGCCTATGCCCAACGCCCACCCCAAATGGCACCCGATTACGGTCCCCCACCGATGGCACAGGGCTATGGCCCGCCACCTATGGCACCGGCATTCGGTCCACCACCGATGGCTCCGCCAGCAGCTGCTTACCCAGTGTATCCACCACCAATGTACGCCCCCGCTTCACCGAGATCACTCTGGGGATTCATTCTCTCAGTAATCGCTGGAATACTGGTAATCCTTAACGCAGCAGCTTTACTCGCACCAGGCTTCTACGCGATGTGGGTAGGTGTATTCTTCTGGTTGCCAGCACTCGGCCCTGCTAGCCTATCATTCGCAATCGGCGTAATCATAGGGCTAATACTGGTAATCGGCTCAATACTGATGCTACTCGGCTACGGAACAATCGGAAGCATCGTCGTCTTCCCGATGGCGGTGCTAAGCCTCATAATCGGCGGAGGCTTTGTGGCCGGCTTCGTCTTAGGTGTGCTGGGCGGTATACTCGGCATGCTTGGACGGTAGTAGCGTAGGGCCCCCCCAAAATTTTTTTTCTTCTCTTTCAATTCTCTAACTTCAATGCGACGCTTAGTCTCTAGTGGGGACTAACGCGTTCTGAGATTGACTTTTCTTTCTCCCAATCGTACTCCGACAAGTCCACATCAGCTCGTTATGCGTTCATGCACACCGACGCTCGACCGCAAGTCTCCATAGTCCTGTGCATCCATAGGACAGATTCCTAACAGGACACTAGGAACAATTGAATCCATAATCATTTTACGACCGATGCGAGACTAGACCCCATCAAGCTATAAGATAAGAAAGCAACAGGAAACCAAACCATGTCCTACGTCAGCATCTCGAAACCTGTCAAAGACAGAATTGTGCAGGCTGCACGGGACACTGAAACCGAGATTATTGGGCTACTACTTGGCAAACTCCAAGACGACACAATAATCATCGAAGACTCGACCACTCACGAATTCTCATCCGAACCCCACCGCGTCATGCTGCCGCCCAGCTCATTAGCAGTCATAGCGGACCAACTCCTTTCTGGACGCCTGAAGGGCAACATCGTAGGATGGTACCACTCACATACAAGCGGAGGGCTGTTCTTTTCCGAGACGGATATTTCAACCCAAAAAAAGCTACAGCAATTCTCATTCTTGATTACAGGCGTGGTGGTTGATTCAACGAACGGTGAAGTCGGATACTTCAGAGTGATCCCAGGAACTGACAAGGCCATTCGGATCCCCGAAGGCAACATTATTGTTTACTCTGATCCAAAGGACGCCACTCCACCTCCTCAAAGAACGGCTACAGTTGTAACCCCCACGCCAACTGTAGAAGTCCGAAGACATCCCCCTGCACCTCAGGTCCTGCCAAAGCGTGCAGCGCTGGCGATAATTCTGATTGCTCTGGTCATTTTAGTGGCAGGATTTGCAGGCCTGATCTATAGTTACAAGCTCTCCCCACAATCATCGGTAGCAATCATCCACAGCCCCGTCTCGGTGGGCACTATTGGAACACCAATTACTGTTACTGCCAACACAACTGGCCCTGCGCACAACGTAACTTTGGTTTATGGCCCAGAAAAACAGGGCCCAATCACAGATGCCCTCATGAATTCAGTAGCGGCTGGAGAATTCAGCTACGTGATCCCAGGCAGTCAGGTGACTGGGAACATGGCCTATTACATCAAAGCATCCGATGCTACAGGCAAGCAAGTTAACACAACCACATACCACATTCTCGTTTCTGATTTCAACATTCTACCACAAACTAGCTCGCTTACCGTGTACAGAACAAGATATGCAGTGACAAGTATCCAGTTGGCGTCCATCAACGATTTTACACAACAGGTCCAACTCTCGGCAAGCGGAAATCCCAGCGGCTTAACGATCACATTCTCGAGAAGCCCTGCCCCTACAGGAACAACGGTGAGCCTGAATGTGACCGCCGACTCGACTACCCCTAACGGCACCTATCCAATAGCTCTGATTGCTAGCTACCCACCACTTCAATCAACTCAGGTAACTAGACAAACGACAGTCAACGTGACGGTAGCCGATTTTGGACTCCAAGCCTCACCAAGCAGCGTTATAGTGCAGGCCGGTTCAAAGGCAACACTTAGTCTGAGTTTGACGCTCCAAAAGGGGTTCGTGGACCCTGTGAACATAACCCTGCTGAACCTTCCGCAGGGAGCACAGTACACTTTAACAGGCAACCCGACCGTTCTACCTGGAAGCCCCGGGACGACTATGATAACAATCCAGATAACAATACCAGCCTTTACAAAGCCGGGAACATACCCTATCGTAATCGAGGCAGTTGGAGGCGGGCTCGTACACGCCCTGACTGTCGAGCTTACAGTAAGGTAGTTTAGGCTCCTATATGGAGAGACAGGCAGCATGAGTGGAGGTGAATGATAGAAGATGAAACTATTCATTCAAGCGCCTATCGGCCCCCAGACGGGTCTGGCGGAAATCGACGTAATCCCCGACCACACGGTTGCTGAAATTAAGCAACAGGTGTGTACGTCATTCGGAGTTGACCCGACAACGGTTGCTCTGATGTACGGAGGCGCAATATTGGACGAAGGCACAACCATAGCAAGATCAGGCATTCCAGAAAACGCGCAACTCGCCCTCATGCCGTACAACATAATTGGCGGGTAAGGCTGAAACCGATTGGACGCTACTCTGCTCTACAAGGAAAAGAGCCTCCTCAACCACCAATTCCCCACGATCACAGCCCTAAACGACCCCCCTACCCAGTTCGAGGGTCTAATCCGGTGCGAGAAAGGAGAGGTAAAACGGCTTGCCGAGAAGGGAGTCTGGCCCTTCACAGAGTACGTGAATTGGAACAGATTCAAACTCGACCTGCCACCTGAATACCCACTGAAGCCTCCCGTGGCAACTTGGCTCACAGATATCTCTCACCCGAATATTGTCCCCAACATCCCGAATGCGGTTTGCGTGTCCGTCCTAGGAGAAAAATGGGATCCACGACTCAAACTAATCTCGGTCGTCAATTCACTACACTACCTCCTGACAGACCCAAACCCACAAAGCGTCTTCGACAACGCCCGCGCCTTGAAAGCTGCCGACGTTTGCCGATCACATGGGTTCCCTAGAATGACCAAGTTCAAACCGAAAGAGGACGCGGACGATACCGTTCATTTCAACATAGTGCCTATCCCGAGGTCCCCAACCATACTCTCCCAACCCGGTGACATAGTAACATTCACCCTCCCCGGGAGAGACAACCGGACGCCCCGATAATGAAACTTCGTGCCTCTATCCCACGGTATAAGCAAATTGAGATCGACCTAACCCCTGCAAAAACTATCAAGGAATTCAAACAGATAGCCTGTGGAAAACTAGGCATAGAAGCTGGCCTTACAAAATGCCTACTCCACGGTAAGCAACTGACAGAATCATCAACCGTCGCCCGACTCAAGAACGAAAAAGATCCGGTAATTCTAGACTATCTCTGGGCTCGGCAACTTCTCGTCTGGGGTGCCAAGGGACAACAGAAGATTCGAAACGCAACAGTACTTTTGGCGGGCGCGGGAGCTATCGGTAATGAAGCTGCGAAAAACCTCGCCATGCTTGGGGTTGGAAGAATCATAATAGTGGACCGCGACAGTATCGAACTGTCAAACGTAAGCCGAATGATCTTCTTCCAGCCTAGGGACCTAGGCAAAAACAAGGCCGAATTCTTGGCAAAGAACCTTCATCTGAGGTATCCATTCGTGACGACTACCGCTTACCGCTGCGATCTTGAAAGTATGCCCTTGAAACTCTACCTCGATTCCCAAGTGATCCTTTGCGGTTTGGACAACGTTATCTCACGAATCTTCCTTACTCAAACATGCCGTAAATACTCCATTCCTCTAATCGACGCTGGAATAATCGGATTGAACGGAAGGGTTCACTCGTACCTACCCCCCGATGACGCATGCCCAATTTGCATGTTCCCCACGAACCAGTACTCCAACATCGCAGGCCTACGTAACCCATGCGAGGCGCCATTAGAACAAGAAACCGTCCCTTCCTTTGCCACATCGATTTCCCTAGTCTCCTCGATTCTCGCACAAGAAGCTGTCAAAGTAATCCTCGGTATAGAGGAATACAAGGCAACCACGAAGTGGCCTGAGAAAACAGGCCAACCGCTCAGATCAATCTTGTTCGTCGACCTCAAGAACAACCGCTATAGCACCATGGACCTCAAACGAAGCGAACGATGCATAGTTTGTGGGAAAGACGGAACGGGAAGAACTCTAGTCCCACGAAATGACCTACCGCTAAATAGCCCTCGTGCGTCCAAGGCCACGGTAGAAGACTCAATTCGTAAAGCATCTAACCTTGCCAAGGGAGAGCTCACCATTTTCGCAGAAACCTCGGAGGGTACACGAAGGATAGAGGGCAAATCGTTACTCCGTAAGGCTGGGAAACAGGGGGATTACCTGAGAATCTTGGCTGAGGGCAAGAACCAAGAACTCCACGAATCAATACTTAGACTCACTTAACCTCAATTTTGAAATATCCATGTCAGTTTCTCGCACACTCCAACGTACCTGGCCTCAACAACTCCATCTTCTATGTGGAAAAGCAACCATCCATATGCCTACTCTCAATGGGCAATCGTTAAGAACGGCCTACAAACACTTCCTTAGTGTGTTCGGAACATGATTCCCTGTCAATCATGCGGCAGACCAAACGCCGAGGATGCACGATTCTGTTTCAGTTGCGGCGCTCAACTATCAAGGGTTCCTCCAGTCAAGGTTGAAGTGAAATCCCCATTAACTGGCCAGACTGTTCCAGGCCCAAGATCTCCTCCCATGTACACCCCGAGGCAAATCCAGACGCCGGGAAGTTGCTACTACCACCATGACCTACCATCTGCATTCGTTTGCTCGCGGTGCGGCAGATCGATTTGTGCAGGTTGCAATAAGCAATATGGAGTGCTAAGCTTCTGCACCGAATGCTATTGGATGCTGGCGCCGAAGTTCAGTTACGGGCAGTACCAACAGAACCAACCGTACCCTATGGCATACCAACAGCCAGAGCAAAGCTGGAATCCGTTCTTCTAAGCTAAACGGCCCTCTCTCTTCAAACGCTCAGTTATTTCCTTCAACTGTTCAATAGAGATCCCAAGCTCTGTTGATGCCTCGCTCAAAGATATGATACCCTCGTGTTTCACGATGTAGTCGTACACCTTATTCTCCGTCGAAGGTTCGACGAGTGTCGCAACCGGGGCTCCACATTTCTCGCAGAACTCTGCACCTTTCGGCACATTGTTACCGCAACTGTTGCACACTACTAGCGACCCTAACAAAGCCTGGCCGGTTTTTTGTGGGCGAACGGTGGCAGCTCTGCCGTTAACCTTACTCCTCCTGTGAACCACTACCGCAGTAACTCCCACGGCAGCAAAAGCTACGGCGCTCCCGCCAAAGAGCAGGATCAGTGGGACGTAATCTATTCCCCATTCGGCCTGCACAACGTACGGTCCATTGACTGTTAACGTCCACGAGTTCCCTGTGTTGTTCAGCGTCTGAGTTGGTGGATCAACGGTCCAACCTGTAAGCGCATACGAAACAGGCCAGGTACCAGAAGAAATTGAGGAAGTAATCGTTGCGGTCGCCCCTCGATCGTACCAGCCCGATCCGGAAACCGTTCCGTAGGTAGAGCGCACGTCAACATAATACTGTGTCATGTAAGATAGCGTCACGTTTAGCGGACTAATGACCAAAACTGAGTAGGATAGATTCTTCGATACAGAACCATTGTAAGACCAACCTGTGAATCGCAAGCGCTCCACTGTACTCAAATTAATAATCGACGGCGCCGGTCCCAGTTGCACGCTAGAATTCGCATCGTACCAACCCGCGTGGGTCTCATTGTAGGAGGAAGAAACACTCGGCGAGGAGTACGTCACAGTTAGGAGGTATTGAACAAGATAACTGGCACTGACAATTTTCGGCCGATCCATCAACAGCATCCCGGAAGGTTGCTGTCCCGTGTATTCTCCACTCCAATGCGCGAACTCTAGGCGCGTATTCGATGAAGTAGTCGCGACCATACCCGCAGAAAAGTTAGCCTCCACGCCCGAATCATACCACCCAGAACCTACCAAGCCAGTGACGTTCGCAGGGTTCGACTCAACAGTCAAGAAGAACTGGGTCTTCCAATTTGCGATCGCGACCTTTGGACCGCCCATAACTATCGCATTCGAAGTCAACTGCGTCCCCGTCGCGTCGCCGGACCAACCAGTGAATATGTTTCGCGTTCCTTGCCCTTCGGCGATTTGTTGATCGTCCAAAATTGCGTGAGCCGTTGAACCAGCGTTGTACCATGCCTGGCCGGTCGCTGAACTAAACCCAGTCTCCACGGACAGAAAATATTGAGGAATGTAAGTGAATAGATGGTTGCCGGGTGAGCTGACACCCCACTCTGTAGTATTCTCGTAATATCGTGTCCCATTTCCGCTCCCTTGCACATAAGAATCGACTAGGATGACATGCGGATTGTTATTTACCGAAAGAGTCAACGTGGCTGAGCCCCCGCCGCTCAGTGTTGCGTTAAAGCTCCCATCGACGTAGACGTTCGTTGAAAGGCTAGGCGGTAGACCCTGAACTGTGACAGTAACGGTGTAGGTGTTGTCGCCAAGTACGTAGGACACATTGAGAGCGACCAGGACCATGGATAAGGCAATAATCACTAGCAATCGCTCTGAGGACCCCAAAGTCAGCCGTCTCAATTCGACTTGTCGGATTTCGAACCTTAAGTATTTTACAACACTCTATGGTGTTCGTTAAATGCCGAAAGGGGATTCATTTTAGACTGGTTCAATGAAAATTGGACCAACCCGTACCTGTAATGGGATTTAAGTTATGTCCCGCCACCATCAGCTAACTCAGTACAGCCGACCTTAACGATCAAGAGGCACTCGACGTGAATAAGGCAAGAGGAGAAACTAATTTGGAGTTAGGAGGATGGATTGGAAGGAATGGTGTCCACGCCTTACACGCGGGGTCGTAGCCGCGAATATCAAGTTCTAAGGAAGCTAAGGGAGGAAGGTTGGTTCTGTAGCCGTAGCGCAGCCTCACATGGTCCCGTAGACATCTTCGCAGGTCGGGCCGGAAAAATCCTCATGGTTCAGGTGAAGAGCGGAAAAGGAAGGGCCACCGACGCAGAGCGAAGAATCTTGAAACTTTGGGGCGAAGCATACCGGGGGACGGTAGAGATTTGGAAGTATCGAAAAGGCAAACCTCTAGAACGAGAACTCGTCTATGAATGAATAATAAGCCACGCAGATCGCTTAACTTGTTGTCGATAGCAGCTTCATCCGATCCATACTCTCGTCAATCGCCTTCTGAGAAAGACCCCGCCCGAGGCCTCCGTCCTTTCTAAACACCGCTTTACCCTTTTTGAATATGATAATGGTCGGAACGACCCCGATGCTGAAGACCTCCCAAAGCGGGTTGTCGTCGTCGCTGATATCCAGAGAGGCCCATGCAATGCCGTTCTTGTCCGCCGCGGCTTGAAAGGCTGGGTAGAATCGGGTGCAGAACGGACACCATGAAGCGAGAAAGAGAACGGCCAGTGTTCCTTTGGACCTCAGAGTCTCGCCGTTGAAGTCCTCGAATTTTAGCTCCGTTTTCCATTACCAAGGTGTTGTAGGTGCGACCCTACTTTCAATCTATCGTAGAATAAACCAAACATTGCTCACAGGGTTGGGGCCCGAACTACAAAATAGCAAAATGGATCCGATTTCGCCTGACAGCACTCCTCTACCACCTCTACCCGGCTCCCGACCAATTCCGAGAACCAGCCGGCAATGTGACCTCGAATTCAGAGGAAGAAATTCAGCATTCTTTCGATCCAGGTCCACTGATACCACTTCGAATAAGCCCCAGCCGTTCGATGAGTATAACCCAACTGTCGAATCAAGTTCATCTCTTACGATACTTCCAAGCTGAATGAGGAGATCCTTCATGATCGCTCTGCCCGCCGCTTCCCCCATTTCGTACATCACGACCCGGGCCGCTGCTCCGTCACCAAAGACCCCCGTGATTCGAGAGAAGATTGACGTGAGTGAATCCGTCCGCATTACGATTGCACGTTGCCCACCCCAACGAAGCGGAAAATGGAACGAATCGATCAACAAACCCTTCCTTGGAATCTTGAAGTGAACTTGCACCGTTGAGGGAAGAAATTCAAGCTCCTTTGCGAGTTCGCCTGGACCGAT
>JBEKPE010000021.1:0-20685 GCA_049521055.1 Bathyarchaeia archaeon
TATTCATACATCGCTATAACCGACCATTACAGCACAATGCCAATCGTCAACGGCCTCAACGAGCAGCGCTTGAGAGAGCAAATGAAGGAAATAGACCACGTAAACCGACAGGTAGAGGGAGTTACAGTTCTCAAAGGAGCTGAAGTGGATATCGCGCCCGACGGCGATTTGAAGGGTGAAGAGTCTGTCTTGCGGGAGTTGGATCTAGTCGTTGGGAGTATCCACGGAACTTTCAAACAAACGAAAAAGCAGATGACTCAACGCCTAATCACGACGATGGAAAGCGGTCTCGTAAACATCATCGGCCATCCAACGAGCAGAAAGATAAACGAAAAGAATCCATGTGAAATGGATTTCGATCAAATCTTCGAAACTTCAAAACGAACCGGAACCTATCTTGAAATAAACTCCTCTCCCCATCGACTTGACCTAGACGACGCGAACGCCAAACTGGCATTGAAAGCGGGGTGCAAACTTGCCATAAACACAGACGCTCACGACAAAGATGAGTTGAGAAATATTCAGTTTGGCATCGCTATGGCTCGAAGAGGCTGGTTGAGCCGAGCCGACGTGATCAACACGATGCCCTTAGAGAAGCTGAGGACGTTTCTGGAAAAGCCCTGAATAGCTGATCCAATCTCCAAATGATCCAACCCAAACGGCCGCCCATAACTCTAAAATCTTATATCCCAAACGGGTTAATCCGACTCTGAGGCAACCTCAGTGGACATTATTGGCACGATCATTCACTTAGTAATCGCTGGCATTATCGGCGGAATTTTCGTCTGGCTCGCCGCGAAAGCACTGGGTGCACCTAGGGCCACGTACTGGCACGGCATTTTGACGGTTGTCTGCGCGATCATACTCACCGATATCATAGGCTATTTCATCGGCGGGTTAGGGTGGATTACAACAATCATCGAAATCGTCATAATCCTACTCCTGATCAAGCACTTCTTCGGCGTTGGGTGGATTAAGGCTGTAATAATTGCAATACTAGCTGTGATCATACTGATCATAGTGCTCTTCGTACTGGCTGCGATTGGAATCACCGTGCTCGGTGGAATGTTTCCGGGCGTCCCATAGGCTAGATAGCTAAGAAAGTGGCTGCTCGACTGACCGATACAGGGCACCCAACGCCGCGAAGTAGAGGTAACGGTAACAGCAAACCGGCTCGACAGATTCCGACTTCGAAACTAAGTATTCTTCCGGCGGGCGAACCGTCGTCTAGCCACAATGAAAAGCCCGACCACTAGGCCGGCTAGTACTGATTCTAGTGGGAAGCCTGGTATTGCAACCACCATAACGTTTCCCCTACCCTGCATGATCAAGAAAATTACGACTATTAGCGATATGAGGCTCAGAAGCGAGATCACTAACAGAATGATGCCTACAGGGCCTCTGTCGCGCACAACCACTACCATGTTTTCCACCGATTAACAGCGTCTTTTGTCCAACGGAGGTAAGGACTTTTCGTTGCTATGCTCCCCTTACCAAAGCTTCATCCCCGCGTGGCTCATGAGGACGAACTCTGACGGACATATGATAGACGCACTCGTCGCAAGATCAAGGTTCTCGTGATCTAAGTCGGTAGAAGCACGGAACTTGGATGGCATTGCTTGTTTTGTTAAAGATAGAGATACGTGATGTTCACTGTTGCGGTGACCTGTTGTGGTCCGGAGTTTATTGGCGTAGGTTGTTTGGCTCCACTAGTATTGGTGTAGGGAATTGGTTGTGGGACGATCCCGTAGCCGTAGTTGGTCGATACCGTAGCGACGCCGAGAATTATTCCTCCTAACCCAGTGACTATTGCTGATGCTTGTGAGTTTGCGTCCTGAACTGCCTTCTGATAGGCCTGAGTTCGCAGTGTGTTGTAGTTCGGATCGGTGAATGTGAACGTAATTCCGTCCACTTGATTTGCTCCTGCTTGGACTACCGCGTCGACGATTTTCCCTACGTTGGGTAGGTTTTCAGTTCCGGTCACGATTACCTCCATTGAATTTACGGCGACGTATCCAACGACTTTGCTGTAATTGTATGAATCATATGCTGGCGAGAGTGAGTAAGAAATTGTCCTGATGTCACTCTTGTTCACTCCCAGCGCCGCCAGCGAAGTAAAGACTGCAGTTGCCTGAACTCCATTCTCCGCTGCTGCTTTGGCAGCCGATGAGTCTTGTGTGCGAACTGAAAACATTATGTCCGCTTCGTCTGGATACGCCGTCATGGTTCCCGTCCCGGTCACACTGATTCTTGGCACCGCGACGAAGTATAGGAAAGACGCCAGGGCGATTATACCGACTAAACCTAGACTTATCATTCGTTTCTTCATTGCAATCAAATTATCAAAGCGCTAATTGGGCTAATAGTCTAGGTAATAGAACACAGCCGCATCTCTGTTCTAATTCGTGCAACCCTACGAGTGAGTCTCAGCGGGTTCTACGATCGACCAACTTCTTCCATACTGGGCCGAAAGAGTTCTGAGCTATCATGAAGCCCACGACCCAGTTGGGTTTATCAACGATTTCGTGCACTCTGAGGTCCCCAGCCACGCTACAGAATATGTACGCCTCCTCTCTACTGATCCCAGCGCTTTCTGTAAGTTCGCCAATCATCCTACGGATAGCTTGCTTGCAAGCATCCATCAAGTCAGGTGCTATTCCAGTTGTCACGTAACTTCTCCCAAACGTGCCCTCCGACGCTGTGAAATAGTGTGGGGCCTCAAGGTTGGCGCCTTTAATCAAGCAGATTCGCACGGTGACCGCTCCAGGGCATTCGATAGCCGTCACGCAAACCTCGCCATCCCCCTGAGCTGCGTGCACATCGCCTACTGAAAACAGACCACCATCCACCTGAACCGGGAGCAACAGCCTGCTTCCAACGGTCAAGTGGCGTACGTCCATATTGCCACCGTGAAATCCAGGAGGCATGACCTCCGTCGGCACGTCGTTAGCCGGTGCAACACCCATCACACCACAGAACGGCCTGTACCGAACTCTCAGACCGTGCTTGAAACTTACCCAACTTTTCTTACTAACTTTCCACGTCCACAAGAAGGGCTCGTTAAATCCCTCAAGCGCTCCCAACCCGGGAATGACCGCGGACCAACCCCAATCAGCTGTATCAACTTTCAATACGTCAACCATCAGCGCATCGCCTTGTCTAGCACCCTTCAGGCGGACTGGTCCCGTAAGCGGATAGAACTTCGACACATCAAGTTTGGCTATGTCGCCGCTGGTGCTTTTCCGAGTTAATTGGGATGACGTAACCTCATGGATCTGGAAGGTAACACGATCGCCCGAGTCGATCTCTAGGACGGGTTTATGGTTCTTGTTCCACATGTAGTGGTAGTTTTCTTTCTTCACGGCGTAGGAATTGGGCAACTTCTCAGCCGACAAAAGTTGCAGGCGTTGCCACTATTTAACACCGGTACAATCATCAGCTTCTGTCGGCTTCAAACTGCAATTGAGCGAGCGGTAGGTTGGAATTTGAGCCTTGAGGTTCGAACCTTAAAGGAATCCATGTTCGCTAACTAGAGTTTAGACTCGCTATTCGTCTCTGGAAAGTCTTAAATTACGAACGGGGGGTTAGTCGGCGGCTGATTGGATTGACTACATCGTCGACTCGGTCTATTAGTAAGGCTGTGTTAGGGGTTGTCGTTATAGTTATCATAGTCGTTGCTGGCGTAGCCGCGTATTACCTAACGGCTAACAGGAGTCCATCCTCAACGCTGACGACGTCTTCAGGTGCTTCAGGTGTCCAATCAATCACGTACGAAACGTTGTCTTCTATCCAATATCTAGACCCTCAAGTTTCATACGATATTTACGGTGCGTCGGTTGAGCAGAATGTGTATGAACCGCTCCTCTGGTTTAACGGCACTAACGGGCAGCAAGTTATTCCGTGGCTTGCGCAGAGTTACTCCATTTCACCAGATGGAAAGACTCTCACCGCAACGTTGCGGAACGGTATTAGCTTCGCAGATGGGGAGCAGCTCAATTCGACAGCGGTTTACTTCAGCTACAACAGGCTTCTCGTCATGGATGGAAGTGCCCCAGTAGGACATGGTACACAGGCGTCTTGGATTCTGCAGCAACTTCTTGATCCAACTCTCAGCACCACGCTCTGCGCTTGCTCCCAGACGTACGGTAGCCAGTACGTGCAGAAAGTCTTGGCTGAGAATTTTGTTCAGATAACAGGTCCACAGACACTTGTGCTTAACATAATGAATCCGAACGGTGCGTTGCCATATCTTGTCGCGAACCTGTGGGCAAACATTGTCGCCCCCGATTATGTCATGCAACATGACATCGCGCTATGGAGCCAGCCAAGCAATGCATACTCCTTGCCCTACCCCACCCTAAGCGGAAACGTCACGGATCAGATGAATCAATACTTCATGGATTATCAAGCGACCTGCAATGCAGGCGCGACGCTGAAAGGATGCGCCGCGACATATCTTGATTCATCGACGGACGGCTCGATGGCGGGCACTGGTCCCTACACCGTCCAGAGCGTCGACACATCTGCGAACATAATTACAATGATCGGCAACCCCAACTATTGGGGCGGGCCGAACTCGAATATCCACGCACACATCCAAACTGTCACCTACAAGTATGTGCCCGACCAGACAACGCGAGAAATTGACCTTCGCAACGCCGCCGCAGCAGGCCAAGCCATGGTCATAGACGTGACACCGACCAACATTTACGACGTAGCGGACAGGATGACTTGGCTGAACCAGAACAAACTTGTATCGACCATCAACGGAGTTACGATCTATGGGCCATACAGTCAGTACGCAACTCTGTTCATACCGTTGGACACGAACGTCACGAATCCATTTACGGGATTGTATTACAAGTTTCAACCTTTCGCAGATCTGAGGCTAAGGTTGGCAATTGCTGACTCAGTGAACCTAACTCAGATCAACCAGCAAGTAAACAACAATTTGGGACTAGTGGCTAACAATCTTGAACCGCCGGGAATTCCTCCAACCGGCACGAATGCTTCGATGCTACAAACGAGATACAGTTACAACCCTGACGAGGTCCAGTCGCTTTTGCTCGACGCAATGATGCACCCCTTAACACAGTTCACTTTCACCAACGGAACCGCCGCACCATCGGGTGTGTTCGATAATGCCTTCGGGTGTTCGACTCTGAATGCAAACGGTCGATGCGACAATCCGGTTCCACAAAATATTCCACTGACCTATGCTTCGGGCGATACGGTGGACGAGGCAATCCTCAACCAAATCGCGGCAACTGTGAACAACGTCAGCGTAACCTACAACATGGGGCTGTCCGTGCAACTTACACCACTACCATGCGGTCAGATGACGAGCGAAGCTTTTTCCGGGCAAGTGTACGCATGGGCGGAAGCATGTTTCGGATGGTATGACGATTACCCATGGGCTTTAGACTTTCTTGGACCCATACTTTCACCCGGAGGAATATACACGGCTCCTGGAGGTTGGAATACGAAACAGATGGGAGCATACTGGAGCCAGACCCAACAGGCAAACTCCCAGCAGAATATGGCTGGTCTAGTTCAAGGAATCAACTCAATGACGGCCCTAGGCAACCAACAGGTCTCCGACATCTGGACCTTCTATCCATCGATATACATGGTCATGACTTCAAATGTGCAGGGCTTCTACTTCAACCCAGCAATCTACACGACCGGAGAACCGCAATACTTCGCCGCGCTCTACTAAGAAAAACTCTAAACGATTCAGCGGATGACAGCGTCACCGGACCAGTAAAGTTAACCGCCTAATCCAAGAACCGGCAACCATCCTTACCTCTCTGAGTTAGACCAAACAATTGTCTTACTCGATCGAAAGAATGAATCGGAATAGTAACGGTTGAAACTTTACGAGTACATCATCAGGCGCCTCGCCCTGATGGTGTTCGTGCTGTTTGCGCTCAGTCTTCTAATATTCTATCTGACGCGCGGCCTCTTACCGCCGACCACGGCACTTGCACCATACATTAGTCCTAGGATAGGGCCTGGAGGCAAGCTATCTCTTGCTCGAGCTTTGGGTGTCGCAACGGCCTCATGCCCATCGTACCAAGCTTTCGCATCGGAGGCTAACGGTTGTATTGTGCCGCTTTGGGGGCAATACTACGGTTGGTTGACCAACGTGTTGACGGGTAACTGGGGGTTCACTTTACTTCCTGGGATAACTGGCACTGCGACGACTTGGCATGTCTTCTTTTCCAGGTTCGCTTATACTGCTGAGTTGTCAATAGCGGCTGCGATACTTACAATCGTCATAGGGATTCCCCTCGGTATCGTTTCAGCGACCCACAACAACCAGCTGCCGGACCATGCTTCGAGGATAGTCTCACTCGGTGGATATTCAGTTCCTCAGTTTTGGTTCGGAGCGATGCTTCAGATCCTGTTCGTGTTATATGTCCGAGTGAACGGATCTGGGCTTCTATCTGCAACCGGAGCTCTATCCACAGCTTGCGGCATCTGTTTCGCAAACCCAGGGCGAATAACCGCATATTCTGGCCTTCCAATGCTAGACGCGCTCTTGTCGTTCAACATACCTTTCTTCTGGGACTCGCTAGTCGCGCTCATCCTGCCAGCACTAACCCTCGCCGTTACCTCAATTGGTGCCCTGACTAGAATCGTTCGGTCAAGCATGGTTGAGGTTCTCAAACAGGATTACATTCTCCTAGCTAGATCTAAAGGTCTCACAGAAAGTGTCGTTGTCTACAGACACGCGCTCCGGAATGCTATACTTCCAGCTGTCACGGTTTCAGGCCTGCTTGTGGCATATCTTTTGGGCGGTGCGGTTATTGTCGAAATCGTGTTCTCGTGGCCTGGGGTCGGAAACGCCTCACTCGCCGCTGCCGATGTCCTCGACATCAACTTCCTTGAGCTGTACGTGCTCGTAACAGCAGTAATCATAGTTGTCACTAATCTTGTCGTAGACGTCCTCTACTCCATAATCGACCCGAGGATAAGATACTGAGGCTTGTCTAGATGGAAACAAAACAACATCCGGAAGAGCAGGTCCAGTTTGGTCGCGCAGACATCAAGTATTCACTTTACCTTCTTAGAAAGAATCCGATCGTGCTCGCCGGATTTTTCATTTCCGTGACCTCCATTCTCCTAGCGCTTCTTTCACCACTACTCGTCAATCCAACCTCTTGGCTTCAAGAGAACCTCAACCTACGTCTATGCTGGAACAATCAGATATTCAACTGGCATATCGGTAACGTGTTCGACTGCTCCGGGTCCGTCTTCGCGCTCGGGACAGATCAGTATGGGAGAAGCCTATCGAAAATGATCATTCTTGCGATCCCTATCGATCTGCAGATTGCATTAGTGGTTGTCCTGTCAGCCGTCGTGATTGGTGTATTATTTGGCAGTATAGCGGCATATGTTGGTGGTGCAATTGATGAAACGATTCTAAGAATAACCGACGTCTTTCTCGCCGTTCCCGGAATTCTCCTGGCCATTGTGATGATAGTTGTAATTGGGAGATCACTTCCCGTTCTCACGTTCGCTGTGCTCATCACTTGGTGGCCATTCTATGTGAGGCTGGTGAGGTCTCAAGTCCTGAGTGAAAAAGAGAAGCCGTACGTTGAACGACTCCGTGCCATGGGCGCCGGTGCACCCAGAATCCTTTTCAGACATGTGGTCCCGAATTCAATTTACCCAGTGCTAGTTCAGGCTACACTAGACGTTGGTTCTGTCATACTGACGGTTTCAGCATTGACATTTATCGGGCTATCCCCAAGCCCCCTCCTTCCGGAGCTTGGTAACTTGGCCAACCAAGGAATTCAATACATCTTCACTGCTCCTTGGCTTATCCTCTTCCCTGGCCTGACTATCCTGATAATCTCACTCGGCTTCAACCTGCTCGGCGACGGAATAAGGGACATCTTTGACCCTAGACTGAGAAGATGACGATGCAAAAGTCCGAGAGTGGGATCCGGCAGGACGTTCTCACCGTTAGAGATCTGAAGGTTACCTTTCACACCTACGCAGGAGACGTGAAAGCTCTCGATGGCGTCGAACTATCCCTGAGAAGAAAAGAACTTCTCGGATTAGTCGGCGAAAGCGGATGCGGCAAATCTGTAACCAGCCTATCAATCGTCGGATTACTTCCTCCGAACGCGGAGGTAGTGAGCGGAGAGGTCCTGCTGGATGGAACAAACCTGCTCAAAATGAAGAGAGAAGATCTACGCTTGGTTAGGCTGAAGGATATTGCAATGGTCTTCCAAGACCCCATGACATACCTTAACCCCGTGCTCACGATTGGTTCACAAATAACAGAGATCATCGCAAGCAAACCTGAAGTATTCGTGCAACAACTCATCAAAAATCGACTTGAAGAACTCGAAAAATTGGAATCGGCCGCGGGCCTTGAAGGTGAATTGAATGATGAGCGGGATAAGCTACGAGCCGCGTCAACGGGCGGCCGGTTGGGGAATAATGTAATCAAAAGGCTTGCCCGCCTATACGCTATCGCAATTCTCAAATCGGTTAGGCTCCCAGAACCTGAGAAAGCGTTCAAGCTGTATCCATTCGAATTATCGGGTGGAATGAGGCAGAGAGCCATGATCGCCATGGCGCTCGTGCGGCGACCAAAAGTTCTTCTCGCCGACGAGATGACAACCGCACTTGACGTCACGGTCCAAGCCCAAACATTGCAGCTTCTACAAGAACTCAAGAAGACCATAGAAACTTCAGTGCTCCTCATAACCCACGACCTTGCTGTAGTGGCTGAAGTTTGCGACAGAGTAGCCGTAATGTACGCTGGTAACGTCGTCGAAGTAGCGGATGTTGAAGAACTGTTCAGAAACCCACTACACCCCTATACACAGGGCCTGTTAGCCTCGGTCCCACGCGTGGACCTTACAGCCGTTGAGCAGAAATCAATCCAAGGCTCCGTGCCAAACCTCCTCTCACCACCAAGCGGCTGCCGATTCCATCCGAGATGCCCGAAGGCGTTCGATAAATGTCCGCTAACCAAGCCGACCTTGCTGGAAGTAAGCCCAGGACACTACGTCTCATGTTTCCTGTTTGGAGACGAGAGCTAGTTGGATGAATACTTCCTGCAGACGGAGGATCTGTTCAAATGGTTCCCGATCAGAGCTGGCATGCTTAGTCGCACGAAGAATTTTGTAAGAGCGGTCGACGGCGTCTCGCTGGCTGTGAAACGAGGCGAGACGTTCGGCCTCGTCGGAGAGTCGGGATGTGGGAAGACCACCTTAGGTAGAACGATAATGCGGCTGACCGAACCATCGAAAGGATCGATAACCTTCGACGGAGAAGACATATCGCGTTTACGAGGAAAGCGCCTCAGATTGGTTCGGCGCAAGATGCAGATGGTCTTCCAGGATCCCTACGCCTCTCTCGACCCCAGGCAGAGCGTCCGTTCAGCTCTAACCGAACCCATGAAGATACATCGAACCGTTTCCTCCAAACGTGAGGCGAACAAACGCGCTGAAGAGCTCATAGAGATGGTTGGCCTCAACCCTGATCACCTTGCTAGGTATCCCCACGAATTTTCGGGTGGGCAAAGGCAGCGGATTGCAATAGCCACTACCCTCGCCGTGAGACCATCATTCATAGTCTTAGACGAGCCCACTTCATCCCTTGACGTCTCAGTACAGGCTCAGATACTCAAACTGCTTAAAGAAATACAGAATGAAATGGGCCTCACTTACGTCTTCATCTCACACAACCTAGCCGTAATCCGACAGATGTGTGCAAGAACGGCTGTCATGTACCTCGGAAGAATCGTCGAGCTGGCGGACACCCCGCGGCTTTTCGAGAACCCTAAGCACCCATACACGAAGGCACTACTCTCATCGGTCCCACTCCCTGACCCAACGAAGAGAAAGCAGCTTGTTCCTCTCCAAGGCGACGTGCCGAGCTCCGTGAACATACCGAATGGTTGCAGGTTCAGAACCCGCTGCTCATATGCGACCGACAAATGTGCGAACACTCCACCACCACTCGTCGAGGTCGAAAGGAACCACTGGACCGAATGCCACTACGATATCGACTTCGCTACCAAGACTCAGAGAGAACTGAGCGTAGTTTGACCTGCAAGCCTTCCATTTTTCACGCTTTTTCTCAATCCCAGACTCGGTCTGTGATGTAGTGTTGATGACTGTAGGCGACGCGTTGGACGCCATGATGGATGAATCAGTTGTTGCCTAATTCCTTCTTGAAAGCTTCAGCGAGAGTTCTTCCCCAGTTGTCGAGTGGCTCCATCCTTCCATCGAAGAACCTGAGCACTGGGGGTTCGAACACGAACTTCAGCCCTTTCACGAGGTCTCTATGTTTGTACAACCAGTTTATTCTGTCGATGGCATACTCAATGTGTGAGATCGAGTAGACTCGTCTTGGAAGCGCTATCCTTGTGAGTTCTATGTCTGCCATGACTTCTTTTCCTTCCTTGTCTCGGTCCATTGAGACGGTTCCTCTTTCCATGCTTCTTATTCCGGAAGCTAGGTAGAGGGCTGCCGACAATGCTCCCGCTGGATACTGTGACTGAGGAATGTGTGGCAGGAATTTCATCGCGTCCAGGTGGCATGCGAGCCCGCCTGGGGGTGTGACTACGGGGATTCCGGTTTCAATTAGCCTGTTGACAAAGTATTTGATCTGTTCAACCGAGCAACCCGCGACTGTAGGATCAACCATCTCTCTGACGCCAACCGTCATCGCTCCAATTTCTCGCATCGACATGCCACCGTAAGTGTAGAACCCCTCATAGACTGGCAACCAAGGCCTGATCTTGTCGAACAGTTCCTTGTTGTTCGTTCCGATAAAACCTCCCCTGACTGACGTGTTCTTCCTTCCGCTCATGTAGAAGAGGTCAGGAAGGCTGCAGATCTCTCGAACTATTTCAGCGACGGTCTTGTTTTGATATTCTTTCTCTCTCTGCATGATGAGGTAGGCATTCTCGCAGATTAGGCTTCCATCGAGGACGAGAAGCAAACCGTGTTCATTGCAGATCTGTCTTATCTCTTTCAGGTTCGCGAGAGAGAATGGTTGTCCTCCGATCAGATTGGTCGTGGCTTCCATGCGAACAAAAGCGACGTTGTCCTTGCCGAATTTCTTGATTATGTTCTTCAGTTTTTGAGGATCCATGTTTCCTTTGAATTGGTTCTTGCTTTCTGTTTTGAGAGCGTCATCGTAGTAGATCTCCAAAACCGGGGCCCCCAGCAGTTCGATATGAGCCTTGGTCGTGGTGAAGTGGTAATTCGTTGGGACAACATTACCTGGCTTAACGAAGACTTTCGCAAGGAGGTGCTCTGCAGCTCTTCCTTGATGAGTGTTCATCACATGCTTGAATCCCATCACATCTTTGACAGCGTCAGCGAATTGATAGAATGTCATGCTGCCGGCGTACGCGTCATCTGCGTTTAGCATTCCGGCGAATTGATTATCGCTCATAGCGTTGACGCCGCTGTCGGTAAGCATGTCAAGGAAGATGTCCTTGGTTTTGAGCAGGAACGTATTGTACCCAGCGTCGGCTATGGCTTTGAGTCTCTCCTCGACTGGGATTAACGCGATCTTCTGTACCATTCGAGTCTTGTGCATCTCAATTGGTATCTCTTTCCCGGTCGATAATTTTATTGACAAATTCGGAAACACACCAAACGTTTCCTGTTCGAAGGTCCTGATCAGTGCCTAATACCCTTGTTGTCCGATTTCCGTTGAGCCGGGACACTATCTTGCGAGAATAGTGTTCCAGTAATCTATTCGACTTGTCTAACACGACTCGTAGAACTAATCGTCGTTTAATCCTCAGCTTTTATCTCTCAAATCTCTGCGAACGCCCGCATCAGAAATGATGCAACGCTTACAATTCGAGGGGAGACTGCGTAGAACCTGAATCCTGTTCTGGGAAGCGTTGTCAAGTTAGCTAAGTGTTCCACGATCACACCCGGTAGCTCTTACTTCCAGAATTGGAAGGAGCCTCAATTCTTATTTTCAGCAGCGACAAACTTGTTGTCGCTAGGACGTTTGATTAAATCGCCTGATTTTGAGGAACTTGGTCCGTCATGTCGAGTTCCTTACCTATCGCCAGTGTGGGAATGTCACGTAGAAGCCCCGACCCATACTCGGGGAAGACCACTCAACCTTCAGTCCTTTCTTCTTTGGTATGTACACAACATCCCCGGGTTGAACGTCAGTTTTGATCTCGCCCTCTTTCAACAGGAATGAGCCGTCGATACAGTAGATCACAGCGCAGTCATTGTCATAGTCGAATACGCACGGCTCGGATTTCACGATTTCGATTATTCCAGCAGTGACCGGGGCGCCTTGCTTTCTGTCTACTACATCGACTAGCTTCAGATTTGAGTTTCCTGCTTCAAACTTCTCAGGAACTATACCTGACTTCTTAACAAGAACAACCGACAACACAATCGCCGTTAGGGGCGTCAGCACGGACGTATTTAGTTGTTGACCAGCTACCGTTTGGCTAATCCACAAGGAAAACTCGTCCCCTAGAATCAAGAGATAGTTGGAGTATTCAGGGCAATACGCTGCGTCCAGATATTGAACTACAAGGGACACTTAGTCTGAATCGAGCCGAAATCTGGATTCGGTGACTTGGCGGGCCATCGTTTCTGAAAGTGACGAAACCCACCATTCAAAATAGTTGAGTTGCATGAAAATCGAGCAACTCTCATTTGTTAAGTCTAATATACGGCCTCCGGACAGTATTCTGCTCTATGAAGACCACAGAAGTCTTCGCTAGAAAATCTTCTGGCTTAGTCAGAGTGATGTCTCCATACTCCGCTTTCGCATACAACGTTCTAAACATAGGCGTGATCTTTCCTTGGGTATACCTGCTCACGTTAGCCGTTTGGCCTGATGCAAACGTCCCACTTGGAATACTTATCACCGGAATCTTCACGGCTTTCCTGGCCGTTGCTTATTCTGGATTGGCTTCAGCAATGCCGCGCACTGGAGGCGACTACGTCTTCCAGAGCCGTACACTGAAACCCTTCATTGGTTTTGCAATCGTTGCCACAGTAATCCCCGTCTTCTTCTGTCAATGGGAAGCACTTGGTGGATGGCTGACGTCAATACTCGGATTTGCACCAATGTTCACAGGCATCGGATTGGCAACTAACAGCACACCGATCCAGAACCTAGGACTATGGTTCACAACCCCAACTGGCATTTGGATAACGACAGTCATATGCTCAGCAGTGGCTGCTGCCATGCTCATCAGAGGCTTCAAAGTCTTCGTGCTTGCCCAATGGGTCATGTGGTATGGCTTCCTTCTTAGCTACGTCATCATGATAGCGTTCTTCCTCATGACTCCAACATCCGCGTTCATCGCTCGATTCAACGGGGCCATGGCAGTTCTGGCACCTAGCACTCCTGATTACTACCACTACGTTCTCACTCAAGCCACCCAGAATGGTTTCACTCCCGTTTCGGGCTGGTCATGGGCCTCGACAATCTTCGTCATTCCCATAGCCTTGACTAGTTTGGGTTGGGTAGGATACACGCAGGAGCAGGCGGGCGAGATTCAGGGTGCGTCCAGCTTCAAGAACCAACTCCTCATCAACCTCGGTGGTGGCCTCTTCAGCACGTTGCTCATGATGATTCTAGCCTATGCATTCATCAACACTGTCGGACAAGGCTGGTTGGCGGCCGCTGCATACGGCAGCACGTCAGGAACCGTGAGCATGCCCATTCCACCATGGTTCAGCAACCTCGCAGCAGTCCTAACCGACAACCCTCTGCTGATATTCCTCATGACTATCGGCATTCTCCTAAATGCATTTCAAGTCGTAGCGAACGTGATCGTCGGCTGGACTAGGGTTACGGTTGCAATGTCCATCGACGGCGTCTTCCCGAAAATGCTCAGCAACGTTAACAGCCGAACACACACACCCGTCAATGCACACGTGATATTCTTCATTCTCGGCGGCGTCATCTATTCAGCAGTTTACAACTTTGTCCCGGGATACCTAACCCTCACACTTGCAGTGACAGCCGTCGCGACAATAATGTACATAGGAACAGCGTTCGGTGGCGCGATCTTTCCTTGGACGAGGAAGTCCGTGTACGACAGCTCACCCGTTGCTAAATACAAGCTAGCGGGAATCCCGGTAATCACTATCTGCGGAATAATTGCAACCTTATTCAGCGCTTGGATGCTCTACTACTACCTCACAGTTCCAGGATTAGGGGTAATGACACCGAGCCGAATCTCAGAAACCATAATGCTTAGCATCTTCGCTATTTGGGTGGTCTACTTTTTCATCAGACGCGCCTACCTGAAACGAAGAGGCATCGACTTGGAACTGGCCTTTAAAGAAGTACCCCCTGTGTAGGGGGTTCCCCATCTTTCTTTCCCTTCAGCCAGACGTGAACTGGTAACTTAGTACCTTATCTTTGGTGAGGTTGACAATCACCCCTCGCAGGATACCGGCAGGATACTCTGAGCCGGGGTTGATGCACATTGTCCGATTTAGCTTAACATCCGCCTTTACTTCATGAATATGCCCGCACAGCATTAGCAATGGCTGGGTCTTCTCTATAATGTCACGAACCGTTGTGCTGCCAACCGGGATAAGCACTTGCTGTCCGCCCTCAACCACCGGCTTCGGGGGATCGAAGTTGGCATCAAGCTTCGGTGCAACATCTAATCCTGAATCGTAGGGGGGAACGTGAACGTTGAATATGCAGGTGGAAGGATTCTTGATACTGTCTAATAGTGGCTGAAGTTTTGATGCGAGTTGCTCCTCATCACATTCTCGCGGTGTTTTCCAGGGAGTAGGAGTACTCCAGCCGAGGCTGATCATCTCGTGCCCGCTTTCAAGGAGAACAAGCTTCCCGTCCACATTCACGAAGTGCTCTGATGATGGAACTGCGTCAAGGATTTCCTGCTTGTCATCGTTTCCGCCCGTCCAGTAGCATTTCACGCCCAAAGGGCCCAAAGTTGTCTCGGCGAGCTCCTTCCACATGTTCAACCGATCAATCATTAGCTGGTCGAAAAGGGCGGACACTTTCCCGGCGTCGGACCGAAGCGAATCGTACTCACTCTCTGAGCTTCGATGCGGGTAGAGGCCTGCGTTCATGATACGCTTCTCGAACTCGGGGATATCGCTGGGCTGGATTTTATTGAACTCCTGCCCTTGAAAATTGAAGCGGTAGTTACCAGTCGCGTCGGACACGAGCGGCACTACGGTCTTCCCGGTAACGTCGCCTCCCATCACCAGAGTATCCACATTGTAGAATTTCGCAGTGCCCAGAAACTTCCTAAACACGACTTCCGACGCGTGAATGTCTGTCGAAAAAAATATCCTGTGAAACTTTTTCGACTTCGAATCCACCATTCGCATCCGACCCAACCGGCATTCAACCCCAGAGGCAATTAAGCGTTTGGAAGTTTCCAACTGCGAGTAGCTGCGGTAAATTTGGAAACTGAAAAGAAATGTGAAACCCTCCGACGAACATGCGCTCGTTGAGCTTGAGGACATAAGAAAGGTTCGTTGGCGTTCGACGCGTCCAGTTTGGCGATCTCGGTCCTCGTGTTTTTCCGAGTTAATTGGGCTGACGTAACATCATGAATCTGTCAGGTAACACGATCTCCTGAAACGCTCTCTAGTACAGGTTATAGTTCCTGTTCCACATGCAGTCGTTCTTTTCTTTGTTCACGAGATAGGAATGTGGCAATTCTTCTAGCATCTCTAATCTCTGCGAACGCCCGCACAGGAAATGATGCACCATTGACTATCCGAGGTGGGACCGCGTAGAATCTGAAGCCCGTTCTAGGAAGCGCCGACAGGTTTGCCAAATGTTCCACGATCACGATATTTGCTCCTAAGAGACGAGTGTGAACCGGCCGAGCCTTATTTTCGATGTCGTCAATATTCCAAAAGTCAACTCCTGTAAGTTTAGCCCTAGCGCGAATCAAGAGATCGATGGATTCGTCGCTTAGGAACGGACCAGGTTCCCAGTATCTCTCTGTTCCCCACCTCTTATCCCACCCCGTCCTTATGAGTACAGCCTTATCGCGTAATTCCGATTCCTCACAATCGATCTTGATGGAACGGTTCGCGGATGGCTGTCCATCAACTACGATGCCAGTTACGCCTGCAATGCTTTCAAGCGGGAGTTGGCTCAGGTCGAAACCTTTAGCGTGCCGATGAAATGGAGAGTCTACGTATGTTCCGACATTGCCCACCATATCGACTCTGCCGATATAGAATTCGGCCTTCCCGTCATATCGGGGCCGTGAGTCCTCTCGCGTAATGAACGGCTGAATCTTGGGACTCGGAAAACCGGGGTAGGCTCTCATGCCATCCCCAATGGAGTGGCTAAGATCTACGAATCTCGCCGAGTCAAACCACCTGTTCTCAGGTCTTTCCGTTTTTCTTTCGGGTTGTCAGTTGCCACACGGTCAGTGGTATTGCAATTACGGCGAGTATGAGGATAGCGGCTTGGCTTTGAAACTCCGGTAGAGGAGCGTCTCCTACCTGAATTGCAACTGTCGTTGCGTTTAGCAAATATTTTCCGCTTGCTGCACCAGCTTGAATCATGTACGTGTCAACGTCTACCGGCCAGGTTCCGTTATTCAATGGCGTCGTTGCAACGTTTTCGACACTGACGGAGAAGTTATTGGCGTTATAACCAATCGAAGTACTGTTCGATGAAAGGATTGACTTTGACACACTGTCGGCCAAGTCTACTCTCACAGCAAAGTAGTCTTCCCCATCTGACGTACAGGAACCAGCAACAGTCGTTACAAGCCGAACCTGTTGGTCTGGTGAAGCTTCGTGAGGGTAGGCGGATGAAACAGTAATCGTTTGGCAGAAGTTCGCCTTCACATTAGAACCTGAAAGAGCGAGAAGTACGATGTATCCAATCAGGGTGATGTGAATCGCAATCCGCAGGTTCAACTGAATCATATCTTCGAAGATGGCTTCATGTATTTCAACAGTTCAGAAGTCCCATCCAGACCATGCATTCCTTGAGACATACCTGATGGAGAAAAGACAGATTAGTCAACTTAAAGCAGAAAGGGCCGTGACGTTGTATGCTCTTCATGGTGATTGAACGGTTCAAGAACAGGGACGCTCGGGCCGTTTACACTCGTTCCCGAGAACGTGGTCGAATGCTCCCGGAAGGCCTGAAATATGTTGACAGCTGGGTTGAAGCCAACTTTGATCGCTGCTTCCAACTAATGGAATGCGGTGACGCGAAAATATTCCAACAGTGGGTGTTTGAGTGGCGAGACCTAGTCGATTTCGAAATCGTCCCCGTCGTCCCCTCGAAGGAAACCACTGACGCTATCACTGCAATGCTCTAGGTGGTGCATCTATCAGCTCCTGAGGGGGTATCTTGAGAGTGGATTTCAGAGAGGAGGCCGTCACGAGAGGAACTGGCTTGATTGTGTTTTCGTAGGCACGCGCACCACATGCACGCATAAGGTGCCGCGCTTAGTACGTCGTTTTCTGCCTTAGTAATGCGCATTCATCTTCCGATATTCGGCTAATTCCCGATTCATTCTTTTTATAGAATGCCAGTCACTTCAAGGCGCGTGACCTTGAAGGAATCTCTGCTGCGCCCATCATCGAATTCGATAACAGTAGCCCTGATTCTTGTAACTATCATTGCCGCTCAAACCTTGCCATATTCTCATACTCCGGTGACGGCGTCCATAAGACCGCAGCAAGCCGTAGCGTATCCAGATCCCTCGTCCGACGACTGGCCCACCTTTCACAGAGATATGTTCAGATCCGGATACGATTCGGCAACCCCCCAGGTCACTGCGGCTAACCAAAATTGGATGTCAGCCAAACTAGACGGCGACGTGTATGCAGAACCTCTGATCGTCGGAACGGACGTTATAGTCGCGACGGAAAACAACTCCATCTACGAATTGAACGCGACCTCTGGACTGACATTATGGCACACAAATCTAGGGGCACCAGTTAGTGGCGGCCTTCCGTGCGGCGACATATTACCCTCCGGCATAACTGGGACACCGGTGATTGATGTTTCTGGAAGAACCATTTTCCTCGTTGCGTTCTTACAATCTCCCCAACTACATCATGAATTGTTCGCAATCAATCTTGATACGGGGAGCGTGAAATTTCAACTCGCCATCGACCCGTCAGGCGCCAACATTCTCTATCAGCAGCAAAGAGCGGCCTTGGCTTTGTCAAATGGGTACGTCTACGTTGGGTACGGTGGCTTGGATGGAGACTGCGGGCCCTACCATGGTTGGCTCGCCGCGACTAATGCTACTGGCGGGGGCCCCGTACTCAGTTACCAGGTTCCAACTGGCCGGGCGGGCGCGATATGGGGTGGGGGAGACGGTCCAGTAGTAGACAGCTTAGGTAACCTGTTGGTTGCTACGGGTAATAGTGATGCCACTTCAACCTTCGACTATGGGGACGCCGTGTTGAAACTTTCACCGGCCACAACCCCCCCTATTCGTTTGATCGACTGGTTTGCTCCCCCTAACTGGAGCCAACTTAACTCGGGGGATCTTGACCTGGGTTCCACCGAACCAGTCATTCTGAGCTCAAATTACCTCTTTCAAATAGGCAAACAAGGGATCGGTTACCTACTCAACGCAAACAATCTGGGCAATATCGGAGGACAACTGTACTCTTCGCAGGTGTGTGATAACGGCGGCGGGGCGTACGGCGGATTGGCATACTCCTCTCCCTACCTGATAGTTCCATGCGATAATGGCCTCGTCGCGCTCAACGTCAATCTCGGGTCCAATCCTCCGTTCACGGTTGCCTGGCGCGGCTCCAATTTCCTCTCCGGCCCACCAATTATTGCTGGCAACGCCGTGTGGGATGTCGATGCCGGCAACGGGGTGCTTTATGCACTCAACCTGACCAACGGACATACCCTCTTTCACGCCACGATTGGTACCACCCCGACACATTTCAACTCCGTGAGCGCGGGCGACAGACAGATCTTCGTCACAGCAAACCGCCACCTGTTTGCATTCTTACCGCAAGCACCAAGGACCGTCGTATTTCACACGACACCGTCGACATTTCTTGGTACCTCTGCCCCCGGGAACATCAAAGCTTGTGCCGGGACCTTCACTGATGGCGAATCAACCGTTTGCCCTCCCAATTTCTCGGCCACATCAAACCCACCTTCACCCTCTACTGGTTGGCAGTTTGATCATTGGACTTGGAGCGATGGAATCACATGTACACCCTCGGGGAATACGGCGAGTTGCACTACCTTCGCGGTTGGTGGATCATTAACGGCGATCTACGCCGCGCAGGTGCGTTTTCAAACCAGCCCAAGTTCTTCAGCTCGAATTGCTTGGGGGTCTTGTGCTGGTCCCGGTGAAGGCAACGGACAATCTATCAATAGCACGAGTTATGGTTCAGTTAGCGCCTGTTACGTGCCCTCTGGTTACACTCTCGGGAACTGGAGTTGTTCCGATGGCCTGACGTGCTCAGGTTCGAATGATCCAACTCAGGTCACGTTTAATGGTCCAGGAACAATTACATTGCATCTGAAAACCGGTTTACTGACAAATCCGGTATCCACTTCCCTAACTGCCTCAGCAACACCATCAAACCCATCCAATGGAACCACATTCACCGTTTCGGGAACCCTCACCGCGAATGGCAGTGGGTTAGGAGGAAAGACGATCGTGTTGGTGTTCGGATGGAGCACAAACGAAGTTACCGTCATGACACAAGGTAACGGCTCATACACTTACGCAGCGGTCGCCCCATCGACAGCTGGCCCATACAACGTTGACGCCTTCTTCCTCGGAGACTACTCAGGCAGCCCCCAGTATCTCCCAAGTAAGGCAACAGTCAAGATCATGGTTACTTAACTGACGTTATTGGTTTTGAGGTTGTCTCTCAAGAGCGTAGGTGATGGCCTGTTCAATTGTCATTGCGCGACCCTGAGCCGTCAGGGAATCATACCTCTCCCGACCTAATTTCTCGCGAGCGCCCGCCACACCACTCTCATTTGTCTCCTGATCTATAGGCGGGAGGCGATATCCGGTGCGGAATCGCAATTCCTCAGCTGCACCAAACAACCGCGACGCGCGCTCCGGTAAGTCTTGTGCCAAAGCGACTTCCGCAAGCCTCTCTAAACAGTCTGCAATTCCGAACTTGAGTTGCGCTTCGCTGCGCAGGACTAACCCCTCATAGTAGAATGCTTTCGCCTGCTCGTAGTTGCCCCTCTGATAAGCCACACGGCCCAACACGACGAACACCCCTGGAAGGAAATATCTGTCGTGGATTTCCATAAGTGCAGCCATACTCTGCTCGCAGAGGGACTGCGCTGTCATGAGGTCACCTTCACGATAAGCTACCTCGCCCAAATCTGCCACAATCGCAGCGATCAGCAACTTGTCCCCCAACTCACGTAACCGCCTCAGCGCCTCCTCACAGAGCGCTCGCGCCAAAGCATACTCTTCGTTAAAGAAGGCAACGCCGCCAAGATATTCCAGCGCGACGGCTACTGCTCGATTATCCCCAATTTCACGTGCAATAGCCAAACCCTCCTCGAAGGAAGCCCGTGCCGTCGCATAATCGCCTTGAACTGATGCAACCCCGCCGAGTTGTTGGAGCGCGTACCTAATATCCGTCTTATCCTGAACGTCTCGTGCGATCTTCAGACTTTCTTCATAGAGTGACCGTGCCTTCACCAGGTCACCATCAAACTTAGCAA
>JBEKPE010000022.1:0-19039 GCA_049521055.1 Bathyarchaeia archaeon
TAAAAAACGTTCAGGGCTCCATGGTTCCACAATCCATATCCATAATTGTCGGATTATTGTATGAGTTAACTAGCAACTTCTCCGCGTGCCGTCACATGAACACGCATGCTTGGTTCTGGTCGCGTTCTTCATGAAAATTATGACAGATGTCATGTCAATTTTCGTTGTAAGAATTCTAGGTGCGGTTAAAGGGTTTCGACAGAGATCTACGTTTAAATATGCTGCGGGCTTGTCGGGGGTTCCGGCGGGAGTGACGAAGGCAGTTTGCGGAGGCTCGGCAAAATTCTTCACTTATCGAATAGCCGCAGCCTCATAGTGAAATGCGAAGAACCTCGCTTTGTTAAACTTGGAACGAGAACCTGTGACAGTAAGCTTAAGGAAATTGGAAAAGTGCAAGACTTCTTCGGACCAGTGTCTGCGCCATACGTCTCAATTAGGCCCGCAAGTTCTTCGCCGGCAAAATTCGTCCACCGCATTGTTTACTCCCTCGATTAGTTTGGTTTAGAGTAGATGAGATAGTGTCGGAAGAACCCGATGGTGAATTAGGGGAATCGCTGCAAGCCGCCCCCAAGATCACGGTTTGCCCGGAATGTGGCGGACCAAAGCTGATGCGCGACTACGAGGCCGCAGAGATTGTGTGCATGGCATGTGGGTGCGTGATCGACGAGAAATTGGCTGACACGAGACCCGAATGGCGAGCCTTCGACGACGATCAAAAGAAAAGCCGAACTCGCGTTGGCGCTCCAATCACTTACACGATCCACGACAAGGGTCTCTCAACTACTATCGACTGGCGTGACAGCCGTGTTCTTGGGAAGCGCGCGACTGCGGCCCAAAGGCTCGACCTCTACAAGTTGCGCAAGTGGCAGAGTAGAGTTCGAGTCTCTGACGCCACGGAGCGAAACCTTGCAGTCGCACTGGCCGAACTAAGCAAGCTCGCTTCTGCCCTCAATGTTCCGAAGAATATACTTGAGACTGCTTCTGTGATTTATCGTCGTGCTATTAAGAAACGCCTCATTCGCGGGAGATCGATTCATAACGTCACCGCCGCTGCGATCTACATGAGTTGCAGACAGTGCGGTGTCCCTAGGACCCTCGATGAGATCGCGTCCTCCTCGAGTCTAAATAAGAAGGATATAGGTCGAAGCTACCGATTCATGGTTCGAGAGTTAGAGGCGTTCGTACCTCCTTCGACCAGCAGGAATTACGCGGCGCGGTTTAGTAACAAGCTTGTCATCTCCGGAAAGGCTGAGGCAATCGCTATCAAGATTCTAGAGATTGCGAAGGAGATGAAGCTGACAAGCGGCAGGGGTCCAACCGGGATTGCCGCCGCGGCAACCTACATCGCAACCGTTCTAACAAATGAGAGGAAGACTCAACGGGAAATTGCGGAAATAGCTAACGTTACCGAGGTCACTATTAGAAATAGGTACAAGGAGCTGCTAGAGCGTCTCTTTATCGAAGTGCCTCTCTAGAGAGTTCTTGGGTTACGCAGGCTTTTTCGGGTTAGTTTAGAAGTCTCACAAAGTCCGAATTCGAAGTTTAATCCGTCAATCTGCCATCTCTTCGTATAGTAGGGTTGGCTCACCTTCACTTCGCCTGCCGTTATACTGAGTTGTTTTGCTCGGACTTCCCCTGCGATGTAGCCACTCTTCATTTTGAGTAGGCTCGCCTCCTTCTTTGAAGGCGCCACCACATAGGCGTGAACGAATGAATCCACCTTCAAATCCATCTCCTTTCGCATCTGTTGCATTCTACGAACAGCGTCTCTAGCCAATCCCTCAGCCAATTCACTCTTTGACAGCTTGAGGTCAACTAGAACCGTACCTTCTGGGAAGTCTGTCTTTGCGAATCGCTCTGAATCAGAGAACTTTGCAAGTGCATCTTTCGAAACTGGTTTAAGGCGTCGGGTATTGGTTTGATCACGCAATAGCACAGCATACGTCTTCAGGGCGTTCCTGAGGGTCTTGGACTCGCTGGTTACCAAAACCTGTGGAACGGGCTGTCTCTGCTTCAGGCCCTTACCCATTCTAACTAGAGCAACCGTAGAGATAACGCTCTGTGCTGCTTTCATTTCCTCCTCTAGGGAATCAACTATCCACTTTGAGTCAAATTCAGGCCATTCGAGAAGATGCACAGTTTCAGGGTTCTTTGGCTCCGCGTTCCGAAACATGTGTTGGTAGATTGATTCTGTGAGGAATGGGATGATCGGGGTAAGCATGATGAGGGCGGCTTCGAGGGCTGAATAAAGCGTCGCGTATGCGACTTGCTTGTCTCGCGTTCGCTTCTCTACCCAAGTACGGCGCCTGACATATCGTATGTAGGTGTGGCTTAGGTCCTCGACGAGAAATGCCTTGAGCTTACGTAGTGCCTCGTGAACCTTGTAATCATCCATCAACGAGGTTACTTCTTTGATCGTTCGGTGGGTTCGACTGAGCAGCCAGCGGTCCTCTGGCCGCAGGCTGCTCCCCATGCGCTTCAAAGGAAGCTTCGTGGGTGCAAACTTATCCAGGCTCATGTAGGTGCTTGCGAAGACGAATGTGTTCCATATTGTGCTTAGGTCGCCTTGGTGTTGGCGAACTGCGTCCCATGAGAACTGTAGGTCTTCCCAAAGCGTCGTCTGTAGTACGTAGTATCGGAATGCGTCTCGTCCGAATTTCTCAACCACTTCATGAGCCGATACGAAATTCCCAAGCGACTTATGCATCTCACGGCCTTGGGCGTCAAGTGCGAAGCCGTGCATGAGAACGGTTTTGTAGGGGCACTGGCCCATCGTGACGATTCCATGTCTTAGTAGTCCAAAGAACCATGCGGTTATCTGGTCGCGTCCCTCGACTATGAAGTCCGCGGGCCACCAGAATTTGGTTTCCTTTACGTTCGCGGGGTGGCCCAGGCACGCCAGTGATGCCCCCCCAGATTCGAACCATACGTCGATAACATCCTGTACACGAACCATCTCCCCGCCACAATCGCAGCGTAGCTTAACCGCGTCGACCCAAGGTCTATGCAGAGTCGGCAGATCGACTTTGGAAACCGCGTTGTCCAGAAGTTCCTGCTTCGAACCTATGATCTTGTCTTTCCCGCATGATGTGCAACTCCATACCGGGAGTGGGGTGCCCCAGAACCGTTGTCGAGAGATGACCCAGTCCTTCAGGCCCTGAAGCCAGTTCTTGAATTGATTTGCGCCTGCCCAAGTAGGTATCCAGAGGGTGGAGTCAACTTGGTTGATGAAGAGATCCTTGAGTTGTGCGATGTGGATGAGCCACTGTTTTGTTGCGCGAATTATTAGTGGAGTCTTACAGCGCCAGCAGACGGGGCTGCGGTGTTCAATTTCTCCGGCATATAGTAGGGCTCCAAGGGATTTCAGATCGTCAATGATTTCGGGATTAGCGTCCCTGACGGATTTTCCCGCGTATTTTCCGGCTTCAGTGACGAATTTGCCTTGGTCGTCTACAAGCATGAGTACGGGTAGGCTGTTTCGCACGCCAACCTCGTAATCCTCTTCACCGTGCCCAGGTGCAGAATGAACGCACCCGGTTCCCTCTGTCAACGTTACGTATTCCTTGCTGAGAACGACGCGGTGCCCATTCTGCAGGTCAAGTTGGGCCGGTACAAGATTCTCTAGCGGACCCCTGTACCTGAGCCCTTCAAGTTTGCTGCCTGGGAAAGTGTCTAAGACTTCGAACGAGCGGCCGGTTTCATTCTGAACCGCTTCTACCCGTTCCTTTGCGAATATGTACGTCTCGCCGTTGGCCCTGACCCGAGCATATTGGAAGTCTGGGTTAACCATGACCGCGACGTTCGAAGGTAACGTCCACGGAGTCGTGGTCCAAATTAGGATGAACTCATTGGGTCTGTCTACGACGGGGAATTTTACGTATATTGATGGGTCACGGAGCATCTTGTACTCTAAGACAACTTCGTAATCAGAGAGTACGGTTTCGCATCGTGGGCACCAGTGTACGACTCGTTGCCCATGCTCAAACAGCCCCTTTGACCAGGCCTGTTTTAGCCCCCACCAGTCGCATTCAATGTAATAGTCCAGGTGCGTCATGTAGGGCTGGTTCCAGTCCATCCATATTCCTAGATCCTGGAACGCCTTAGTCATCGCCATTGCGTTTGTTTCAGCGAATCTTCTACATTCTGAGATGAATCGTTCTAAGCCGAAGCTCTCGATCTCTTTCTTGGATTTAACCCCAAACTTCTGCTCGATGGCTAATTCGATTGGAAGCCCGTGGCAATCATACCCCGGTTGATCCCTAACGTTGAATCCGCGAGAACGTTTGTATCGGATCACAGTATCTTTGAGAACCTTGTTCCATGATGTGCCGATGTGTGGTGTGTCGGAACTTGGAAACGGCGGTCCGTCAAGGAAGTAGAACTTCTTTCCACTCGACCTAACTTTCTTAACCAATTCATAGGTACGATCGCGATCCCAGACCTCTTGGACCTCAGCCTCTACTGCCTTGTGGTCATATTGCTTGGGCAATTCACCGACGTACTTGCTCTTTGCTACCAAGTCTGATCAACTGCCAGAAACATCACTGAATGGTTTGATGAAATGCCAGGAATAGACTCGGAGCCGGAGGTTCCATGTGTACGAGAGCTACGGTGCGATTTCCCGGTCACCTTTCACGGACGACACCATTCGCTTCCACTCCGATCTACAACTTATTTTAATTTAACGTCTAGGGTTTACGTATATGATTGGGTATCCGGCCTGACAGTTTCAAGCTGATTTGCACATAGCCGCGATACTTCTTTCTACTGTACCAGGGCGCTTGGACTACGATTAGTTTAGAGCGTCCTTTCGTAACTGTGTATACATTCGTCTGACGTTTCTTCATTAATTGTTTCAATTTGCTTCGAGCGGGTTCTGGATGGCAGTTCATCAGGTTTGAACCAATTAGTTTCTTTCCCCCATCGGCACGATGGGATTCGACAGCTTTCTTGTTCAGTTCCAGTATAATGCCTGCTGAATCGCAGACCATGATTGAGCCTGGAAATCCCTCAACCCATTCATGTCTCTTAACGCCAGTCAAGTCTGCTCTTCCCAATTCGCGAGTCTTTCCAGATAATAGAGTTGTTGCTCGTTTTCAGGGAATGTTTTGGTTCTACTTGGACCAGAACCAAGTGGGAACTTCAGAGAACCAATCTCTTACCGTTGGGGGTTGTCGCTTTCTTGGATTCACTTGTAGTTGTTCAACATTCGACAAAGTAGGCATTCGAATCCATCTTTGGTTTACTCGGATTAATACGTGCGTTCCCGCGGTTGGTAACGCGTGATCGTAACAGGCGAGTAGTCGAGCCGGGGTCCGTCAGGCGACATGTATGCGAGCGTGTGCTTCAGCCAATGTTCGTCGTCTCGTTTTGGATGGTCCAAGCGGAAGTGAGCGCCTCGCGACTCAGTTCGTGCGTGGGCGCCGAGTAACACCACTTCAGCCACTTCAAGCATTGATTGGAGTTCTAAGACATTTACGAAGTTCATATTGTATTCCGGCGCTTTGTCTTCGACGTGCTGGTAGGCACGTTGCTTTAGAGCTCGTATCTTTCTCAGGGCTTCTCCGAGCCCTTGGCTGGTTCGAAACACATTAGCATGCTCATCCATGATTGCCTGGAGTTCCTGCTTAACGTCATAGGGATTCTCTCTGCCCTCGCCTCGGAAGATGCCGTCGTAGATACGTTTCTCTTCCAACGCGACAGTCTGTTGCGGAAAATCTGAGGAATGGTGTTGCATTGCATATTCGGCAGCCGCTTGCCCTGTCAGCTTGCCCCAGACTAGACAGGTAGCGGTCGAGTTCGTCCCCAAACGGTTGGCTCCGTTAACGGTTATGCAAGCGGCCTCTCCGGCGGCCCACAAACCCTTGACCGGCGTGGCGCCGTCAATATTGGCATGAATGCCACCCATGGTAAAGTGGCACACGTATCGCACCGGAATTAGTCCTTCAATCGGATCTATTCCTCGCAGTTTAATGCAGATCTCACGGATGTCCGACAGTCGTTCCTTGATCTTTTCGGCGCCTAGATGACGGATGTCAAGATGTACGTATTCTAGGCCGCTTTCATCACGGAAGCCTCGGCCTTCTTGGATCTCACGTGCAATAGCTCGTGCAACGATGTCCCGCGGACCGAGTTCAAGCTTTTCCGGCGCATATTTTTTCATGAAGCGTTCGCCTTCTTTGTTGACGAGGGTTCCCCCGTCGCCTCGAGCGCCTTCTGTGATCAGAACGCCTGAGGGCACTAGTCCTGTCGGATGGAATTGAACGAACTCCATGTTTTTCAAAGGGATACCTGCGCGGTAGGCCATGGCGAGGCCATCCGGAG
The DNA here is from genome assembly GCA_049521055.1 of Bathyarchaeia archaeon. Taxonomy (GTDB): domain Archaea; phylum Thermoproteota; class Bathyarchaeia; order 40CM-2-53-6; family 40CM-2-53-6; genus FEN-987. The sequence continues at coordinate 6,325 of JBEKPE010000022.1, forward strand.
TGGAGGAGTGGGAGTACGTGGCGAACGCGTACAATCGACCTGCCCCGCCGGTAGCAATGACTCCCGCCTTAGCTTGGAATGCGTGAAAGTCGCCACTTCGGAGTTCAATGGCTGTGGCTCCATGGAATCCTTCCTTGTCAACGAGCAGGCCGGTCACGAACCATTCATGGTAAAATTCGATGTTGGGGTAGCCGAGGCAGGTGTCGTAGAGGGTTTGCATCTCATAGAAACCCACCCGATCACTGGCGAAGGTCGCCCTTGGGTAGCTGTGTCCTCCGAACGCGCGTTGTGCAACGCGTCCCTCACTGTCGCGGCTCCAAGGCATTCCCAAATGTTCCAGCTGATAGATTTCTTGAGGTGCGATGGAAACCAGGCGTTCGACGGCGTCTTGGTCTGCGAGGTAGTCGCTGCCTTTGATGGTATCAAAGATATGAGCCTCCAGAGAGTCGCCCCGGTCGGGGTGAAGGACTGCAGCGGTGCCGCCTTGGGCGCAGACAGAATGAGACCGCATGGCATGTACCTTGCTGATGACGCCGACACTTAGTTTCCCCTTGCTGATTCGACTGGCTTCCATGGCTGCTCGGAGACCGGCGATCCCCGAACCGATAATCAATACGTCGTGCGTGATTGTATCAGTCACGGCCGAGACTTCCTTCGGCGTCGGTCTCCTTGTACTATGATTATTTTCACACTATAGCCTGTCCCTGGACCCTCTCGGCTAATTAGATCAAGATCATTCGAAAAATCCGAAGTAAGACGCATAACATTACTTATGCCATGATCGTCGTTCCGCCATACGCCGTGATTGTCTTTCAGTTGAACTCTCCCACTCCCTACAATTCTTGAGGCCCTCAAAGCTTTCCGAACCACCAATCCGATCGCAGCAACCGCTGGACCGATCACAATCTTACGCGCCAATAATTGTGAACGATATTCATACCTTAATCATATAACCACGTTTGACTAGTCCCGCTCACTGTTACTCGAGGGTCTGCTTTGATGTCTACTCAGGAATTAAGCTACGAAGAAGCTCCACGCATAGTTGTAACTCCGCCTGGGCCTAAATCTAAACAACTTCTCGCGAAACAATCGCAACTAGAAACTCGAGCAGTGACCTATAGCAAGGCTTTCCCGTTCGCGATCGATTCAGCTCGAGGGGCAACAATCAAAGATGTGGACGGAAACATCTTCATTGACTGGATGGGCGGCATTTGCGTGCTAAACGTGGGGCACAATAACCCCTTCGTGACTGCCGCTGTCAAATATCAAATGGATCGGATTTGGCATTCGCTTGAGATTCCTACTGAGATCAGAATACAATTCCTTGAGAAGATACACTCCGTTCTACCAGGGAACTTGCGAGGACACGCGAAAGCCCTCCTGACCGTTACGGGAGGAGACGCGTGTGAAACCGCGATCAGCCTTGCAAAACACGTTACGGGCAGAAGTACGATCATCGCGTTCGGAGGGTCATACCACGGGATACACCAAGGGATTGTGAGCCTAACCGCGAGCCGAGCATACCTGCGAAGTTCAGGAACGGTAAGACACGGAGTGTTCCACCTGCCTTTCCCATATTCCTACCGATTCCCCTTCCCTGTAACAAGTAAAGGAGACGAGGGCAAGGTAGTTCTTGCGTACCTTGAGAATCTACTATCTGACGAACACTCGGGCCTTGATACTCCCGCTGGCATATTGGTGGAGCCAATCCAAGGCGAGGGAGGATACATTGTTCCACCAAATGACTTCCTCCCAGGGCTGAGGAAGATAGCGGACAAGTATCAAATCCCACTAATAATTGACGAAGTCCAAACCGGATTAGGAAGAACTGGAAAGTTCTGGGGTTGAGAATTAACAAACACCTCACACGACATAATGTGCATATCAAAATCTGTAGGCGCGGGATTACCACTCTCACTTATCGCGTACCGAGATGAATATGATCAAACCCTTCCGGACGGATTCCACCTTGGGACATATCGCGGAAACCCACTCGCAATGGCAGCAGGGGCAGCGACCATTGACTACATCAAGCAAGAAAATCTGCTGAGCAGAAGTGAGAAGCTCGGCGTCACGGCCAAGTCAGAATTTGAACGGATTGCCAAATTCAGCAAGAACGTCGGAGAAGTGAGGGGAGTGGGATGCATGATAGGAAACGAAATTGTGGAATCAAAGGAGAGCAAGGCACCTTCGAAGGATCTCGCAGTGCGACTGCGAAAGACGATGTTCGAGAACGGATTGCTAATGCATACCTGTGGACACTTCGGCAACGTGCTAAGGTTCATGGCCCCGCTGGTCATAAGCGACAACCTAATGCAGAAAGGACTCAGCGTTTACGAGAAAGCCGTCAAGTCCATCTGAACCGTCCTATGCTCAATCGTGATTCAAGATGACCGTCAAGACTGTCAATCCTTACACGGAAAAAACGTTGCACGAATACAAGGAAGACTCGATAGAAGACATCAAATCGAAAATTGCGGGGTTGAGAAAAGCCCAGCAGCTTTGGAAAGTCGACATCGCCGAGAGGGTAACGAAGCTCAAAGAAGTTCGGAGAAGATTCGAAGCCAGCGCAAAAGAACTCGCCCAACTGATGAGCACTGAAATGGGGAAACCCGTAGCTCAAAGCGAGGCCGAACTCAAGAAATGCATGTGGACTATCGATTACATCACAGAGAACGCGGAAAAAATGCTCGCCCCAGAGCACATAAAAACCGAGGCCAAGAAGAGCTATGTAAGATTCGACCCCCTCGGAGTCGTTTTCCTAATCATGCCATGGAATTTCCCTGCATGGCAATTCATCCGCGCCGCCATTCCAGCTATGGCTGTAGGCAACGCTGTCCTTCTCAAGCATGCATCAATAGTCTCTGGCACCAGCCTTAAACTGCAAGACATAATCGGGTTAGACGTCTTCAAATCGACTGTTGCTCGCGGACCTGTGGCATTGGAAGCGATCAAATATGCCGACGGGGTCTCCCTAACCGGGTCGACTGAAGTAGGCGAAATGGTAGCCGGAGAGGCGGGAAAGCAACTCAAGAAAGTTGTGCTAGAATTAGGCGGATCTGATCCGTACATTATCCTCGACGGCTCAAACCTTGACCAAGCCGTCAAAAACTGTGTATACGCACGAATGCAGAACAACGGTCAGTCGTGTATTGCCTCGAAAAGATTCATCGTTCACGAAAGTGTCTTCGACCGGTTCTACAAGGGGATGAAAGAGGAGTTCTCGAAAGTGAAGATTGGCGACCCTCTCGACAACAACACGTTCCTTGGGCCTCTGTCCAGCAAAGAGCAAAAGGAGATAGTGGTTCAACAAGTCAACAAGCTCAAAACCTTAGGCCAGGTGGAAGAGCTAGCACAAGGACTCAAAGGGAACTTCATACCCCCAACCGTGGCGAGAGTCGAGCCGCTATTCGATGAAGAAGTATTCGGACCAGTTGCAGTACTGAAAAAATTCAGGACCCCTAACGAAGCTGTTACCATAGCAAACGAAACGCCCTTCGGCTTGGGCGCCTCCGTCTGGGGAGACGCAGAGGCAGCGGAGAAACTTGTACCCTCGATCGAAGCGGGCATGGTCTTCATAAACAAAGTCGTCGCATCCGACCCACGCCTACCCTTTGGAGGAGTGAAAAAGAGCGGTATTGGGAGCGAGCTATCCCGCTACGGGTTACTTGAATTCACATCTAAGAGAACAATCTGGATAAATTAGTTTACGGATTGAGAAATCTAGGTGCCGTGACTGTAAGGTCTGTTTCGGGTGATTTCGCGGTTAGCCCGACGTAAGCTGGTAATCGTCAATCTTGTCCTTCTTGAGGTCGATTATCGCGCCGCGAAGTATTCCCTCTTGGTATTCGCTTCCTGGGTTTATGCAAACCGTTCTTCCTATCTTTATTGCTCCACGGCTCTCATGAATATGGCCACATAGAGTTAGAAGCGGTTGGTTCTTCTCTATGGCGAGACGAACTGACGAACTTCCGGCACCAAACTCCACAAGCCTTCCTTCCTTCAAAATTGGTTTCGGAGGATAGACTGACTCATCCAGTTTAGGGCAAGTGTCTAATTGAGAGTCTTTAGGTGGAACGTGAATATTGAAAATACAGTTCTTCATGTCTTGCACTTTTGAGGTCATTTTTTCAATTTCGTCTCTCAGTCTTTCTTCGCTGACTTCTCTAGGGGTTTTCCATGGTGTTGGATTGCTGAAACCAGAGCTAATCATTTCCTTGTTCTCGTCGATCTTCACTACTTGGCCTTCGGGATCGATGATGAAATCTGATGTACGAAGGATACTTTCAACTTCGTACGGGTCGTCGTTTCCGCCTGTTATGTAGATCTTAACCTCAGTGCCCCGGAGTTTCTCCTCAATGAGTTTGATCCAGGCTTCAAGTCGTTCTTTCATTAACTGGAATAGTATGGTGCCTGCTTTCTCTCTGTCGGTCGTAATCGTTGCTAGCACGTCTTCGGAACAATGGTATGGATAGTAGCCACTATTCTTGCATTCGTTCTCAAACTTTTCAAGTTCTTTTTGGTTATGTAATTCAACCTTGTTCTGATAATAGTGAGCATCGTAGGTGTTCTCGTTCTTCTTAACGATTGGAACCATCATCTTGCCGGTTATGTCTCCTCCCAGAATCACTATTCCGGCCTTGTAGAAGGGGCCGGCGCTCACGAATTTTCTGAACGCGCGTTCAGAACCGTGAACGTCGGTTGCAAAGAATACTCTTGTCAAAAGCGCCTACGCTGGGGGTATTTCTTTGAAGCTCAGCTCCAGGAGACGGCCTCTTCGTATCCTGCTCACTAGGTAGACCAACCCGATCGCGACCACTACTCCAATGGCTGTGTAGATTCCTATGGGTGAGTTTGCTCCGTAAATCGGATTCGTAAGGCACAGGTAAGTGATTACGAAGATGAATATTATGCTGATAATTCCTGGGATGACTAGTTTAATTCCCTTTATCGGCGACAGTTCGTTCAGCTGCGGTTTCAGTTTGAACAGTAGTATAGCTGCAAGTGCCACGAAGAGAGTTGGCAAGAGTGTTGTTATCCAGGTGAAAACTGAACTGAAGAGGAAGGCGTAGGATGAGCTCGCGGGGAGTTCGACGATGATAAACAGGATGAATGATACGATGACGGAGGTCACAATGGCATTTAGCGGGCCATGTGTTTTGCTGTTCACGTTGGCAAACCATTTCGGCAATACGCCGTCAAAGGAATAAGCGAATAGTCCTCTGGAAAAAACCAGATACGCACTGGGGATGAAGAGAATCTGCTGAATGGCGGGAATTAGGGTGTATATCGCTCCAAGCCAAGGTGGCATGGTCAACGCGATGAGTATACCGGCGTAAGGGAGCATCGGTAACGGGACTTTGCTTGGATCGTTGAATAGCAAGTAATCGATCGATGACAGAAAGTTGAATCCGGCAACGCGGTAGAGAAGAGCGGTGGCCACGGCCAGTAGGCCGAGAAAAATCATAGCGCCCACCACTAGACCGTATAGCGCTGTTTTCTTGGGGCTCCGTATCTCGCCCCCAACGTTTGCGTTCCACTGGAAGAAGCCTACCACGCCAAATGCAGGAAGTAGAAGAACGCTGCCCCAAAGAGAAGTTTGATCAGGGATGGCCCAGCCATCGGATGCAGCTGCAGAGATTACACCATTGTAATGGTCTGCCGTATTGGCCGTGTATTGGGACGCAAAGCTGTTGAATGATGACGAAAAGCTTGAGGACGTTGCCGCCGCTAGACTCACAAGCCCGATAATATAGAAAAGTACGACAATGATGATGATGACCTGCTGAATTCTGAGGTAGGTCCGAAGGGACGGAATAGCAATAAACGCTCCGAGAAGCACCCATACCACTCCCAAGACGAAAATCCAAAACGGGGTCGTCATCGCCGTCGCAATACTGACCATTGACGGGAGACTGTAAACTACTCCCACATAACCGAAGAATGCGGTAAGGCCGGTCGAAGTAATCGTGACGGCCGTGACTGCAACGAAGAGCAGCCAGAAAACACCGAAGGTCAAGTTGCCAACGAAACCGATTGCTGGGTGCATCGCCCTACTGACGAACACATAATCGCCGCCGCTCCTGGGCATTATGACCATGAAACAGTAGTAAATCATAGTAACACAGAGTGCTGCGAGCACGTAGAGCAAGAATCCTACTAGATAGTTGCCACCAATAAGCGGTGTGAGACTCACCCAGTAGAAGAGTGAGAAAAAGAGCCCGAATCCGGCGAGATTGAAGAACGCGAAATCCCTAGCATTCAGTTCGCGAACAAGGCCGGAGGCTTTTCGAACATAGGCTGGTCCCTCAGCAGGAGTTCCACTCAAAACAGATCACACAAACGTCCCGGTGCGCCTAACCATCTGTTTAACGGTAACTCAAATAAAATATATTCAAGCATATACTACACGCCGTAGAAGAGCGGTATTAACCCACAACACTACTGCGTCTAAAATTATGATCGCTTAGTCTTTCGTAGCTCTTAGCGATCAATTACCTCTTCAACGTCTTTGTACCACTTACTCTTGGGACCAACTTTGGCTCTAACTCTCCAAGAGAGTGCCTTTGGCTGGCTTTCTATTCTTTCAAGCAACCTGTCGATTTTGCCAGAGATATCGGCTCGATCCTCGTCCTTCAACTCTCCGAATTGATCCAATCGACTCTTGATTTTTCCGAGATTCGTGGTCACCGTGTAGTAGAAGCCCCAGTCGTTAGAGAGCAGTTTGGAAATGTACCCCGCATCAATGGCACTTTGCGGGCTACTGTTCACAATTTCGTGTTCACGCAAGAGCATTATCGTATCGATAACGTCTTTCTCATTGATTTGGACAATTTGCATTTTTTCGAGCAACAGGTCGGCTAGCGGGATTGTCATATCTTCAATGTCCAGACGGTTTTCGAAAGGAATATTGTGGTTCATTTCCAATTTATCGAAAAAGACGTCAGCGTGCAGACCGTTTGACGCGTGATCCCAAAGCATGCGTCTGTGGCCAAATAAGGTGGTGACGGCGGGTTCGTCAGCGTAACCAAGTTCCTTCATCATTGCAGCGATCTTGTTGCTTTCCTTGCTGTATCCGGCAAAGTCGAGGTCGGTTAGGATCCTGTTGAGTTTTCTGCTTAGGAAGTTGAATTTTGGACATTGAATTTGAAACGCGATGGCACCGAGAAGTCGCAGGTGTAAGTCGCGGTCCTTTGCCTGAGCGATAACGCGTTTTGCTTCTGTGATCATTCTATCTGCTCGTTCGGCGTTGCTCTCTTGTTTTTCCAATCTAACCACCCATAGGTGAAGTTCTGCTCGACTTCGGAGGCGTTGGAGCTGAGGCCCTTTAACCATTGTGGCGTTTTAGCGAGTTGTCAAATAGCCTAAGCCAGTTCGCGAATTTCTATGGACGAAAAACCTCGATCCTGAGACACCTGTCCCCGACAAACCGATCCTAACCGGCTACCTCGACCAAGCGTCTCCAATCCCCCCTCAACCGACTAGTTATCGCCGAATCGACTAGTTCCTAATCGATCAGTGGTTAGCATGATTTAACTAACCTTTTCAAACGCTGCCCGCAAGTTAGTGTCGCGATCTCCTTGTACTGCCTAGGAATAGAGTCAACTGCGCACACGTTTGGGGCCAGTGTTGTCACTGAGCAGGGTCAGATTCTGTCAGACGTTCGTGATGTTTACGTTTCGGCTCCGGGGACAGGGATCCATCCGAGGGAAGCCGCCGAGCATCATAGCGTCGTCGCGGCAGAGGTGGTTTCAGGTGCGCTCGTTAAGGCTGGCGTCAAGGCCTCTCAACTTGCCGGAGTTGCAGTCGCGTTAGGCCCAGGCCTAGGACCGTGCTTAAGGGTTGGAGCAACGGTTGCAAGATCAATCGCATCATTCTTCCACATCCCCCTAACCCCCGTCAACCATGCCATCGGGCATATCGAGATCGGTACTCTGACCACGGGAGCGAAGGACCCATTGGTAGTGTTGGTCTCAGGCGGGCATACAGCGATCGCTGCTTTCTCTGGTGGCAAATGGCGCATATTCGGTGAAACGGAGGACATCACCCTCGGTAACCTGTACGACATGTTCGCGAGAGAAATCAATCTGCCATCGCCCGCTGGGCCTGAAATCGAGATGTTGGCAGCAAAATCGGAGAACTTCGTATCCCTTCCCTACGTCGTGAAAGGAAACGATGTTTCATACTCTGGCTTGTTGACAGCGTCTCTCGCTAAACTCAGGGGCGGCGCCTCTCTTGAGGATGTGTGCTACTCCATGCAAGAGGTATCATGTTCAATGCTCGCTGAAGCTGTCGAGCGAAGCCTCGCGTATACGGGCAAGAAAGAGGTCCTTCTAACCGGAGGTGTGGCGGCGAACAGGACGCTTCAAAAGAAGATTTCAGATGTTGCGGGGTTACATGAAGCTACGCCCCATGTTGTGAATCAAGCTTACACTGGAGATTGTGGACCACAAATCGCATGGACAGGCATGCTCGCGTTACGATCTGGTGTAACGATTGCGATTGCCGAATCACGCGTAAGGCCCAGATGGAGGTTGGAGGATGTTGACATCGTCTGGAGAAGAGAGGCTTCCTAAACTAATTTACAAAGGAGCCGAAGCCGAGATCTACCTTGAAAACTGGTGTGGATCAACGGTGGTCAGAAAGACTCGGATCCCGAAGCCATATCGCGTCCCCCAGTTGGACGCAACGATCCGTCGGGGCAGGACGGTTCATGAAGCGAACTTAATGCATGAGGTACGGAAGCTTGGGGTCCCAGTGCCGGCAATCCAGCACATCGATACAGAAAACTCCTCATTCGTAATGGATTACGTAAACGGAGCCACGCTGAAAGAGGAACTGTACACCGTCTCGCCAGGCACGAGACGCAAACAATGCAAGCAGCTGGGACGCATGGTTGCTCTTATCCATGAAGGCGGTATAGTGCACGGCGACCTGACTATTTCCAATGTCTTATGCGCTGACGACAAACTCTTCTTGATTGACTTTGGGCTAGGAGATTTTTCAACCGAGCTTGAAGATCGCGGAGTTGATCTGCTTCTCCTCAGTCGCGCTATGAAAAGCACTCACATCAAATTTCACGAGGAGATCTTCGGCTCATTTCTGCATGGTTATTCCGCGACGGCTGGAAAGAGGCTGGGCATCGAAGCAGTTAACAAGATGCGAGAGATCGAAAGGCGGGGCAGATACTTTGAGAGAGGATAATCCAACAATCTACTTTGCAACAGGAAACAAAGGCAAGTTTGTTGAAGCTACTCACATAGCGAAAGTCTTCGGAATAACGCTCAAACAAATCAAAAGTGAAAAAATTGAGATCCAGTCGGACGAACTAGAGGACATAGCGTCATTCGCGGCCAAGTGCGCATCCGAGACCACGCGGCGTTCCGTCCTTGCAGAAGACGCAGGCTTATTCGTAAACAGCCTGCAAGGCTTCCCGGGACCATACTCGGCCTACGTGTTCAAGACCCTAGGGATTAATGGCGTTTTAACGCTGCTAAAGGGTGCGAGAGACAGGGGGGCCTCCTTCCGTGCTGTGGTATCGTTCGTGAGACCGAGAAGTTCTCCTGTAAGCTTTGACGGCGAGGTAATAGGTGTCATAACTCGTAAGCCACGGGGAACCCTCGGATTTGGATTCGACCCGATCTTTACGCCCATTCAGGGCGATGGCCGAACATTCGCTGAAATGGATACGCTAGAGAAGAACCGCTTATCTCACAGGGCAAAGGCATTCGTAAAATTCTTCACTTGGTTCTCAATGCATGAAACCTCATCGTCGCCTAGACAAGTTAAATAACCGAGAGCCAAAGACTAGGTCGAATTTCCAATTTGGAGCGTGCGCATTAACGGCTAGACTATACACAAGCAAGCGCGGTAAGTCGGGGTCTACTCGACCAATCAGCAAGAAAACGCCATCGTGGGTCAAATATACACCGGACGAGGTTGAGTCATTAGTTCTCAAGCTTTCTCGGGAAGGTAACTCGGCGAGTATAATCGGCGTATTGATGCGTGACCGGTATGGAGTACCCTTAGTGAAGTCGATCACGGGAAAGAATGTGCAGGAGATATTGAAGCCTGGTCAACAAGCCGGAGCCCTTCCAGAAGATTTGGCCGCGCTGCTGAAGAAGGCTGACGACCTGAGGCGACATTTAGAGAAGAATCGGAAAGATCACGTTAACAAGCGTTCTCTGGCGATGATCGAATCCAAAATTCACAGGCTAGAGAAGTACTACAGGGTTAAAGGGCAACTTAGCCCAGAATGGCATTACGAGCATGTCGTCGCGTCAGTGGCATAATAAATGCCTGGAGACGGACAACGAGGCGCTTTCCTTGAACGCGCAAAAGAAGCCGCAGAAGTAATCAGGAAACATCTACAAGCAGACTCCACCTTCACTGCAATATCCCATAACGATGCAGACGGCCTCTCTTCGGCCGGCATCGTGGGTGCTGCGCTCACCCGTGCGTCCGCTCGCTTCAAGGTCCGAATAGTAGAAGAGCTCCGCGAGGACATTGTTGATGAGATATCGGCTGGGAAACCTGACATCGTAATCTTCACGGACATTGGCAGCGGCTACTCTGAACTGTTAAACTCACGTCTTGAGGCCAAAGAGGTCGTTGTATTAGACCACCACCCACCAGACGGCAAGGCGGGACCTAAGATTGCTCAGTTGAATCCACATGAATTTGGAATCGACGGCGCCACCATGATCAGCGCGGCAGGGGTCACATACCTAGTCGCGAGAGAACTCGACGACGAGAACAAAGACCTCAGCACGCTCGGAATTGTGGGAGCTCTCGGAGACATGCAAGATAAGAACGAACGAAGAACACTTGCAGGCCTCAACCAACTCTTGGTAGATGATGCCGTATCCTCTGGCAATGCGAAGGTAGACTCCGACCTGGTTGTGTATGGCAGAGAGACACGCCCGATCTACCGAGCCCTCGCCTATACGACCTCGCCCTACCTCCCAAATCTTAGCGGCCGGGAAGACAACTGCCTCCTACTCCTATCAAAGGCTGGAATTCCTGTAAAAGAAGGGGACAGATTCAGAACGGCAGCAGACCTCTCACAAGATGAAAAACAGAAACTCCTCAACGGAATAATCGCCTACCTAACATCCCAAAGCCTTCCATCAAATGTAGTGCTCGACATGGTAGGGACCGTATACACATTCATCAACGAACCGCAAGGAAGCCCCACCCGAGACGCACGAGAATTCTCTGCACTCTTGAACGCATGCGGTAGAACCGGCAACCCTTCAATAGGCATTAGCATTGGACTAGGGGATCGAAACACAGCCCTAACCGAAGCCACCGAAGTTGTCGCCAACTACAGGAAGACCCTGGCCACTTACATGGAGTGGCTAACAAAATCCCCAGATGCAATTCAGAAATTCAAGATAATCTGGGCGATACGAGGCGAGAACCAAATACAAGAGAGCATGACCGGAGCCTTCTCATCGATCATATCGTCGGCGGGTAACCTAACTCCAGACCACGCTATTATCGTCGTAACCAGAGCCAAGGATGGTGGAATCAAACTCTCGGCACGAGCTCCCGCGAAACTTCTGGGGAAGGGTATGAACCTTGGAGCAGCGTTGAACATCATAGCGAAGAAGTATGCGGGTATCGGAGGGGGGCACAATGTCGCTGCAGGTGCCCACATCAAGACCGATGACCCGGTTCCCTTCCTTGAGGAACTCGATCAAGTGCTACTCTCGCAGCTGAAAACAGATGTATGAAGCGGAAATTCGCATTCGATATAGGTCATCATCCTTCGCCAGAGCCGTGAAAAGTGCGTTGTCCCCTGACGATAAAGTTCCGAAAAGCGAATTGATCGTATCAACAAATGCGCACGGTCAAATACTCTCTGTTCAAGTCAAAGGCTGCGAAAGAGTTGAAACCATGCAAATGACATTACAAGATATCTTTCGGTGCATCCAAGCAACCGAGACATCGCTGAAGAAAATTGGAAAGCACTAACCACCACTCATGAGCTATGAACGCTTTAAATAAGGCTAAAACGGTACGTTGCCAAAATCTGAAGTCCGAGTGGAAGACTAATGTCCAAAGCCTCGAAAAAAGTCAGAGACAAATGGCGATTGAAGGAATGGTACGATGTCTACACCCCACCTTACTTCGGAGAAAACGTTGTCGCGAGCATACCGTGTGAGCTCCCCACAGCGGTAATTGGGCGCGTCGTCGAAACAACATTGTATGATATAACAAACGATTTTGCCCACCAGTCGACGAAACTGTACTTTCTGGTCGTCAACACGAAGGAGCATAGGGCTGATACGATACTGAAATCGCACGAGTACGCTACCGATTATCTAAGAAGCCTTGTAAGACGTGGAAGTACTCGAATGGACGGCATCTTCAACGCAACCACGAAAGACCAGTTCTCACTTCGGATTTCAGTAGTTGCATTCACTCGAGATAGAATAAATGCATCTCAGGAACACGGGGTTCGCCAAGTTATGCGCCAGATCGTTGAAGAAAAAGCCAACAATCTGAATTACGATCAATTATCGCAGGAAATGGTCCTGGGCAAGATAGGCTCGGATATTTACAACCTTGCAAAGAAAGTCGCACCTCTCAGGCACGTTGGGGTAAGGAAATCAAGGGTCCTCTCTATGCCGCCTGGAGTTATGGCTACACCCGCGCAGGTCACGGAGCAAGCTAAGGAGCAAGCCAAGGCTGCCCCAGCCTAATCAAA
>JBEKPE010000023.1:0-18730 GCA_049521055.1 Bathyarchaeia archaeon
TACACGCGGAACCTCCTCATGAAGCAAAAGGAGAAGGGAAAAGCAGTGCTTCTAATCTCCAACGAGCTGGACGAACTCTTTGACATGAGCGACATGCTAGCTGTCATCTGTAATGGGAGGATAACGCAGCCAATCCCAACTCGAGATGCGAAGATGGAGCAGATAGCAACTCTAATGACCCAGAGTAGGTCCCAAGGTCCGGTTAGCAGCTGAGTGCTTATTCGCTTTTCTTGTATGGTTGCATCAACGCCGCGGGAGCCACAGCTCGTCTACCAAGAATAGGAATCAGTGCAATGATGGTAAGGTATGGAATCATGTTGAGGAAGAAGTATTTGATGGGAACCCCAACTCCCTGCGCACCAATTTGAAGTGCGTCCACAAAACTGAACACAAGCAGGGGAAGCAATACACGATAAGGTTTCCACTTGGCGAAGTAAATCAGAGCAAGAGCGATGAACCCTCGCCCGAACGTTACGTTAAGAATGAAAGTGCTAAGCATCGAGGTGGTGTAGTAGGCGCCTCCCGCTCCCGCGAAGACGGCCCCGATTAGCACGGCCACATACCTAATCTTGTATACGTCAACTCCCATCGTTTCTGCCGCGCGTGGATTTTCACCTACCGCTCTGATCTTCACTCCCAGAGACGTTTTCTTCAAGAACAGATCAATTATTGGGATGCAAGCAATTGAAATGAAGACTATGGGGTTCTGTTGAAAAATCCCTCTACCAATAAGAGGAATCGTGGAAAGTATGGGAATATGCATGTCTCCGATGACTGGGACGTTAGGTGCCGCACCCGATGCAAAGAACGCTCTAAAGAGAGTATCAGACAGACCTAGGCCAAAGAGCCAGAGACCTAACCCAATGACAACCTGGTTAACGCGTAAACTGACCGCAAAGAACGAGAACACAAGGCCCAAGACGCCACAGGCGGCCATAGCTGCAACTATCCCAATCAGGGGTTGTCCAGTTAGGGCAGTGACATCGTAGGCAGTGAAAGCACCCATTAGCAGCAGTCCCTCCACGCCTAAGTTGAGAACGCCAGATTTCTCTGCAACCAGTTCGCCTAGGCTCGCGAAGAGAAGCGCCGGCACGAGCTTGAGGGTTTGGTACAAAATGGCTTGCGCGAATAATATGTCGATCATGTTCAAGTCACAATTTTTCTGCGTCCCATTAGGTATTGAGCTGCCGCAAGGCTAAACAAGATTATTCCTTCAATAGTATACACAAGCGCAAAAGGCACTCCCGCTGCGCTCTGCATCGACTCCGCCCCCACGACAAAGTAGCTTATCACGACCGCAGCAATCGTTGTGCCAATGACTGAAGTGCCGCCTAGCATTGCAACCACGATGGCGATGTACCCATATCCTGAAGGGTACCCTGGATCGAGTGCAAATATCACTCCACTCACATGGATTGCTCCTGCGAGGCCTGCCATAGCTCCGCTCAGAAGAAGGGTCACTAGCCAGATCTTCGCAGGGTTGATGCCTGCATACCGAGCGGCTTGCAGGTTTTGTCCCACCGTCCTTACCTGAACACCAAAAGACGTTCTTTCACTAAGCACGTAGAATACTACAACCAATCCTAGGGCGATTATGAAGCCGAAGCCTAGTCGCGTCTCAGGAATTAGTTTTGGGATCCTTAGGTTAGTCGGTAATAAGTCAGTGATGAGGTAGCCGAAGGATTGCTTCCCACGTATGGGTCCGTCGAGAGCGTATAAGAGAAAGCTAGAAGCGACAAGATTCAAGAGAAGGGTGACAACGATTTCGTTGGACCCGAACTTAGCCTTCAGGACTGCTGGGACAATCATCCAGACCAAGCCGCCTCCAGCTCCAGCAAGTAGCATGAGCACGATGCGGAGTGGTGGAGGGATTGAGGTCAGGTAGACAGCTGCCATTACGGCCGTAACGCTTCCTACAATGTATTGGCCTTCGGCGCCGACGTTCCAGACACCCGCTCTCAGCGCTAACGCGATTCCTAGGCCCATGATTAACAGGATCGTTGTTCTAACAAAGATCTCAGAAAAATTGTAAGCGTTTGAAATCGGAATAAACAAAAGGGAGGTTGAGGCGGCCTTGACGTTGCCATGTATGGCAGCGACTATAGCCAGCCCCGAAAGGATACCGACTGCTAAGGCGAGGGCGTTAAACCCTACGCCTTGTAGTCGAGTTACGGTTTGCACTGCGGTTGATTTCCGTTGTCGAAGCACGAGAAGTCGAGATGGAATGGGAGACCGCTCGAAGTTTGCATGTTAATTTCTTGTTGTAGTATTGCAGATTGCATGCTGGGAGTAACCATTGATCCGAACTGACCGAGGGTCACCATGCCGGTGAATAGGTCTGCTTGTAGCCAGATGTTTTGGTAGTCGCCTCGCGCATAATCCGCTAAGGCGGATAGGTAGGCGATGTCCCAGTGCACAACGATGCTTGTCACTATGTGTGCCGGATCTAGATGAGCGGAGTCAGCGTAGACGCCGGAACAGTATATGTTCTTCTCTTGTGCTGCTTGTCTGACTCCAACATCAACGCCGTCACCACTGCTGAAGACGAAGTCGGCTCCTTGATCCGCCGCTTCTTCCGCTGCTTTCTTTGCGCCTGCTACGTCTGCCCACGAGAATGGCATCCATGTTTCTATGAATGTCACTTTCGGATTGACGGCGAGTACACCGCGTTTGAATGCTTCGTGTCCAGCCCAGATAGAAGGTACTCTCCCTCCCCCAACCAGACCGATTACGTTTGTCTTGGTCAAGTTTCCTGCAAGCATTCCTATGAGGTAAGCTCCGTCAGCCATGTACCACCACACGTCGCCAACATTGCCTGGATCAGTTCCATCATGGCCGCCCTTGAAACAGTCGACGCATAGGAAGAGCGTGTTAGGGAACTGTGGAGCGATCTTGATGAACATGTCTTGGTACTGTACCCCCTGTCCGATGATGACATTGTATCCTTGCGTTGCCCATTGAGTGGCCACTGGCTCAGCACTGGTTCCGTCAAATAGATTCTCTGCAACGGTGTAGTTGAATCCAAACTCTTTGGCAATCAATGAAAGTGAGTAGTTTGCTTGGTAGTTCCATGAATAGTCTTCTGGCGTGATTGGCAGGATAAGACCGACTTTGAGGTTAGCGAGAGAGCTAGCCATGCTGCCGCTAGCCGTAGTGGTCACTGTTGTATTAGCGCCTGTAGTGGTTACTTGGCTAGGCATCAAGGAAGGCCCTACTGCAATACCGATTACGCTGCCGATGAGAATTCCGAGTACGAGCGTTACAACCGCTGTAATCATTGGTTTCATATTTTCTCACCCTTGGGAGGCCTGAGTTTTGCATTAAAGCCTTTGCAATCAATATCATTGCGCAATAAATCAGATTGATATTGTAATGGTTTAACATATTTCTATCTACTATCCAGCTAATTCCTGAAATGGTACGTCAACCGAATTAGGACGTGTCTGCATAGTAGCCTCCGTGCCATCCTTGCCTACTCAATCTGATCTTGCTGAAAACGTGAGGAAAGAGAATTCTGAGCGCCGGGGCTTGATGCAACCCAAAATCGCCACACACCGCATCGACGTCAAGCTAGTGGAACGACTACACTTCGAGGCATCTTTTGGTTCCTTCAGTTTTGCAATCGACGAACCGTCGGAAAGAGGCGGCACCGACAAAGGACTCCCTCCCCTAGCCTATTTCCTAGCGGGCGCTGCTTCCTGTCTAATGACACAGTACATGAAACTTGCAGACGAGAAAAAGATCCAAATTGATTCGATGGAGACGATTGCGAGAGGCCATTTTGATAGACGAATCGGAGGAGCCTTCACAGACATTGAATACGACATCAACATGCAAAGCTCATGCAATGCAGACCAAATGAAGAGTTTGATGGGCGAAGCTGAAGGGATGTGCTACGCCCATAACACGCTCAAGAAAGCAGTTCTTATGAAGACGAGCGTGACACTGAACGGCACACGCATAACGTGAAGGAACGTGCCCATCAAAGTTAAGCTACATGGTCGTATCAGGTCGGCCGTCGGCTCAGAGGAGATTGAACTCCCAACCGGCGTAAGCACAGTAGGCGAATTGCTGCAGGAACTGAGTCGAAGACTGGGTTCAGATGCTAACCGTTACATCTTCGAGTCTGGAACGAATCAGATGCACCCTACACTGGTCTTACTTGTGAATGGCCATAGCGTAAAGATGCTTCAGGGCTTGAAGACCCCGCTTGCGGAACGAGATACAGTTACGATTGATAGCGTAGACATTATAGAAACAGTCGGTGGCGGTTAAAGGGAGGAAAGAGAGTGGGAGTAGGGGCGCTGGCCTCGTCTTAGTCGACGAAGGCAACGACTCTAGCGAACGCGGCTTCTCCTCCCCTGAACTTCCATGGGAAGCATCCGATAGTGGTACGTTTGTTCAGAAGCTTCTCGATGTCGCCTCCCAGGTTTTCGATGTGTATACAGTCGTGTGGGAAGAGGACGTTGTGGGTAAGTTGATAGTCTTCCTCTGGGAAGAGTTTGTCAACATTCTCCTTCCCGTACTTCTTGTCACATAATGCGCGAACCTTCGGTGCTACGCGTGGTAAGAATCGACCGATGGGAAGGTTCATTGGGTGATCCGTCGAAACCGCGTCAACTCCCCAGAGCTTGATTTTTCTGCCCAAAATCCAGTCACACCATTCTCTGGTAGGCCCTGGATGTCTGTGAATGTACCGTTCCTCGTCAGCCATTCCTTGGGGTTGATACCATCCGTACCGGTGAAAGCCCGTATGTAGTATGAGTATATCGCCGTCGTGTAGGTCAACTCGTTTCTCGACCATGTCCGGTGTGTAGATCCCAAGATCTCCTACATCGCTGACATCAACTATGACGCCGGGACCGTACAGTTGTTCAAGCGGAATCTTCTCGATGTCTTTTCCACCTGTAACGAAGTGCAGTGGCGCGTCTAGGTGGGTTCCCATATGATTCGAGGTTTGTATGTACTGAGCGTTGACACCGTGCTCAGCTTTTCTTTTTATGAACTTAACTTCAAATGGAGGATATAGCGGCCAGAATGGAGTTTCTTGAGAGAGGGGTTGTGATAAGTCGATTAGCTTCATTATTAGACCTCAATTCAGAGACACACCTAGAACTTTATTTAAGAACTGTGCAAGCAAACCGCCTAAGAAAACTGACACCTTTGACCATTCCTGTATTAGGAACTAGGGCAGTAGAGCGATATACTCGGGTCGGGTCCTATCACACGTGCATTCTTCTTGCATTTTGAATCGAAAGCCGTTGTCAAAGCGCCTGTTGAGAAATTGTGGAGTTTCATCTCAACGCCTGAATCAATCGCACAATGTCTTCCTGGCGTAGTAGAATACAAAGTGCTGGAGGACCGACGAATTGAAGCTAAGACGAAGATCGGTGTGGGATTCATCAAGGGAACATTCAAGGTGAATAGTCGTGTTGCGGAAGAGGATCCTGTGGCCCATCACGCTAGGCTACTCGTTGACGGATCTGGAGTGACGAGTGCTTTCAAGGCAGATATTCAGATCAACTGCAACCCCCACCCTGAGGGTTCAGAGCTGAGCTGGATAGCTGAAGCCACAATTAGCGGGCCGCTGGGAAGTGTAGCAAAAGGCCTCCTTGAGAACACAGCGCAGAAGATCGTGAATCAAACCCTCGAATGCGTAACGCAAAAAGTCTTACAGTCAACTTGACTCGATCACAACACGCCTGAGGTTGGTTGTGAGATCTGAACTACAAGTATGTTGGTAAAGAGATTCCCCGGGTCGACGCGTTCGAGAAAGTAACAGGCATGACGAAGTACGTTGCCGACCTAGAAGTTCCTGGAATGCTTTATGCAAAGTTCCTTCGAAGTCCACACGCGCATGCGCGAATCACGAGTGTGGATGCGAAACGCGCTGAAAAGTCACCCGGCGTTATGGCAGTTATTACGGGTCAGGCTTTCCCTTACAGAATGGGCCTGTACATTAGGGACAAGATGGTCCTCGCCAAGGATAAGGTGAGATGGGCTGGCGAACCTGTAGCGGCCATTGCCGCCGAAACTGAAGAAGCGGCCGAAGCAGCAATCGAATTGATAGACGTACACTATGCTCCGCTCCCTGCTGTTTTTGATGTTAACGAGGCACTGAAACCAAACTCACCTCTCGTGCACGAGGAGCTAGCACAATACGAACATTCACCGGTCTACACCCCGGTCCCTGGTACGAATATAGCGAACATTTTCAAACTGCGAAAGGGCGACGCAAAAGCAGCCTTCGAGAAAGCCGCAACCGTTGTTGAAAATGAGTTCGCGATGCCCCAGGTCAGTCACGCAGCCATGGAACCACGCGCGTGCATAGCGCAATACTTCCAAGACGGAAGCACTGAGGTGTGGACATGTGCACAGTCCCCATTCGCTGTAAGGTACATACTAAGTCACGCACTCGGGATTCCGCTGCAGAAGATCAATGTTCATGTACCACATGTAGGTGGCGGGTTCGGTGGCAAAGCTGGAATAAACTTTGAGCCGCTCGTCGTACTTCTCTCCAAGTTCTGTGGCGGCCGCCCTGTCAAACTGCTTCTAACTCGTGAAGAAGAATTCACAACGGCTCCGCTTAGACAGGGGTTCTACGGTTGGGTCAAGACTGGAGTTGACAAGGAAGGAAAGATAGTAGCCGAGCAAATGAAATACGTCTACGACGCCGGAGCGTATGCGGACTATGGGGTTAACATTGGGAGGGCCGCTGGTTATTCATGCACGGGCCCGTATGAAGTGCCGAACATTCACTGCGATTCAATGACGGTTTACACAAACCACCCCTACGGAACCGCCTACCGTGGGTTTGGGCATCTTGAATTTCTGTGGGCAATAGAGCGGCAGATGGATCTCATAGCCAAGAAGATCGGACTTGACCCTGTGGAGATCCGACTCCGAAATGCCCTTCACGCCGGCTCAATCACGGCCACGGGCGAGAAACTTAGAGAGGATACCGGAAGAGTAGATGAGTGCATTAGAGAAGCTGCGGAGAAGATTGGATGGGGAAAAGTGGGCGAGGTTGCAGAGAATGGAAAATTCCATGGGATTGGAATCGCTGCACTTTGGAAGGCGCCTGCAATGCCTCCAAACGCAGGATCTTCAGCAATTATAAAATTCAATGAAGATGGAAGCGCGAACCTGGCGGTTGGTGTAACTGAACTTGGCCAAGGAACGACAACGAGCCTAGCGCAGATGGCAGCTGAAGAACTTGGAATGTCAATCGAGAAGATCAAAGTCGTAGTCGAGAGAATTACTGACCTGACTCCCTACTCATGGCAGACGGTGGCAAGCAGAAACCTCTTCATGGAAGGAAGAGCCGTCATCTGCGCAGCTCAAGACGCTAGGAATCAGATCATTGAGATGGCGTCGCAAGCACTTCGCGTCGCGAAAGAGGATTTAGTTCTCGAGAACGGGATGGTGTTTCCAGTCGGCGAATCTGAGAAAGGGATCTCATTACAGCAATTCGCAATGGGTTATACATATCCGAATGGAACCGCGATCGGCGGGCCCGTGATCGGTCATGGTTCATATGTTCCACGCGCCTTGACTTACCTGGATCCTGAAACGGGACAGGGTTTTCCTGCCCTTGACTGGACTTTTGGAGCTCAAGCGGTCGAGGTCGAAGTCGACGTTGAGACTGGAGTTGTGAAGATACTGAAGGTTGCCTCAGCATTTGACATTGGCAAAACAATTAATCCGCTTCTAGTGCGGGGACAGGTTTACGGCGGCATGCTTCAATCACTGGGAATTGGCTTAATGGAGGGATACGTGTACAATAAGGAAGGGGCGATGCTCAATAGCAATTTCACGGACTACAAGATCGCTCGAGCCTCCGACATGCCTCCGGAACACATAGTGACACTAATCGAGAACCCTCAGTCAGACGGACCATATGGTGCGCGAGGAATCGGAGAATTAACAATGCTTTCAATTCCGCCGGCCGTTGCCAACGCTATCTCAAACGCCACGGGGATTGAGATATTCAATCTACCAATGACACCTGAACGAGTTTGGGCAGCGATCATGGAGCAGAGACCAGAGCTCGCTCAAGGTAAGTGAGAGACTTGTTACCGAAATTCGACTACCACAATCCTCAATCTCTCCAAGAAACCCTTGCACTCCTAGACGAACACAAGGCAGACGCGAGAGTCCTCGCTGGGGGCACGGACCTCATAGTGAACCTGAGGGCGCTACAAGAGACTCCCGGACACTTGATCGACATCAAGGGAGTGAAGGAGTTTCGTAACCTGTCGTTTGGTGAGGCAGATGGACTTAGCGTTGGAGCCGCAGTTTCCCTAAACCAGGTAGTTCACTACGACGCAGCCCTGAAAGTATACCCCATTCTCGCCGAGGCAGCAAGTACGATTGGGGATTACGAGGTTCGAAATCGAGGAACACTGGTAGGGAACATATGCAATGGTTCCCCAGCCGCTGACTCAGCCCCCGCGCTGCTAGTCCTTGAAGCAATGGTCAACGTAGCCAGTAAGACAAACACCAGGAAAGTCCCAATCCAAGATTTCTTCAAAGGAGTCAAGAAGACAACGCTCGCGCCAAATGAGATGGTAACTTCCATCAATGTGCCAATTCCGCCGGCCAAATCACGAGGTGGCTACATGAAGGCACGTAGAACTATGGGAGAAGATTTGGCGATGGTTGGCGTTGCCGCCCTCGTTACTTCCGGCTCGAAGTTGGAGAACAAAGTGAGACTTGCCTACGCCTCAGTGGCTCCAACGCCAGTGCGAGCTTACGAGGCGGAGAAGATTTTCGAGAAAAACAAAACAATCGATCAGCTCCTCGACGAAGCCATTCCTACTGTAATGAAGGCAGTGTGTCCAATTTCGGATGTGCGAGCGGGAAAGGCGTATCGGGCTAATCTTGTTAGAGTCATGACGAAGAGACTCGTTCGTGGCCTTTGGGAGATTAACTAAATGGCACAACACTCAATTGAGTTGACGGTCAACGGGGTTAGACGTTTCGTCGAAACTGAATCGAACAGGACTCTGGTCTGGGTACTACGGCACAAGATAGGATTGACTGGAGCTAAACTAGCGTGTGAACGTGGAGACTGCGGCCTGTGCACAGTTCTACTTGACGGCCAACCGGTCAAGTCATGCTTAGTCCTAGCGGTTGAAGCAAACGGACGAAGTATCACAACAATTGAGGGATTGAGTAAGGAAGGAGCGCTCTCACCAGTTCAGGTCAAGTTCATCGAGCACGGCGCCCTCCAATGCGGGTTTTGCACTCCTGCCGCTGTCCTAGCCGCCACAGCCCTTCTCAAGCGAAATCCAGCGCCAACTCGAGAAGAAGTCATAGAATCCCTGGAAGGAGTATTGTGCAGATGCACGGGATACAGACAGATTGTGGACGCGATCATAGACGCTTCGCACTCAAACCACTAGCCGAAGACAAGTGAACCGGAAAGATGCTCAATAGCTGATTGGAAAAGAACGCGTTCAGATTCGTGAATTCCAATATCGTTAAAACTGGAGCTACTTCCATTCTGGTCAAATAGTCCATTTGAGAAGACTGACATGAGTTACATTGGAAAACCGATACCTCAATTCGATTCCTATCTGAAGGTTACTGGCGCCGCAACGTACGCATTCGACGTTGAACTTCCGGGCATGCTCTACGCTAAATTAGTAACAAGCCCACATGCACACGCTCGAATAGTCAAGATCGACACTAGCCGTGCAGAGAGCGTACGTGGGGTCGTTACTGTTGCCACTGGCTCAGAATTCCCATATCGATTGGGAATTTACGTAGGCGACAGGGATGTGCTCGCCGTCGACAAGGTCAGATGGGTCGGCCACCCAGTAGCCGCTGTAGTGGCAGAAACCCTGGAGGCAGCCGAACAAGCAATCGATCAGGTCGAGATTGAATACGAGCCGCTACCCCCCCTGTTCAACCCGGCTGATGCATTGAAACCGAACGCGCCGATAATACACGAAAAGATGGCGGAATATCGTGTCTCTCCTGCATTCAAACCGATCCCGGGCACGAACATCGCAAATCAATTCAAACTTGTGCGTGGAGATGTTGAGAGAGGCTTTCAGGAATCTGACCTCGTTCTCGATTGTGAATTCGACATCCCGCACATTACACACGGGTTTATGGAGCTTCAATCCATCATTGCCGATTACAGGAAAGACGGGACCGTAGAAATCTGGACTAGTACTCAGTCGCCTTTCTCTACTCGTTACCTCATGGCACTGTCTTTGGGAATCCCCGTAAACAGGATAGTGATCAAGGCGCCGCTTTGCGGTGGAGGGTTCGGAGGCAAAGTTGGAATTGGATGGGAACCGCTCGTCGCCCTTCTCTCAAAGAAGGCAGGGTACAGGCCGGTTAAGTTGGTTCTATCTAGGAAGGAGCAATTTTGCTCGGCCCCAGTCAGAGAGGGATTCCACGCGTCAGTCAAAGCGGGCTTCAAGAAGGATGGAAAGCTATTCGCGTACAAGACTCGTTTCGTCATGGACGCCGGCGGTTACGCCGACTACACCGTCAACGTGTGTCGAGCAGCTGGCTATTCCTCTGAAGGATGCTATGAAGTCCCTAACATCAACTGTGAATCTCTCGCCGTCTACACAACCAAGGTCCCAACGACAGCAATGAGAGGGTTCGGCTATCCAGAAAGCCATTGGGCTCTGGAACGCATCTTGGACATGGCTGCAGACAAACTCAAGATTAGCCCAGTGGAGATCCGCATGAAGAACCTCCTGAAGCCGGGAATCTCGGAGACTGGCACAGGTGAGCGACTGCGTGAAGATGCAGGTGACCCTATACGCGTCTTGAAATCCATTGCTCAGTCACTTGACTGGGACAAACCATCCGAAAAACCCACACGCCCTGGACGCTTCAGAGGCAAAGGGTTAGCGTTGTGCCTGAAAGGACCAGCTCAACCTCCAAACGCATCAGCATCCGCCATATTGAAGTTCAATGAGGACGTGTCTGTTGATCTTCTAATCGGCACGGGATCCTTTGGTCAAGGCACACCAACTGGCCTGACTCAGATCGCTGCTGAGGAACTTGGCATACCAATCGACAAAGTGCGAGTGGGGCTCGTGCGAAGCACTGACGTGTCAGCGTATACGTGGCAGACGGTTGGAAGCCGCGGGCTCTTCACAGACGGAATCGCAATAATGGACGCCGTCAAAGACGCCAAAAACCAGATCTTCGAAGTCGCTTCACAAGTTCTCCGAGTCCGACCTGACGACTTAGAGATTGGAGACGAGCGAGTATTCGTCAAGGGCAGTCCCTGGCATGGCCTCGCGCTGAGTGAAGTCGTATTCGGGTATACGTATCCTGACGGGAACTCCATCGGGGGCCCAATCATTGGCCGCGGAAAATTCATGTCAGCAATGACAACATACCTCAATCCCGACACCGGGCAAGGCGTTCCAACCATCTTCCATACATTCGGCGGAACAGGCGTTGAGATAGAGATTGACGTCCTGACAGGTGAGATTGAAGTGCTGAAGGCAGCGCAGGCCTTCGACGTAGGGAAGGCCGTGAACCCACTCCTCCTAAAGGGTCAGATAGATGGCGGCTTCATTATGGGACAGAGTGTCGCGCTGCACGAGGAAATTCTATTCGATGAACAGGGATGGATTCTGAATCCCAATCTCTCAAACTACATGATCCTCAGAGCCAAAGAAGCACCAAAGGAAATTGAGGGAATCCTGATTGAAACTCCGCAGAAGGATGGCCCTCATGGCGCGCGCGGGATAGGTGAACTCGTAATGATCGGAGTCGCGCCCGCTATCGCCAACGCAATCTTCCACGCTATCGGAGTTCAAGTAACGAAATTGCCCATGTCCCCTGAAAAGGTTTGGAAGACGATCCAAGAGCAGAGACCTGACCTAATTGAAGAGGCGAAAAGCCAACTGAAGTTGAGAGGCGAATAACATGTCATTTGGATCACCCTACCTAACACTCCCAGAATTCCAATACCTCAAACCAGCAACCCTCCAAGACGCACTACTATTGCTCGATGAGCACAAGGACGAGGCTAAGATCATGGCTGGCGGCGTCGGTCTGTTGGCCTTCATGAAGGAACGCCTCGTCAGTCCAACATACGTCGTCGACATCAAAGGAATTACCGAGCTTACAACTCTCCGAGACGAAGGCTCGAAAGGAGTCACCATCGGAGCTACCGCTACGTTTAGCCAATTGCTGGAATGGGGGCCCATCAAAGAGAGGTATCGAGCGGTCTGGGATTGTGCTTCCCAACTTAGCGACCCTGTCTTGAGAAACCGTTCCACATTGATAGGAGACCTTTGCGAAGCACTACCCTTCGTTGATTCACCAACCCCGCTCCTAATCTTTGACGCCGAGGTCGAGGCTGCAAGCGTCAAAGGGAGGAGGTGGATTCCTGTGAAGGATTTCGTCAAGGGTCTAGCGGAGGTCGCTCTTGAACCCAACGAGATTGCGCTAGGTGTACACCTGAAGCCTCCCCCAGAAAACTCACGGAGCCTGTTTCTGAAGCACATATCGAACAGCGAGTTCAGCGTAGTCAATGTGGCCGCGTTATGCGCTAACCCTTCCCAATCGGAGAACCGCATAGTTAGATTCGCGTACGGTGCTCTCGGACCGGCAGCGACCAGAGTCAGCGAAGTGGAACCAATCTTCAACCGCAAAGCTCCCCTCTCACAACTCATAGACGAAGCAATAGAGGCCATCAAGAAATCAGCGCAACCAATGACCGATATCCTCGCAACAGCCGAATACAGAGCCCATATCCTAGAAGTCTTGGCAGTTAGAGCGTTCCGAGAATTGATTGGAGGATAAGACGATGACGCAGCTAATCGACATGAAGCTCAATGGAATCCGAAAGAATGTGGAAACGAAAGACAACAGCCTTCTCCTTGATCTCATACGCGATAAACTTGACGTGAAGAGTGTCAAAGCGGGGTGCTGGCGAGGCGAGTGCGGGCTATGCACAGTCCTGCTCGACGGCAAACCAGTCAAATCCTGCCTTGTGCTGGCAGTGGAAGCAAACGGAAAGGATGTTAAGACAGCTGAAGGCCTCGCCCCTGGAGGACAGCTTTCACGTATTCAGAAACTCTTCGTTGAAAAAGCAGCCTTGCAATGCGGATTCTGCACACCATCCTTTGTTCTAACAGCCTACTACATGCTAAACACAAATCCCAATCCAACGGAGAAGGAAATCAGACAATATCTCAGCGGCCACATTTGTCGTTGTGGAACATACAAGCAGATGATTGAAGCGATTCTGGAATACGCGAAAGAGATGAGACAGGAGAAGGAGATCCCACTACCCCAACCTTCCCTTAAGAAGAAAGAGAAAAAGAGTGAACGATCCAGCTAACGCTGAGTCACGCCATATTGATCCCGTTTTTCAGCGGATGGAGTATGCCAAAGCTTACAATAACCCCACAGTGGAATCACTCTAGATAGGGCACCGCTTTGAAGACCGACCTTCAAGAACGCATGAAGGAAGAGACACCACCCCGACCCGTCATCACAGCGCCAACATCTTAGTGATAAAGAATCATGAAGATTGATCATATCGGTATTGCAGTAAAGAACCTGCAAGACGCCCTAAATCAATACGAGAAGATCCTGGACAAGCCCACAGTGCAAATAGAGGAAGTACCTTCCGAGAAGGTAAGGGTAGCAATGATCGCCGTCGGGGAAACCAGGATTGAATTACTCGAGCCCCTGAGCGAAGATATTACGATTGCGAAATTCATAACTGAAAGAGGCGAAGGCGTCCATCACATAGGATTAACAGTGGAAGATATCAAAAGTAGCATAGCTAAACTCTCAGAAGCCGGGCTACGGGTTATCTACCCTGAACCGCGACCAGGCTCACACGGGAAGACAATCACATTCCTTCATCCCAAGTCAACGAAAGGCGTGCTTATCGAGCTCTGCCAATTACCAAAGTGAACGAGACCTATTATATCCTACAGCATCCTCCGAGGGCTGGAGAGAGGCGTTCGAGTTGCCTGCTAAATCCAAGGAGAAGAAACGAGTTGTCTTCGTCGCACACTGCCTTTTGAACCAGAACGCGAAGGTGGCTGAGTTTGCACGATTCCCCGGCGTGGTTTCACCAATAATCGATCTAGCTAGAAAGAAGGGCTATGTAGTTGAACAACTCCCTTGCCCGGAACTCCTAGCCATGGGCATTACTCGCTGGTGGACTACAAAGGAGATATACGATAATCCCGGATATCGCAGACATTGCGCTGGACTCGCTAAGTTTACAGCAGATGTGATTGAGCGATACTCCAAGAATGGATTTGACGTGAGGCTAATTGGTCTAGATGGGAGCCCCTCATGCGGAGTGAGGTTCACTGGAACCTCAGAACCCATATGGGGTGGAAGACCGAGAGCCTCAGTTGAAGAATTCAAGCTCGTTCCTGGAAAAGGGGTTTGGATTGAAGAGTTTGAGAAAGAGTTACTCCGAAGAGGCTTAGCGCTTCCCAAAGCCACCGGCGTTCCGATGGACGATCCAACATTCGTCATGGAGAAATCAGTGAAGGAGATCGAGGACTTTCTGGAGGAATGATTTCTGGGAATCAATTTCGGCGACGCACGGTCATTCAAGATGGCCGTTGTTGCGGACTACTTTGTGAACCCGCAGAATTACCCCAAACTGCCAAACACGAACACTGTCTATGAACAGCTGCGCGACGCTGGATACGGCATAATTAAGATGCCACATCCATCAATGATTGGAAAGGGGTTGGAGGGCTGGATTGTGAGCACGGTTGATCAAATTGAAGAGTATTCCAAGCGGGGCTTCCAGATTTTCGTTCTGGGAGTAGACGGGGTCTCCGGAAAAGGGATATGGTTAGCGAATCTAAGACGAGAGATAAGGAAACGAGAATTATCTTTCCCTAAATCGGTCATTCTAAAGAGGAAGCAACTTCAATCACCCGAAGCGGCAAGATCTCTCGTTGAGCAACCTCAAGCATAACACCATCTGAGAATCAGTGTGTAGATTATCAGAGGATTTTCGATAGTATGTCCTCGTACTCTTTCTCGAGTTTGAGTGGTTTCTGCCATGAGACCTGAGCCACGCTGACGCTCTGATCCTCCAAAGCGTCCTTGAAAAGCTCAAGCCCAATATTGATTACCTTAAGCTCTGAGCGAAAGAGCTTCAGAATGTTCTCAGACATATTGATCCCCTTCGTTAGAATCCTCCGAGGAAGTGATCGTACACGTCACTCAAGGCATCGCTGGTAAGGGTGTTCCGCTTGGATATCATCGCGCTCGCGATTGCCATCATGGCATTGGTCCTGAAGACCTGAACCCCTGCCTCCCGCAATTTCTTCTCTTGTTCTGAGAGGGGCTGCGGATCTTGCTCGGTTCCACAGACGTGCGCCAAGATCGGTAGAGTTCGGCCGTTTGTTTCGGCTATGTCCTTTGCTTCCGCGATGGCGCTCAGCATTGCTCCAGCAGGGTCTGGATGAGATCCATATCCGAGCATGATGTCCATCAAGATCAGAGCTGCCTCAGGGTCTTTCGCTTCTTCAATAAGCCTCATCTTGCGTATGGTTGGATCAATCATGGGATGCGCTCTCCCCGCCGTGAACTCCTCCTCGCCCAAGTCTATAACCGAGTCTTTCACACTTTGGTACGAGTTGGAGAGTTTCAGCTTAGAATCAAGGGGTGCGTTCGAGTAGACATCACCAATCAAGCGACCAAGAATGATTAGCGTCTCATATGCGAGGGTCCCACCTGTATACAGTCCTCGAACATACCTCTGCTTCTCTTTCAGTCCCTTTGACACTTCGTCTGCGAGCACCCTCAAGTCATTCTGAGGTAATGTAAATCGACGCATAATCTGAGCATGATGGTCTGGATCGGCACAACGTACCGCCTCGGAGAAAGCAGCGTGAAGCGTCTTCGTACGTCGCACCCGGCCGACAGCCGCCTGAGGAATATTGTAACTCTCTGGCCCTAGAAAGCAGGTCACGTACTGCTTCTTGGTCTGACGGGTTATGTGTTCGAGCAAGATGCTCGACACATTGGGATCCGGAGGTTTAGATAAGACAGCAATTGCACTCGTCTCCGGATCCCTCTCCAGAGCATCAATTGACTGCAACATCATCAATCCCCCAATCTTCGCTTTGACATCCCCACCTCCCGTCCCCAAACCGGCTGATACTCCGAGGCCCGCTTCGCTTAGAAGCACACTAACCTCCTGTAACCCTGTCCCAGCAGCAGCGACAATACCGATCTTACCTCTCTTGATGACGTTGGCGAACGCGATTGCTTTGCCTCCAATGAGCGAGGTGCCGGCGCCAGGCCCCATGACCAGTAATCCCTTCGACTTAGCGTACTGTTTGAGTTCAAGCTCGTGCTCTGGGGGAACATGATCACTAAAGAGATGAACACTGATCCCTCGATCTAGCAGCTTCAGGACCATGTCTCTTGCATACTCACCTGGAATTGAGATGATTGCTAAATTAGCGTCAGGTAGAGCCTGCAGCGCGGCGTCGACACTGTAGTAGCTTCGCCCCTTTGCCTCAGGCGGTTTGAGGATCATGGCCTCAACTTGCTTCAAGCCTTCCTCAATCCCAGAGTCCAAATCAGCCATCACTGCGAGAACCATATCATTGTCAGTTGCAGCCTGTCCCTCGTCAGTCAAAAGCCCGAGTTGAGTGAGAATCTCCTTGTTGGTAACAGTCCCCATCACAACTGCGGAATCTTTGATGCCCTTGATTTTCTTGGCTTCCTCAGAGAGTTTCAGAAGTTGAACTGAATCTCTATGAAAATTCTTCTTGACAACGTTCCTTACTAACGTCAATATCTCATGACACGTCCTTGATCCAGTGGACCGACAAAGCACTG
Organism: Bathyarchaeia archaeon; assembly: GCA_049521055.1. Taxonomy (GTDB): domain Archaea; phylum Thermoproteota; class Bathyarchaeia; order 40CM-2-53-6; family 40CM-2-53-6; genus FEN-987. The sequence continues at coordinate 16,834 of JBEKPE010000023.1, forward strand.
TCGACATAATTATTGATTAGCCGTAATTCCAATTCACAGGATTGGGACTTTTCCAAAATCAACTTATAGTTTGCGTGGGGTCAGCGGACATGTGATTACTGTGGCTTCGCGTGCCCCTACCGAGATCAAGAATGAGATTGAGAAGGCGAACCAGCTTGCGATTGATAGGATGATGGAATCTGACCCATTCTGGGTCGGCATAGGACCCGCCAGGAAAGTCATTCCGGGGATGAAGGAGAAGATGTTTCTCCACGCTGGACCCCCCATCGAATGGAATAGGATGAGTGGCCCAATGAAGGGGGCCATCATGGGCGCAGCAATTTACGAAGGCTGGGCAAGAGACGGAGGTGAGGCCGAGAAGCTCGCGAAGTCTGGACAAGTAACATTCGTTCCGAACCATCATCTCGACGCCGTCGGTCCTATGGCTGGAGTAATCTCTCCTAACATGCCGGTATACATCGTGAAGGACCGGAAGTATGGGTACGCAACCTACTCAAATCTCAACGAAGGAATCGGCAAAGTTCTACGATACGGAGCATATTCAAGCGAGGTGATTCAACGACTGGTCTGGATGCGCGATGTCCTAGCTACAACGCTAGACTCTACCCTCAAGGAAATTCTGAAGGAGAAGGACGGCGTTTCGATGAAGTCAATTATCACCCAAGCCCTAACCATGGGCGACGACTGCCACAACCGCTACAATGCCGCCACATCGCTCTTCCTCAAAGAGATCGCCCCTTACATGATGAAAACCGGTATCGACAAGAAAACACTAGTTGAAACGTTCAACTTCATGAGTCAGAACAATTTCACTCTACTCAACCTCGGCATGGCAAGCGCAAAATCGATGAGCCTTGCTGCGCATAAGATCAAGTACAGTACGATAGTGACGGCGCTAACGAGAAACGGAACGGACGCTGGAATTTGGGTGAGCGGTCTAGACAATGAATGGTTTACCGCACCTGCTCCTGTGCCAAAGGGTGTCTGGTTCCCAGGCTTCAGCGAAAAAGACGCGAACCCTGACTTAGGCGACAGCGCAATAACGGAGACAGCTGGCTTTGGAGGGTTCGCGATGGCCGCTGCCCCAGGCATCGTCTCCTGGGTTGGGGGAAGCGTCGCATATGCCATTGAGAACACCGAGAAGATGTACGAGATCACCTTCACCAAGAACAAGAATTTCATAATCCCCTTCCTCGACTTCCAAGGAACACCAACAGGAGTTGATATCCGCAAAGTGGTTCGAACTGGAATCACGCCCACAATCAACACTGGAATAGCTCACAAGGACGCTGGGATTGGACAGGTGGGCGCTGGCATTGTGTCGTTTCCGCTAGAAATCTTCAAACAAGCACTCAAATCATACGCCCAGAAGTATGACATCTAAGGACTTGCATTGCAAACCATACTCAGCGCAAGCTGTGTAGGGAGACTAGCAGCACAATCACTGGCAAGCGCGAGATCTGGCACCGTCGGTGAAATTCTTTCTGTCTTTCCGACCTCATTCTATGTTAAGACAGTTGATAGTGAACTCGTTTTCGTTACTAACCGACAATTGAGATCACCAATAACCCTCAACCTTGATTCAAAGACGAACTTTCAGCAAATCATCAGACCACATGAATCAGTTTCAGTACTTGAAAACGGAGTTCGAATCGGCGAATCCACTCAGATTGATCTGAGAAACGCAACGCAATGCAACGAGCAGCAGGGACCGCGAACTGATCAATACGCTCTGGCTAAGGAAGCACTCTATCATGGTTCGCTGATTCTGATGATAATAGATAACCAATTGAGCGTGCTCGATCAAGCCGGCCTCGCTCATGTGGGAGCTGCGAAGTTCGTTTCAAATGGTGTCCTCGCATTCCGGAGATCCGATGATGCTGACGCTCTTTGTCGT
>JBEKPE010000024.1:0-17918 GCA_049521055.1 Bathyarchaeia archaeon
CTTGCAATGTCGCGCTTCGATACTGATCCTATGGGTCGGTTGCGTTGATCGACGATAACAAGTTGTGAGGTTCGGTTTTGGGTCATGACGTCTCGTGCTTTCAGAAGCGAATCCGATGGGGAGACTGTAATGACCCATCTGGTCATAACGTCGCTGACAGTGTCTAACCGTGATGAGGTTTGAGTGTGAACCATCGGTAACCGATGCTCCCGACAAAATCTGCTAATATCTGAAGGGGCGAATTTTTGATATAAGTAGGACTAACGGTTCCCACAACTGATTATGAACGCGGAGGATTCCAGTGACAACCCTGGAGAATAACAAGATAATAGCTTGGATATTCACATGGATTTCGATCTGATCTCCATTCGTCTATGTGCTAGATAGTCTAGGAATTCGTCTCGTAGGTCCTCTTTGAACGCAAGTTCGGGTGGGACTACGCCTTTCTGGGATATTTCTCCTGAGGCTAGAAGTTGAGCGGCTATTGAGCATGGGAATGCGGTGGTTCTGGCCATTGAAGTGGTTCGATGCTTGCTGTCGTAGTGGTCAATCATTTCGTATCGGTGACGTATGGATGTCCCACCGTCTCTACCTGAGACATCAACCCTGAGGAGCGTGAGGTCTTTCTCGGTTCCTAGCCTGAGCCTATCTGAGAGCAGGGTCGAGACAAATTTCCTAGGTGCAATGGGCTGTCCACGGAAGAGGAGGGGTTTAGTTTCGAGTAAGCCGCATTCTACAAGGGTTCTTATCTGTTCGGCGTGGCCGGGCCAACGGATCGTCTTTTCGTCCATCTCGCGCACTTTCCTCAGTGTTCGAACAAGTGTCGACAGTCCGTCGGTGTAGAAGCATTCGCATTTTCCTATTGGTGCGCGGAAGGTAATCGTTTCAAGACCCGACAATGCTTGGGCGTTTGTGATCTTTCCCCGCCTAATGATTCTGGCCTTTCGCATGTACTCTTCCAGCACTGCTTCGAAGGAGAATACTATTCGATAGTTCAGTGGAGGTTTGGGTTTTTCCGGGATGCCCCCAACCTTAATGTGAACTTCATCTACCCTCCGCATTCGTTCAGCCGCTGCCATGGCGAGGATATTTGTTAGTCCAGGCGCCAAACCGCAGGCTGGAATGATCGTTATTCCTTTCCTTTTTGCGGATGAATCTATGTCCCTTTGGCCGAATCTCCAGCCAAAGATTAGATCAACAAAATTGACGCCTGCTTTGATCGTTGCGGAGATAGCGTACTCACTTAACCCGTGGGGTAATGCTCCTACTCCGACATCGAATTTCCGCAACAACCGAGCGGTCTCATTCTCCTTGCGGATGTCGTGGACCTTGGTTGAGAGCTTCGCGGAATGCTGAGATCGTGCTAGTTCACGCAGTCTGTTTTGGTCAACGTCACAGACTGTTACCTGATCAACGCGTTTGGACTCCGCCAAATCGCGGGCTATCGCCGAGCCCATCAATCCGGAGCCGAAAACGACGATCTTCAAGACCTCTCACTCCTTTAGGGCCCGTAATTCTTTCGTACAAGCAAGTAAGCATATTGACCCATCGTCGAATTTTGTAGTCGAAGGCTCGACGGGCGACTGGGTGGTCGCGGTGAATGGGTGGAGTTAACGCTAATCGTCCAGATACAGCGCCTGTGAGGGAGGAGCAGATTGTTTTACTGTGCTTCCAGTATCATTTTGATGCGTTTTGGAATGTTGGGTTCATAGGAGACTCGTAGGACCCATCGCATAAGGTCTTTCACTGTGACGATGCCGACGATATTGTTGTTCTCAACTATTGGCAAGCGGCGAACCTTATTCGTCAACATCAACTCGAAGGCATCTTGAATAGGCATACTCGGTGGTGCAGTCACGATTGCCTTTGTCATCACGTTCTTCACGGTCTCCTTCAGCACTTTTTCACCCTTGATGACTTGTTTTGTTATGTCTCGTTCCGTTATGATCCCAACAGGTTTCTTGCCTTCAACTACAACGATCGACCCAAAATCGTGTTGAACCATGATGTTTGCCGCAGCGGCAACAGTTCCATTCGACTCCATTGTTCTAACTGGGCTTGTCATCACATGTCTGAGTGTGTCCTCTTCGCGGGGTTGGTTTGTCATGCTATTTCACCCATCTAGCTGCTCGCGGTGCTCTGTTTAAAAGACCTCTTATCGGCTATCGCGAAATTCAGGCGATTTTCGTTGACTCGATTCGAGTTAGTAAGAATATTCTCTGAAAGCAAAGAGGAAGAACTTCCGTCTTCTTTAGGGAAACGTAATACCGTACCTGTTGCCACAGATGGCCCGGTAGCAGGTATGTCAGACGTCCCATCCAAGGTAAGTGTCGGCCACTTATGTCTCGAGGTATCTGATGTGCAAGCCAGGAAAGCATATTCTCTATCTGGTAGGGTCAATGCTTGGGACTCAAATTGGGAACATTATGGCCTTGAGGTTCTGCATGTTTCTGGTTTGCAAAGCTTCTTGTACGGTGAAAGTTAGCTAGTTTCTGTCGAGGCCTACAGGTAGGGATAAATGATGACCCATCGTATGCCGTGGCGGCGCTCCAGAGAGATGAGCAAACAGCCTAAAGTCCTCGGCAAATTTGTTGAGGTTTCAAAAGATGCGATGAGACGAGGTGGCAAACTGTTCGTCTTCTTTGTGGGAGCCGAGTACTGTCCTTATTGCGCCGCTGAGCGGTGGGCCATAGTAAGAAGCCTCCAAAAATTTGGACAGTGGGACGGGCTTAAACAAACCATTAGCGCCGCGAGAGATGAGCCTTTCCTAAATCTTCCTACCTACGATTTCACGAAGGCCACTTACACAAGTCCCCACATTGAATTTGTCGCCCGTGAGATCAAGGACCGTGAATTCAACCCGCTGCAGAAACTCTTGAAGACAGAAGAAAAACTACTGCGCAAATTCAACCCGAAGAAGGAGATCCCGTTCTTACTAATTGGAGGAAGGTTCTCACAAATTGGTTCGGGTTTCACACCTAAAATATTCATTGGCCACACATTCCGACAGACCGAAACTGAACTCAAGAAGGTTGAGTCGGAGATTAGGAAGACGATTGACGACGAGGGCAACATAATATCCGCACTTCTTTGCGTTTCCGGATTACCGTCGGAACTCTGTAAGGAAACTGGAACGGCGGAGTTGGTCGCTCAAGTGAACGCCAAACTGACCTAAAACTTCGGGCGTCGACTAATCTCTTAAGAACCGCTCTCCAAACATGAACATGATAGGGGACATAATTGACCGCACAGGTTCAAACCTACGATTACTTTGTTAACGGAAAATGGACTTCTGGATCTTCAGTTGAAAGGTTCGAGTTGAGGAATCCTGCAACCGACGAAGTCATCGGCCGAATCCCAAGAGTGGGCAAAGAAGATGTGGACGAAGCCGTCGAGGTTGCGCGCAAGGCTTTCGAAGGCTCGGCATGGCATGAAATGGAACAGACGAAGCGCGGTAAGATTCTCATGCAAATCGCCTCTCTGATGCGTCAAAATTTCGAAGATCTCGCTAAACTTGAAACTCTCAATCAAGGTAAACCCATTCGGGAGTCGAAGGGTGATGTTGCGTGGGCTATCCGGGCGTTCGAGTATTGGGGTGGGGTTGCAGACAAGATACAGGGAGAAACAATACCTGTTACTCCCAACCGGTTGACATACACTCTCAGGGAGCCACTAGGGGTAACAGCGCACATCATACCCTGGAACTACCCCCTAGCGCTCGCGACCAGAAGTCTAGCCCCCGCCTTAGCTGCAGGCAACGCGGTAATCGCGAAACCAGCTGAATTAACACCGCTTACTCTTCTCCGAGTTGCTGAGTACGGTCAGAAATCTGGGTTACCGGATGGGGTCATGAATGTTATCACTGGCTCTGGGACCGTGGCGGGACAGGCGTTAGTCTCACACCCTGACATTGACGGTATAACATTCACGGGTTCAACTGAGACTGGACGACAAATAATGGAAACCGCAGCGAAAAATATTACACCGGTTCTCCTTGAGTTAGGAGGAAAGAACCCGAACATCGTATTTCCTGACGCCGACTTCCAACGAGCTGTACAAATGGCAAAGTACGCCATCTTCACGAACGCCGGTCAAATGTGCTGGGCAGGCTCCAGGCTCTTCATCCACACAGAAATTTACGATAAATTCCTAACCGAGCTCAAGAAACAGACCGAACTGATTAAGATTGGACCCGGGCTCGATGAAAAAACAGAGCTTGGCCCAATGATCTCCAAAGATCAGCAAGAACGAGTAATGGGTTACATTAGGTCGGGTATCGAGGACGGAGCGCGGCTACTAACTGGCGGCCAAGAACCAGATGAAACAACGCTCCGCAAGGGCTTCTTCTTGAAACCAACAATCTTCACCGACGTAAAGGCGACCATGAAGATTGGTTGCGAGGAAATCTTTGGGCCAGTTCTAACGGTATTCAAGTTCTCGTCGGCTGAGGAAGTTCTCAGGATGGCGAATGAATCCCAGTTTGGGTTGTATGCGGGGGTCTGGACGAATAATCTCAAAGTTGCAAACCAATTAGTTAACCAGCTTCAGGCAGGTGTCGTGGCCGTAAATGATTACCTAGTCGCATATCCGCAGACGCCATTCGGCGGGTACAAGGATAGCGGGATCGGGTACGAGAGTGGTCTGCAGGCCATAAGTCATTACACGCGAATAAAGAGTGTAACAGTCAACGTTTCTTGATCAGATTTTCTCCGACTAAGATATATGGTCAAGAGCGATTGTGCCGGTTATGCTTCGGGGGCGGGAGCGATCTGTATCAGTTCGTTTCTACGTTGCTCTAGGAATCCCTCTCTCAACCCGCGCCTTATGTAGTATGCATTTCTGTCGCGTTTCTTCTTGTTGCACAGTTTGACTACGAACGGGAGCCCAGGTTTTACGGTCTCTATGGGAGCAGCCTCAATTGCCCTCGACTTAACGGCGCTATCGAACAGCTTCTGTCCCAGTTCGGAGCGAATGATTACAGTAGTCCACCCGTCCGGAGAACCAACGGCGCCTATAGAAATGTCGGCAAGCTCAGCGACATAGTCGATGCAGTACTTGCATGGGTGGCTCATGTAAGGCTCGAGCTCTTTCGTCGCAACATCGAGAACGCAATCGGCGCCAGCGTAAACTTTGAACCGGTTACGCTTGATAACTGTCCGCGTAATCTTGGTCGGGTCTATCCCATGTTTCTTCTGAATAAATTCAGTCACCAATTGGTCATGGGTGTAGACTTTGGAGCAGAAGAGGCCGATAGTAAGTACCGGGCGGCCACCTCGTATCCACGACCCTCCGAATTTGACTGTGGCTTGAAGTGAAGTGTACATTCGCCAAAGTCCCTGCAACTCGCAGGGTAGGGCTACCAAGCCAACCCGGCCATCCGGGTAGGAAGCGGCTGCGTCCGAAAGTACTCCGAGAACTCCACCGTGAGTATACTTTGACCCGGCTGTGCGAATTACGTCAGCCGCTGTGTCACCTAACACGGGGACCGTCTTCAGAGTCATTCCGCTTCCGAGAACGAATACTGAATTTGATTTTGTGAAGTCTGAAGTGGCAAAACAGTTGATCAACCCGATTTGAAGCGCATGCGTCATAAGCGCTATCGTGGTTCCGCCGTCTTGGCCCGCATGCCATATTTCCTCTTCCAAGGCTCTTGCGGAGTAGACGTTCTTGTAAATGCCTAACGATTCCTCTTCGGGTTTCCGAGTTCTTCCAAACAAGTAATATTCGATTTCATCTATCGGTAACTCGAGCCGGGGGCAACTATAGTAACATACTTGGCATGCAGCGCACGGCCCCTTAATGACCGGTTCCTCGTTCACGTTCACGTTTAACACGTTAATCGGGCATGAGGCAACGCAGGCGGCACACATCATACAGTGGTTGGCGCGAACTACCTCATTGAATAAATGACCCCAAATCTTGGCGCTTTTTGGAGGGGACCAACCATCCGGCATTGCTATGCACAGCCTGACAGATTGGATCGTAGAACGAATACGATGATATTTGAACACTCCCCTCCGCCAACGTAGCACCGCAGTCTATTTGCTACGCCTTGACCAGTAATTCGAAAGAAACAAGATTGCCAAGAACGCGAACAACATGAATCCTAGCATATAGCCCGCTATTAGAAGGGCAGTAACCATTAGGAACAGAACCAAACCTAATGTCCCATCGAAACTCATCGCGGCTAAGAAAGTAAAGATCGCATAGAGGGAACCAGCAATTGATGCTAGGACAAGTAGAAGGACTAGAAGTTGCTTCTTGAACATGATACCGTATGCATTCAACGGAGGATCACCAAAAGTCTCTTTGATCTTCAGTCGGATAATTCCATACTGAAAAACCTGCGCTCATAGCGAGTCTCGATCTGGCGGGAGAACCATGCTGACATGGTCTTTGATGCATGATGCTAGGCCTTTGCAGTTGTGGCTTTTGTGTCGTGCGCTAATTTCTCTCCGGGGGATCCTTTCCAGCCGCGCATAGTTATCCATAGGTTGTAGACGTGTAAGTATAGCGCGCATACTAGGATCAGAAGGAATCCGACATAGGCGAATTTTATGTTAGGGTTGTAAGGGATCAATCCAGAGAATGCCGTGGTCATTCCTATCACTCCAACGTTCATGAGCCAGAACTGTAATCTCGCAAGGCGAATGCTGTGAAGGAAAGCATGAGCGAATGATGGGACAAAGAGGTATGAGAGGCCGAAGATCATCATCGCAACAAAACCATAGAGCTGCATAAAGTAAAATGCCATCAGGTCGAACGGGAGCAGATGTGAAAAAACCAAGAGGAGGAGTGTTCCTCCGGCAGCGAGATAGGCAAGACTAGCTTTCACATATTTCAAACTCAACTGCATAACGACAGCTGCTACGGGGCCTTGCGACAACTCAAATCAACTGATCGTCGAGGCAGCTATGTTTCCAATATTAGTATCCCTGAAATGGCTGGCGTAGTTAATGTAGCACGGACCCGGCTCAACCTACGAATAGTGGTGGACTCGATACTTTGTCTTAGGTTGATATGCCAGCGAGTTGTTTAGCTCGTTTTAAGACGGCTTCGTAGAGGATTTCGAACCTCCCGTCCATCAGGGATCTTTCTAGGTCTTGGAAGCTAGTAAGGTTGATTCCATAAACGTCTTCATATTCGTCATTCATGAGGCCGCTGTCGATTGGGTGTCGATCAAGCATTGCGTATAGGGTTGCTTTGTGTAGGATAGTGACGAACACGCTCGCTAGTGAACCAGTTTCTAGCAAGTTCTGGCGTTGGCCCATGTATGGACATTTCTGGAAATCCTTGGTATCGCAGAATTGATCTGTGCGACCGAACAGTCTTGAGTAAACCTGTGCGACAGTGTTGAGAAATTGAGCTTCCGGAAGGAGCGTTTGAAGCGCGGGCTGCTCGGAGTCGCTGACGGGTTTCTTAGTCTGTTGCAAGTTTATCTGCGCTCTTTTTGCCTCAGCAGCCCAATGATCTTTGGACCAAAGTAGGCACGACCATTCGCACCTTTGGTCAGCTTCTGAATCCAGCTGGAGTTGCGTTATGAAATCAGCGGCGTACCACTGAGGATTACGAGTTTCAGAATCGGTCTGCAGAGGTTTCATGTTCCTCTAGCCATTACTCTCGGCAAGTTATGGCTTTCTGTGGTTTTTCCATTTGAGTTTCATTTATGGCGCGTGCCTATGACTTCACTCACAGAATCCAACTTGGATTCTGCGAGAAGGCGCAGTATTTGTTTGTTGATTCTTGACACGACTCCAGGGCCATGATAAACTAACGCGGTGTAGAGTTGTACTGAGGAGGCACCTGCTTCGAAGGCTTTCCAGGCGTCGAAGCCTGATGATATACCACCGCATGCGTTAATTGGGATTCTACCTTCAGTGTAGTCATAGATGTCTGCTACGATTCGAAGCATATCGTTGAAAATTGGTGGTCCGCTCAAGCCTCCGGTCCCAATGCTCGCACGGGGTTCGTTGACGAGCTTGGTGTTTGTCGCGGTCAAGCCAGTGACAGCCGCCTTTGCGCAGACGTCGATTAGTTCGTGAACCTTCTCACGTCCTTCGTCTTCAAAGTACGGTGGAATCTTCACCCAGATCGGTTTATTCGACGTTCTTATTTCGTTGATTGCTTTTAGAAGTCTGGTGAGCATGTCCGGCTCTTGGAAAATCCTTACCCCCAGGGTGTTGGGTGTGCTAATGTTCAACTCAATTCCGTCAGCCGACGGTTCCATTAGGCGGTAACATTCAACGAATTCTTCTATATTCAGCCCGGAAACGCTCACGATGATGGGTTCCATATTGGACGGCCTTTGCATGAGATTTGCGACGTTCTCTCGGGCCCCTCTATTTGGTAGTCCCATCGAATTGACTAGTGATTGTTCCGGATAGCGCCACATTCTAGGCTTCGGATTGCCCTCGCGCGAGTTCAAGGTTACAGTCCCCAAAGTGAGATACCCAAACCCTATTCTGAAGAGCGAATTCCACATCTCGCAGTTCTTATCAAATCCTGCAGCGAGTCCAACTGGGTTTGGCAGTTCAATGTTTCCCATTTTGACATGGAGTCTTTCGTCTCTAACACACAGACGCCAACTCAAAGGACGCCAGAGGGAAGGGCGCTTGAAGAACCATTTAGCAATCTCATGCGCAGTCTCAGGTGGCGCGAGAAACATTGCCCGGCGAATCGTTGTTTCGTAAAGACTCGGACTCAAGCCAGACTACTCACATACAGTTCACGGCCGCTAACACAACGCTCGATATAATAGATGTCCAAACTCCGGGGCTACTCCAACCCGGATCTAGTTGTTATTCTGGACTTTCTCTGACGTTTGTGGATGCTCCTCAAATCTACATTACGTCTTCTACTTTTGTTCTCATTGTTGGTAATTGTTAACTCGTCTATTATACGTCAGAGGGCGCTTATTCGATAGGTCTCCATGAAAAGTGCCGAAAGCGCGCTTCTATCAGAGATCATGACAACTAACATCGTCACGATAGACATTACTGAACGCGTGGAGGAAGCGCTCCGGCTCATGGTCAAGTTCGATATCGGAAGCGTAGTGGTAACTGACAAACAGAAACCCGTTGGTATTATTACTGAACGCGATGTAACCCGAGCCGCTTTGCGGGGAGATAGTCTACTTAGGTTACCGGCTCGGAGTCTCATGTCTCGGCCTCTGCAAACCGGTACTCCAGACATGGAGATATGGCGAAGCTTCGAGACAATGTTGAGATTAGGCGTTAGGCGCCTTCCCATAATCGAAAATGAAAAGTTGGTTGGCATAGTAACTGAGAAGGATCTGACTAGGTGGGTGCTTCGAGTATTCTACGAACCGATGCTCCCCGATGAGATTCGTACTCTCGTAAAGAACCAAAAGATCGAAGCCTTGACAGGTAGACCGCGGTGTCCAAGTTGCGGCCGTTATCAAGACGAATGTATTTGCGTAAGGACTCAAGTCGCAAGTGAAGAATAGGGCATTTGCGTCTTCATTTGACCGAGTAAATCGAATATATTATCACGACGAAACCGAGAACCACCACGGCTGTTCCCGCAGCGATTGCACTCAACAATTCCGACCCAAGTAGCACGTAGAGTATTCCTTCAGCAATAGTGCCCGCTGTTATCAGTGCAAACCCAAGCGCTACGTAAAGTAGTGGTTTGCTGGAGTTTCTCTTGTACCCCTTGTATGCAAGGTAGACGATGAATCCGCCAAGTATGAGCGCTACGATCTTCGTAAGGGTGGTTACCCAGAAGATCTGAGAAAGCTCAACCACAACCATCCGCTTCACTCAGATTGTTGGGATCGAAGTCCACATTCGTGTAAAACGGTCCGAAACATGTTCATTTACGATTATCTCGATTCGAACATCGCCATTTTCGAAGCCCACATCGATCCGCCGAAGAAGGCTTCTGTACAGGTCAAACCATTTGCCGTCCGTTGTCCTGCCAGATTTAACTGCGGCCAGTAAACCTGCTTCCACGAGTTCCTCTATGCGCCTATAAACTGTGGTAATCGGTATCTCATACTTCTTGCTCAATTCGAGCGCACTGATCGGCTCTTGGATTGTAGCCGTCAATATCTTTCTGGAATACTCGTCGGCCATCGCCGCAAGGATACGTTGCTTTGACGGCTCATCACTAACTATCAAGGGTGCCCGATTCCGAAGCGTGCCTCAAGCCACGATACATATTCCTTTGCTAGACCTCCTAGATAACCAAATAAATTAGCCGCTTACGCCTCCATCATCCGTATTCGGGAATGAGGGCAGATTCTTGCGGGTTGGCATAGTAGGGATAGGGCAAACTAAGTTCGGGAAGATTCCTGACACCTCAAGCCGGGAGCTTGTCGCTGAAGCTTTCAAGGGAGCGCTATCCGACGCAGGGCTGGGTAGGAAGGATATTTCGACACTAATTGTGTGCTCGGGAACTCACTACGATAAACAGCGGTCTCCAGCAGGGATTATGGCTGAATATCTAGGTCTTAATCCAACCCCCACGTTGCACGTAGAGGCCGCGTGCGCCTCTTCAGGCGTTGGGGTTAGAGTAGGTTGGTCCATGATTCAGGCTGGGTTGCACGATGTTGTTGCGGTTGTTGGCTTTCAGAAGATGACCGAACTCGACGCTGCAGAGGTGCAGGATGTAATGAGCAGGTCGGGGGACGTGATGTGGGAGTCTCCCTTCGGTCCGACTATGCCGGCGTACTATGCGATGCATGCTCGAGCTCACATGGACCGGTATGGGACAACCGAGGAACAGTTGGCGCTTGTGTCGGTTAAGAACCACATGTACGGCGCTAAGAATCCTTATGCCATGTTCCAAAAGGAAATCACTCTCGATGACGTTCTAAAATCCCGAATCGTCGCAAGCCCACTCAAACTTTATGACTGCTGCGCCAACGCAGATGGCGCCACCTGCATAATTCTAGCTGCTGAAAAGTTAGCACGGAAATTTACGGACACTCCAGTTTGGTTAGCCGGCCTAGGACTCGCATCAAGCCCTATGTCCCTGACAAGTCGCAGCGAGTTCGCGAGCTTCGAATGCAGCGTCCTCGCAGCCAAACAGGCCTACAAGATGGCTAAAGTGACGGCGCACCAAATAGACGTTGCAGAAGTACATGACAGCTTCACCTCAGCAGAGATAATCAATTACGAGGATCTAGGATTCTGCAAACGGGGCGAAGGCGGGAAGTTCATTGAGGAAGGTCAATCATACATTGGAGGAAAGATGCCAGTAAACGTGGATGGAGGTTTGCTGGCGAAGGGGCATCCTGTGGGTGCGACCGGAGCCGCTCACATAATCTCCATTGCAAAGCAGCTCCGCAACGAAGCCGACGCGAACCAGGTACCGAACGCGAAACTTGGCCTAGCCCACAACATCGGTGGAATCGGAATGTACGCTGTTTGCACGGTCCTCCGCGCAAGCTGACAATAACACCATAGAGGGCTAGAACTTGGGTTTCGAAAAATTCGGCTGGGTTTCCTTCGCAAGCCAAACAAAGGTTTCAAAATTCGTCGAGTACTTGGAGGCCGGTAGAATTTATGGTACGAAATGCCTAGAATGCGGTGTCATACAATTTCCGCCTCGGGCGTATTGCGGTCAATGTCTCTCCTCTAACTTCGAATGGGAGTTGTTGTCGGGGGATTGTTCGTTGATAACATTCACAAAGGTAGACGCTGCTCCAACATCTTTCAAAGAACAAGCCCCCTATTTGCTAGGCTTAGCTGAATTTTCCGAAGGGCCAAAGGTTTTGGCATGGATCGATCAGAGAATTCCGATGGAGAATCTGAGGGCGGGCACAAAACTGAAGCTTGAGCCGTCGAAGCTAGAGAATGGAAACTTTTCCTATATCCTCACGCGCTAGGCCTCAATGAGAGGGATCTCTTAGGTAGTCGAAACTCCACGCTACCACGAAACTGTGTTCCAGAACATCTCGGCTAAACTGGATGTCGATGTTCTTTTCCGTTACGGCAATAAGCAGGCAAATATTCATCGTCAAGTTCTGCGTCGTTTGCTGCCGGTTTTTCTTCTACCACGAAGTCCTCTCTAGCGTAGCCTTGAATCACATTAAAGCATTTGGGCCTTCTCTGCCAGACGACTGGTTTCTAACTCTATATGAGTCGATGCTGAATCTCTTTTTGCGGCGAATGAATTTCTCAAGTTAAACTTCCTGAGTTCGTATTGGTGTTCTCGGTGTTTCTTTTGTTACATAGACGAGTAGTCGGCCCTTCTTATGGCCCCAATCGGTTACCTGGTAGAGTCTGTCATCCAACTTGGCGGTGGACATGATGCCCAAAAGCCCTTCCAACACGTAGCTGTGATATTTGGTGCCAGAAAGATACCAGTACCCAGTAATCCCTAACAGGAGGATACCCAAGACATTCAATTTGCCGACAAAAACCAGCTTGTTTTTGTAGCGCTTTATGAGCAGAAACCGTCCAGTCTTGATTTTCTCATAGACTAAGACGGGCACGCGCTTGTTGAACTGGGTCAGTTGCTCAAAAGTGGGCGACTGATTTTCCTCTCTAACCATTATTCGGGTTCTGGAAGAAATAAAGTCTACTCAATGGGAGTCCTGTTGCTTGTAACATATAGCCCTGTAACGCCCAACTGTATGGGTAGTGGTCTACCTAAATGTCGACGATATCCGGGAAGGTTGCCATAGTCACGGGAGCCAGCGGCGGCATCGGCCGTGCTGCCGCCCTAGAATTCGCAAGGGAAGGTGCCGATGTGGTCGTGCAATATCATTCCAATGAGAGTGCGGCAGAGAAGGTCGCTAAAGAGATAGCTTCTCTCGGCCGAAAGGCCCTGCTAGCGCAAGTCAACTTCACAGACGTGAAGGAGTCTCCCCGCCAGGTTCAACGTATGGTTGAAGCTGCGGTTGGCAAGTTCGGGAAGGTGGATTTTCTACTAAACTTAGCCGGCTACCCTGCAAGGGGTGAGTGGAATAGGCGTTTCTTGGAACTGTCGCCGGAAGATTTCTTCAAACCTATCAACGTGGACTTGTTCGGGTCCTTCCTCTGTGCGCGGGCCGTTGCGCCGCAATTTCTGAAACAAAAGAAGGGGGTGATTGTGAACGTTAGCTCAACTCCTGCTTTGGCTGGGCACGATAGGGGGTTTGCATTTACGGTAGCTAAGGCGGGCGTCATTGGCTTGACGAAGGCGCTCGCTGTTGAGCTCGCACCCTACGTTCGAGTAAATACAGTAGCACTCGGGAACGTTGAAACCGAATGGGTAACAGAACTGACGGCGGAAGAGTTGGAAAGGGAAAAAGGCGAGAATCTCATCAAACGATTCGGCAAACCTGAAGAGATCGCCAAGATTCTCACGTTCCTTTGTTCAGACGATTCGACATTCATAAACGGGCAAACGATCGTGTTAGACGGCGGAAGTATACTTCACTAGTTCGCATACAGTTGTTCACAAAACATTTGACCATGCATCATGTTGATGAGATAGGGAACACGTGACTTCGGAATCCTTAAAGGAGCATTTCCTTTCACCCTAGAATGGGCTCCATGTCAAAGACGCCTGCTGAACCGAACATTTTCCCGGGCAACTGGACTGTTAAGACGCAACAGTTGCTTCGCACTTATGAGCAGTCCTTCGTTCAAGACTGGAACCCTGTCACACTGTCTTGGGACACACTCGATCCCACTGGCCTAGACGTAAAGGAACGCGTTGCGCAGGCGTATTGGATGGCTAAGCTTGCGCTATTCGAGAAATCAGGAATCGCAGCGTTCGGGACAGCGATGTTGAAGGCGGCTATGTATGATATGGAGGATCCAACCAAGAAGTTTTTGGCGGCGGTGACATTCGATGAATGTAGGCATGACGAGGTTTGCAGGCGTGCTTGCAATAAGCTCTGCCCGAATTTCCCATACAAGTACAACGCCACAACCGACTTCGAAAAGCGGGCGTTGAAGAACATCACTGCTCTTTATGATAACGGGAGGAGGTACTGGGATGGGTTCATGAAAGCTTGGGACAAATATCCACTAGAGCTGATATTCTCAAGCTTCTTCTTCGCGGAGATCGGAGCCCAACTGATCTTCAATACCGTCAGCGATCTCTCAAAAATCAGACTCTACAAGGAAGCGTTCCAAAACGTGACGGTGGACGAATCACGACATTTAGCTGGGACATTATGTCTTCTGGATAACCTAGCCAAAGACTTCCAAGCAGATCAGAAGTTGATGATAACACGACAGATGAAACACGGCTTCATCTTCCTCTCTCCCCTACTCTACCACCCAATGCCCATATTCTGGCATCTACCCAAAGACTTCGATGAGATCGACACAGAAATGGAGGAAGTTGCAAGAGACTCAGGCCTAGGAGTCCCTTCCATCGAAGAAAAATCGAACGGCTGGCGTAAGGCAATTCAGAGGCGCAGAGAACAAATCGAGAGACTAGGCATACCTGTTCCTGCCATTCCCGAAATCGATTTGGAAGGGGTCGAGGTTGACGTACGCGCAGACGAACCCGTGGCCACCCCATTCTAGTCGTAACTACTTTCCTTTGAAAACTGGCTTTCTCTTTTCGAAGAAGGCTCGGACAGCTTCAAGATGATCGGACGTCGCGCCTGCGATCTCTTGCAAATAACTCTCGTATTCCAGGACTGTTTCTAGGTCAGAAGAGATTGACTTGTTCAATGCCCGTTTCGTGAGTCCGATCGCTCTGGTAGGGCCTTGGGACAATTTAGCGGCGAGTTCCCTTGTGATTATCATCAATTGGTCTGTTGGAACAACTTTGTAGACCAATCCTAGGCGTTCCGCGTCTTTGGCCGTGAGTTCGTCCCCTGTTAACGATAATTCTAGTGCTTTCGCAAAACCCACCAGTCTTGGAAGGAAGAAGCTAGTTCCGGAGTCCGGCGCAAGGCCAACGCGAATGAATGCTTGAATGAACTTTGCGTTTTCTGCTGCTATCCGAAAGTCGCATGAGTATGCGATTCCTGCCCCGGCACCCGCAGCCACGCCATTGACGGCGGCGATGACTGGCTTAGGCATTTGGCGGATGCGCCGAATGATCGGGTTGTATTTGTAATGAAGCCTCTCACCTAGCCGAGGGTTCTCGCCCCTCTCATACTGCCCCCGCAGATCTTGAATGTCCTCTCCGGCGGAGAATGCTCTCCCTTTGCCTGTGATGATGACTGAACGTACGTCCTCGTCTTGCGCGGTCACCTTCAGGGCGTCCAAGAATTCTCGTCCCATTCTTTCGTTTACAGCGTTGAGCACTTCAGGTCTGTTGAGCGTTATTGTTCCGATGTTCTCAGATTTTTCGTAAATGATTGCCTGGTAAGGTTGGCTCGTTTACGATCCCTCAAAGTCAAGTAGGGTTCTGTTGCTTGCTGATACGTGGTTGAATAAGTGTGGCGAGTACGGGGCCGAGCAGCAACGCGAGGAACAGCAGAAAAACAGCGGTAGCGCCTAGCTTAATCACGAAATCACTTGACGTGAGTGTATAGGTGCACTTCAAGCCGCCTAAAAATGGAGTACCTTGCAGACAATTCAGCAGGCCTACCAAACCAACCAATGCAATCGCTGAACCAATAAACGCGATTTCAAAAATCCGGTGCCTCATTCTATTTCCCTTTGAAGTTTGGTTTTCTCTTCTCGAGGAAGGCCTTCATGCCTTCCTTACCATCCTCGGTGGCGAACAGCATGTAGAACGCTTTTCGTTCAAACTCTAAGCCAACTTCAAGTGTCGTGTCCTGCGCCCTCAAGATCGCTTCTTTGGCAGATCGGATCGAGATTGGAGGTTTTGATGCGATATCGGTGGCGATCTTCTTAGCTTCCTCCATCAAGCTTTCGGGAGGAACTACATGATTAACTAAACCAATCCTGAACGCTTCGTCCGCCGAAATAGGCTTGCCCGTCAGAATCATTTCCATCGCCTTGTATTTTCCAACAACGCGCGGCAAACGTTGTGTCCCACCGGCGCCCGGAATAATCCCAACGTTTACTTCTGGTTGACCGAACGTCGCAGTCTCGGACGCGATAATAAGGTCACAATTCATAGCCAGCTCATTTCCGCCTCCCAAGCAGTAACCGCTCACAGCCGCTATCATGGGTTTCGAGATCTTCCTGATCCGATCCCACAACTCAAACCTTCGGCCAAGCAGCAGGTCAACAGGCGTTGCTTGTGACATTTCCGCCAAGTCAGCTCCGGCCGCGAAAGCCCTTTCGCCGCCCGTCAGAATAATCACCTTGACGGCTGCTTCTCTATCTAATTCCTCAAGCGCGTTTACCAGTTCCGTCATAAGCTCGAAATTGAGGGCGTTCAAGACTTTCGGACGATTCAACTGAATTATTCCGATAGCGCCCTCTTTTGTGACCAATATGTTCTGGTAATTCAAAACGCATCCCAGACCATGACGTATTACGTCTAAACTTAAGCTTCACGAATGCCCGCAGCTATCAGTTCACAATCCCAGTCGAGTTGATCCGGGAACCAGAAAGCCATTTCGAATAATCTATAGCTGGTATATAACGAACGTTAAATAGAGCGCCAAAACAAGCAAGAAAAACTTACCCGCCCTGAACGCGAGTGTGATTGCAGAACTTGAGTTCCACGCGACCTCCTTGGACGATGAGAGCCGACCTCTCCGAGGCGCCTGTCTTCGTTTGCTGGGAAACAACCAAGGCCTGTCTCCTATCATGTAGGCACTGTAGGGCGAGAGCGATCAGGACTCGGATGCCAGGTGAACTGGATTATCAACAGGGGTTGGAACTCATCGATCAACTTGTGGATTTTGGCGAACCTTACCCGGCCCTTCTACTTACCGGGGGCGACCCGCTGATGCGGGACGACATCTTCGACTTAATCGATTACGCGAAGAGCAAATCCATCTATGTGGCTCTAGCGGCAAGCGTGACGCCGAAACTAAACGAGACTACGGTTTCTAGAATGAAGGAGATGGGCGTTGACATCATATCCGTCAGCCTCGACGGAGCCTCACCCGAAACCCACGACAAACTTCGTGGAATCAGAGGCACATGGCAGAAGACGATTCAGGCGATGCAATCTGCGAAGAACGCAGGATTGAGGGCGCAAATCAATACAACAGTGATGAGGAGCAACATCAACGAGTTAGCTGAAATCTTTCACATTGTTAAGCAGAGTGGATCGGTCGCTTGGGAAGTATTTTTCCTAATTCGAACAGGCCGCGGAGCATCACTTGAAAGCCTTGAGGCAACGGAATGTGAAGAAGTTATGCACTTTCTCTATGACGCGTCACATTATGGCGTGCCTGTGCGAACCGCAGAGGGCCCACACTTCAGAAGAATACGTGCTGAGCGAGGAAACGGTCACGCGCCTCCGAACGGCGAGCTTTATCGAAATCTCATGGCCAAATTGCGAACACTTGAAGGAGAACCCACGAATTCGCCCTCCCTGAAGTCTACTCCTACAAGAGATGGAAGGGGGATTCTCTTTGTAACCTACGACGGAGAGGTTTATCCAAGCGGTTTTCTACCCATAAGCACTGGAAAAGTTCCGAGCGAGAGCCTCAGGTCGATATATCGATCAAACCCATTGTTCACCGCCCTGAGGGACTCTTCGAAGTTGAAAGGACGCTGTGGCGTTTGCGAATACAGGGAGATTTGTGGTGGTTCACGGTCTAGAGCTTTCGCTGAGTTTGGTGACCCGTTCGAAGAAGATCCCGCTTGCCCTTACACTCCACACACGGAAGAACTGACACCGACGCAAACGACTGTTCTGAGTTGACTAGGATGTCTACGGTTACTCAAGAGCAACGTATACTCGAGGTCGCGAAAGAACTCTTCACTCAGCGCGGATTCTCAAACGTAGCCATGCGTGAGATATGTAAGGCCGCAGATGTCACCCCACCCACAGTCTACTATTACTTCAAGAACAAAGAAGCCCTGTTTGACGCGGTTGTACGCGAAAGCGTAAGCATGGCAAGT
>JBEKPE010000025.1:0-17830 GCA_049521055.1 Bathyarchaeia archaeon
CACATCGGTGCAGCAAGCATGACTATTCCAGCAACAAAACAAAATGCAACGAGGAGGTACATGATCTGCGCGTGATGGTAGAACGGGTAAGCTGATCCCGATATCCGAAACACGTTTCCAAGTGGAAAGTTGGCAGAAGAATTAACCAGATAATCAGAACAAGCCGAAATGACAAAGAACATAAACGAAATCGCGAAATAATCATTTACGGCATTGAGGTTTCGGCGTGCTTTCGCTCGCGTCTCTAGATTATAATGGTCATATTTTTCCAATTGGTCAGCTTGAAGCGGCGCAAACGCGAGCCAACCAAAGAAAGCGGCAACACCGATGAGGGTGATTAAGTCAAAGAATGTTGGCAAAGCTGCCAACAGACCAGCTTCGGAAGTTAGCAATTAGGTTTCGTGTACGGGCAACTAGGACGCTATTCCCGCATATTTCTCAAGGAGCTCAGCTACAATTGGGGCCATGCCAAGAGGCAGAAAGACTATCACAAGTAAGCCCCCTGAAGCGTAATCTTCGGCACTGTTTGCCGTCAGCATTACTGCGTAGCCAAGAATCACTGTCACAAACGAACTCACAGCAATAATTACTGTCATTCCTCTCGTTTACTTTTACACTTCTCGCGGACGTCCCATCAACCGATTGGTAACAGGCAAATTCCATCCTGTTTTCAACCGTGAAGGTAACGTTACCTGTAAGAAAGTGGGTTATATGGGCCTGTTACGGACGGTAACAAACGTCACAATCCTTTCTTGCCGTAGGGCCTATCGTCCGTCGCGATATCCCGTTGATACCCGTCTTGGATAATTGGTTTGCAGTGCCATTTGAACTGCGCCAGTCTAGTCTTTGATGAGATCTCCTCCGCCCAGTGTTTGGTATTCCTCATTTTTTTGTCGTGGGGTCTTCATCTTGTTGGGAAGGGCAGCTTGCCTCCTCTTCCCAAAGCTCCGCCCCTACGTTTCATGGTCTTCATCATTTTCTTCATCATATGATATTGATTGATCATTTCCTTGACGTCTCTGTCGGTTGTTCCTGAGCCTCGGGCGATTCTTCTGGCTCTGGATGAGTCGATGAGTTTGGGGTCTTCAACCTCTTCCCTTGTCATTGACTGAATAATTACCTTCCAAGCGTCTAGTCTTTTCTCGGCGGTTTCCATCGCATCATCAGGGATGTTCATTCCTCCAGGCACCATGCCCACCAGTTTCTTGAGGGGGCCCATCTTCCTCACCGCCACCATCTGTTCGTACATATCTTTCAGAGTGAACTTGCCCTCAAGAAACGCTCTAGCCTTCTTCTGCGGAATCTCAACCTGTGCCTCCCTCACCTTCTCAACGAGCGATTTGATGTCGCCCATTCCGAGAAGTCGGCCGACGAAGGTGGCGGGTATGAATTGTTCTATGTCATCGATCTTCTCTCCCGTCCCGATGAATTTGATCTTAGCATGGGTCGCCGCCACCGCGGACAGGGCGCCTCCTCCCTTAGCCGTCCCATCCAGCTTAGTTACTAAGATAGAACCAATCTTTGTGCTCTCGTTAAACGCCGATGCTTGGGACGTGGCCGCCTGCCCAATCGAGGCGTCTATGGCTAGGATAATTTCATTCGGTTGAATTTGCTTCGCCAGATCCCTCATTTCACTCATAAGTTCCTTTTCGTCCTTGTGCCTCCCAGCCGTATCAACGATAATAAAATCATACTTCTCGCCCGCAAACTGCTCCATCCCCTTCCGAACAATCTTCAAAGGATCCTTCCCGTTCGGTTCCCCATACACCGGGACGGTAACCCTATCCGCAAGCTGCTTCAACTGATCAAACGCACCCGGCCGATACGTGTCAGCGCAAATAATCGCCGGACGTAAACCCCGTTTCTGGTAGAATCGAGCCAGTTTAACCGACGCCGTCGTCTTGCCCGTCCCCTGGATTCCGACGAGCATGACTACTTGACGGTTACCCGGTTCGATGATGAGTTTTGCCGGTTCCTCGCCGAGGAATCGGGTAAGTTCCTCGTACAGCACCTTCACGACATGATCATGGCGGGATATTCCCGGCGGTAACTTCTCTTCGAGGGATCTTTTCTCCACCGCTTGAGAAATCTGCAGAACCAAGTTTACGTTAACGTCGGATTGGAGCAGTGCCCGTTGAAGGTCGCGTACGAGCTCCTTAACGGCTTTCTCGTCAACCACGGCCAGCCTGAGCAGTTTCTTAACCGCGTCCCTAAGCGATCTACCCAAACCCTCAGGCGCACTCATACAAACCACGCTCTCGAACAAGTTCATGCGTTGTTACCCGTGGCCTAAAAGTTCTGCCGACTCTGCCTACGAAGAACGATTCTGAGCCCTGAAGCCGCTTTCAACGCTTGGATGTGGAGAAATGCCTAGGTCGAGTTGGTTGGGCGTTATGGGTGTGGCCCACCCTGTCGGAAGGGTGTGGTCCACCTCACGTCAGGCACATTACTACCAAGATCCATTCACTACTCCGAAGCAGTACCGTCTATGCATGGGTCATTGGAAGAATCGGATAACCTCGGGTTTTGCTGAATGAAACCAAGGCTGACCTACACAGTGTAGGTCACCACGATTTTCACCTCCCCTAGGGAGTGCCGCCACAGTGGTCATGGGCGACCATACTCTCGCAGGATATGGTCACCGGCGACCACACATGATTGAACTGAATTTGTTCCTGGGGGAACAAATTTGTGTTCGGTGGGGGTGAGGTAGATTTTCGTGCCAAACCTTGTTTTTCTCGCTTGGATCCATGCGACCGTCATGAGGCGGGTGACCGTCACGTGACTGTCACACTGATTTTAGCCGCGAAAACAAGCCGGCAGCCACAGCGGTAGCCACCATGAGTTTGACCTAAAATAGTCCATCCCTGCATAGCCGTCATCCCCACGCTTTCACGGGGAAAACGTCGGTGTAAGTCACTGTGACTTACACACTGATTTTTCACCCGTCTCGAGGTAGGGGGCTCCCCTAGGTGTAAGTCACTGACTTACAGCCGGCCGTGACACCACGATGTCGA
The DNA here is from genome assembly GCA_049521055.1 of Bathyarchaeia archaeon. Lineage (GTDB taxonomy): Archaea > Thermoproteota > Bathyarchaeia > 40CM-2-53-6 > 40CM-2-53-6 > FEN-987. The sequence continues at coordinate 3,018 of JBEKPE010000025.1, forward strand.
CCCGACGGCGTGCGGGCAAGCTGCACGCAGCAAACCGACGCGCCCATTCCGCCAGCTGATCATACGAAACTAAGGATGAGGGTATAACCCGGTTATACGGGAATGCCCCGTCCGGTTTGGGGAGAAAACCTGGTGACCGTCACTGTGACCGTCACCCGTGTTCCGGCTGCGTAACTCTCCTATGAGTCGCGTTTTCTGAGGTAGACTCACCGGTGAGTCGCGAACAGGATCTCCCGGGAAGGTGTTCACGGGTGGCCACCTGAGAAATCACGTGCTCCGTACGAACCCTTTATTTGATCGCCGGAGGTTCCTTCGAATGTCTCTTGTCGGAAGGTCTGATGGATGCCTGATAACCTGTCTGCGAATGACGGGTTAAGAATCATCGAAACCGGCACGGTTCCTAAAGGTGCAGTTGTGATTAACGGCCTACCCGACGTGGGCCTAGTAGGTCTCCTAGCCGCGTCCCACATAATCAGCGATCTGAAGCTGAAGGAAGTGGGCGCGATAGAATCGGACCTACTTCCCCCCATGATCGTGCTTCACGGAGGTTTACCTAAAGCCCCCTTTCGCATCTTCTCGGGCAATGGGCTCGTGGTTGTCATATCCGAAACCGTAATCCCAAGCTCACTCATCCGTCCCCTCGCCAACGACCTCGTAGAATGGGCTCACGGCAAGAACGCCAAGTTGATGCTCTCGCTAGGCGGAATGGCTGTTTCTAATCGTCAGGACATAGACGTGCCCAAAGTGTTCGCCGCCCTCTCAGCCAAGAATCTCGAGCCTCAACTCCATGGAGCCGCCGAGGTCTTAGAGGAAGGATACATTGTAGGGGCATACGGGCTTCTCCTACGGAAGTGTGCCGAAACCTCCCTACCCGCCATTACCTTACTTACGCAATCCCATTACAATTACCCTGACCCTGAAGCCGCAGGCGCAGCCTTGACCGCGGTTAACAAGATTCTGGATTTGAAGGTGGATGTCTCAGAGCTTCTGAAGAGGGGAGAGGAGCTCCGTCTGCGCAGTAAGGATATGATGCACCGAACACACGAAGAGATGAACAAGATGAACAAGTCACATGAATACGACCTCCCCCCACTCTACGGGTGAACCCAATGAGTACAGAATCAAGAGTCAATACATCACCGCCTCATGGCTCGGGGTGGAACGCCGCGGCGTCCGCCATCCAACCATTATACAACCTATTCGTAGCGGCCGAAGAAGTCGTCCTAACAGTCGACTTACCCTACGCCAATCAAAAGTCTGTGAAACTAAAACTCCCAACCAAAGATTCGATCGAGGTGTTCGCGGAGACCACGAAACGCATTACGTTCCATGATCTCGGAGCAAAGCACAGGCATGGAGAATTCACCTCCTACCACGCAATCATCCGCATGCCCGTACCAGTCAACGAGAAGCAGGCCACAAGAAAATTCAAACGCGGAATACTGGAAATTCATCTCCCAAGAACGAAGTAAATTTGCGATTGAGTTTCGAGCTTCGCAACCGCAGAAGATTAGAATCGACCAAGCCTAGAGACTTTTCATTCTTTCATGGGCGAGAGCCCGAAGGTTGTCTTCGACTTTCCTTCCCGGAGTTATTCTGAACCATTTGTTCCGTTGCCGCCCGAGGCTCCAAAATCTAGATAGGCAGACCTGCAGTTGTAGAGTGTAGATGGGTTTTGCCATTTCTGTACCATGCGCTTTCTGTAAATGGCGTCCTGATTCGCTTGACAGAGGAGCGATGGTTCCATATTACGAAGCATCACCAGGAGCTGAAGGACTTTCGCGAGTTGGTTCTAAGGACTGTTTCTCGCCCCGAACACGTGTACATATTCCCGAAAACGGGAGAACTTGCTGCTGTTTCAAGATTTGCGGCACTAACTCGAGTTGGCCTTGCATCTACTCTGACAGTCCATTACAGAGAGTTTTCGAATCACGATGGCTTTATAGTGACAGCATTCCCAATATCAAGTACAAGAATGAAGAGGAGGTTCAAGCGGTGGCAAAGACTGAAGTGAAAATGGCAGTCGATCCATTCCGGGTTATATCAAAAGCGCTCGAGAAAGCAAAGAAACGTCCAAGTCTCAGAAAGGTTGTTTCGGTTGATTACGATGAAGAGGCTGATGTTCTCTACGCTAGATTTGGGCATGGAAGAATAATTAACTCTGAACCTTTGGATGCCGATGGAATGGTGCTCGCTTCGCTTGATTCAAAAGAACACATAATTGGTCTGACCATTATTCATGCGTCGGAATTATCGTCAAACTCCCATTGAATTCAGTCTCAACCTGGACCTAATTCTCAACTCGGTCAAGAGCGGCCGCAGTCAGTAGGGGAAACAAAACTGTAGCGTCTCCGACCACTGTTACGAGTTTTTTCGGCGTTTTGATCTTCCCCCAGCTAATAGCTTCCTCAAGGGGGGCGCCGCTGAATCCTCCGCCGTCTGCGCGATCCAGAGTGATCTGTATCGCTGCGTCGACGCCACCCCTGTATGTGTTTGCGATTAGGGCCTGATGTTTCGGCATTCCTCCGCCCAAGATTACGACGCCAACCTTCTTTCTTTCATACGTCATATCGACAAGTTTTGAAAAGTCCCTGAAAGGGTTAACGAAGAGTGTGTGGAGTCGACTGTAGGTCCAGAGGTGAAGGCCGAGCATTGAATCGAAGATGCCGGGACAGAAGATTGACGCTCCGCGAGCCTGAGCAGTGTTGAGAAGTGAGTTTTTATCCTTAACTTGTTTGCCGAATTCCCTCAACAACTCGTAGCTTCCGATGTTCCTCCGTTTCGATTCGGGGATGCGGTTCAGCATCCGGTAGGTAGCTTTCTCTAGGGCTTCGATTCCCTCTTGCGTCACTAACAGGTCATAGATTCTGGATAAGCCGCGTTTTCGAAGTTTCGTATCGTCCGCTGTTTCGGATCCTACGATATGCCTATGTCCCAACGCTTCGAGCAAGTCGTGTGTAACGTTTGCTCCGGTCGTAACGACAGCATTGACATACTCACCATCTACCAAGTCTCTGATTACGGTTCTAAGGCCGCCTGGGATCAATGGTCCGGCGATAGAGAGGATTGTTGTGTAGTTTCTGTCTTGGAACATTTCACTGAGTATTCTCGCTGCCTTGCCGAACCTACCCATACCAAGAACTTTCACGGCCTCCATCTGCTCGGCTATGTCGGAGACCGTCATTCGTCTCTTGATTTTGATGTGAGACACTAAGGGCATGGTAGGGCCACGTGGAATAGGGGGTTGGTGGAGGGGAATTAACCCTTGGTTCGCATGATCTTGTTTTGACCCAGCATTTGCCAATACTCTACCTCGACGCCGGGGGCTAACTTAGACTTGATCTCCTCATCCTCAGGAGCCGGGGTCTCGAACGTTTCGTAGGATTCCATATCCATTACTTGCACATTATTACCCACGAAAGCCAAGACTTGACCCGTCTTCTTTTCGATCATCGGGACCTCTGCGCGGGCATCCACCGCGCCGATCAAGTTCTTCTTCGTATTAGTTGTTACACTGATCGCTACAATTCTGGCCTTCGCAGCCCCATGCTTTCCCGGCTTTGACTTCTCGTACTCCACAATTTTGCAGGGTTCCCCGTCGATAATCACGTAGTGGCCGATCTTTAGGGACCCTATGTCAACTGGTTTGCTCAGAGTTCTTCGCCTGTAAGCCTAAACTCGAAACCAGTCTACGCTACTCTTCGTCTAAAAGGTTAACTCGTCCCGGTTTTCTCCGAGCAGACTAGACGTTTGCCTTCGGCGCATCGGTGGTTGATAATTCGGGATCCTCGTTCTTGGCGGACACGGTGGCCCAGCGATTCAGGAGGCCTTCGCCGTTTTCACGAACCATAAAACCCTTCAGCAATCGTCCCCATTCATCTTTCGTGACCGCCTTAGGGTCTTTCTTTCTGAACACTTTTGTAACGCTGAGGAAGGCTAGCCCTTGAGGTTTCAGAATACGCTTGATTTCCGCGACTGCGCCTACGTGATCCACCATGCAGCAGAGGACCGCGTTTGCGAACACAAAGTCAACCGACCGATCGGGTATCGCTCCCAAGTTTGCAGCGGAAGTAGTATGTGCCTCGATTATGTTTTCAAATCCCCGTGCGTCTGATTTCGATCTCAGTATCTTGATTGATTTTGGGTCCGAATCTGCTGCGTATACTTTCCCCGTCGATCCGACCAGCTCGGCCATCGGAATCGAGAAGTATCCTGGTCCGCAGCCGACATCGGCAACCACAGTTCCAGCTGAGAGGAACTTTGATACTTTCTTCTTCGGAGGAGAGAACCAACGCCGCACAAAATTATCCATAACGAATGTGGGAAGATGCCTATCCTTCGTTTTGCAACATGCGGCTTGCATCATAGATTCCAGTCCTAGCTCCTGTTGTGCTATCGCCTGTGATACATCTTGTCCTAGGGATTCTCTAGCATAGAATGAATTTACGCTATGCGAGAGTCGGTTCTGTTACGCCTCTCCCTCCCTGCACTTTACCCTCCATGCCCATTTAGGGCTCTATTGTTTAGCGAAGTCATACGACTTGATCGACTCCGAACCTAAGATTGGTGGATTGCTTATGGGTGTCAAGGAATGCAGGTACTGCAACAACTGTGGCGGCAAATGGATTCGGGTTACTGTACTCCGCAAGCGTACATTCATTTTCAAACCGTGCCCACACTGCCAGAAAAGTGTGGGGCGGAAGACGGGGCAACTGACTCTACTCGACTCGCAGCATCATGGCGAAAATCCATAATCCAGTGTAACTTCTTCGTTCTGTTCAATATCGCGGATTGCAACAAGAATCGCTATATCGCCGTCCCAAACGATTTTGCTATTCGGATTGCTGGAGTGATTGATGAAAGATTCTGGGTAATCCCCTCCAAACCCTACGAGGTACACGTGCGGTCTAACGTACAAGTAGTATTTCGCAGAAGCATCATTCGGTAATTCGTGAGCGTAAGGCCCATCCCAAATCGCAATTTGAGAATCCTTCTCTATTCGGCGTGAGGCAAAGGCTCCGAACCCTTCAATTTTTGACAGAGCCTTATACAACGGAACTTGCGATATCATACATCGCTAACCCGATGCTTCAGTCAAACTAACACCTTGCAACCTAACAGAGCCAGCTCTTGCCAATCAAATTAAGTCACATGCCGAACGAGCTATTCTCGCGTTTTCATCCAGGATAATGTTTGTCTTATTCCCTCAGCGTAGTCTGTTGAAGGGTATTTAGTTCCGAAGAATTTTGTGAATTTGGTTCCGTCTAGGATGAGTGGTTCTTCGGTCAGGTATTGCATCTCTACGAATTCATGCGCCATCTTGTTGAACATTCCGAACAGCCGCATCGATAGTCTATTCGTTCCCGTCATTTTTGGTTGCTCGCCTGCTTCCTTGAAGACTAGGTTGATCCAGTCCCTTGCAATGATTGGTTCAGGACCCGGGACGTTGAAATCCTGACCGTATGCATCGTCTCTCTCGGCCGCGATCACCATTGCCTTGGCAGCGTCGGAGATAAGGATGAATTCGTGCAAGGCATCCAGCCGCCCGAACCATCTAGCAGTCTTCCCCGCTAGAGCTGCGGTGAAAATGCCGTCACCGATGCCGCTTGCGTTCGGTCCGTAAAAGTCAGGAAATCTAACGATAACGGTTGGGACGTCGTTCTTGCGTGACGCCTCCATGAACATATCCTCCAATTGGACGCGAAGCATCCCTTTCCTTGAACAGGGATTGCGGGGATGGTCCTCGCTTACTTTGTTGGACTGTGCGTGGCCATAGATGTACACGTTTCCAGGAAAAACCATCTTCGCTGCCGCACGCTTCGCCGCATCGAGTATCTGTTTGTGGATTGCCGGAAGCCTACTCCACTCCGGGTAAGGCAGGTTCAGACAATTGAAGACTAGATCCACGCCCTCAAAAGCCATGGTCAATACCTGTGCACTCTCCGCTGAACCTTCAAGCAACTCGACTTTTCCCCGGTCCCCGAAGATTTTCCGAGCCTTGTTCAAGTCCCTAACAAGTGCCCTTACCTCCAGCCCGCGCGAAGATAACTCACTAACTACCGCGCTTCCAATGGACCCTGTCGAACCGATCACGAGATTCATGAACTAACCCATCGATGATGGCGCCGGTGGAATATGAACCCACTACTCATGGGACTAACGTCCTCATGGGAAGGTCATGAGGGATTCGAGCTCTCCTTATTGACGGTTCGGCTCTTGTTGATATGAACGCTTTCTCAAGAGTACTTGGTTAAGTAACTATTTATCAAAGTGGTATGAAAGTTATACCAGATAGAATTTGGCAGAACCAGAAATTGCTACGGTTGGGACGAAGGGGCAGATAGTAATACCTCAACAGCTGAGGACGGATTTGAATATCAAACCAAAGGCCAAACTGGCGGTCTACAGGAGAGGAGACAAGCTTGTCGTCACGAAACTCAAGGTTCCCTCGCTCGGCGAAGAGCTCAAGGAGTTATTCAAGAAGATTGATGAGCAATACGAAGGAAAGAAGAGACCAACGGAGAAGGAGATACTAGAAGAGATTCAGGCATACAGGCGTGAGAGGCGAGCAACTCCAGGCGCCTGAAATGGTAACTGTTGTCCTTGATACAAACATCCTAATCTCAGCTCTCGTAGGTCATGGGAACCCCAAGCGCCTGGTGCTTAGACTCCTTGAAGAGGAGACAGTTGTCTCTTCAATGGAGATGTTAGCCGAACTTGCAGATGTTCTTTCAAGAAAGAAGTTCGCGGAAGTCAAGAGTTTACAGGTGAACTCTTTCCTGTCTAAATTTGCAAGGAGAGTAGTTGTCGTAACCTTGAAGCGACGCTTTAAGATCGTCGAGGAAGACGCTGATGACGATATAGTTCTTTGCACGGCTTGCTTCGGGCGTGCGCGGTATATCATCTCGGGAGACAAGCATCTACTGAAGCTCAAGGAGTTCAGAGGAATCGAGATAGTTACGGCAATACAAATGCTTCAGCTACTGCGAAATATCCGGAAGCTCTAACATGGATCAATGCGGTTTCCGGAAGCTGATCTTGCACGAAAAAACGCTCTGCATAGTCTATGCCAGGGGCCTACCATCAGGTGATTTTCAGATTGGTGGATCAAAAGCTCCATGCGATCGTTGAAAGGGAGTAGAGGTTAGATTCAGAATAAGATCGTAGACAACAAGGGGTCACGTACTAAGCTCCATCTTTTCCAAGGGCTTCTGCCTTTACGCAAAGCTGAGATTCCAAGGGACATTCTTGCTGGAGTCACGCTGGCAACCCTCGCTATCCCCGAGGTTATGGGGTACACAAGAATTGCCGGTACTCCAGTAATTACCGGCCTCTTTACCATCCTAATCCCTATGGCCTTGTATGCCCTGATCGGCTCTTCGCGGCACCTAGTGGTTGGGGCGGATTCTGCGACGGCCGCTGTTTTGGCAGCTGGCTTGGTTGGCATCGCAACAATCGGTTCTCCCGACTACATTGCATACGCAGGTCTGTTGGCGTTGCTCGTTGGGGTAATGCTGATTGGTGCCCGTTTGGTAAGGTTGGGGTTTCTTGCGGACTTTCTTTCGCGAACAGTGTTAGTCGGTTTCCTCGCGGGTGTCGGGGTTCAAGTGGCCATTAGGCAGATTCCTGATATGCTCGGAATACCCTCGCACGGGACTAGTCCAATACAAGAACTAGTCACTGATCTAGCACAATTATCCAAGCTGAACACCTACGCCTTAGTAATCTCCCTTACCGTATTGGTAATGATATTTGGCATCCGAAGAATCTCGAAAAACATTCCGATCGCGCTGATCGCCGTTATTTGCCTAATCGTTGCGAGCTACACTCTCAATCTAGCTTCATACGGCGTTGCTACGATTGGAGGAATCCCCAGCGGTCTACCTAAACTAGGTTTTCCGAACGCACCGATAAATTGGAACATCCTTCAACAACTGTTTCCTGTCGCCCTCGTGATGTTCATAGTAGTCTTGACCCAAAGTGCGGCGACGTCCCAGGCCTACGCCATCCGTTACGAGGAACCGTTCGACGAGAACGTGGACCTAATCGGACTAGCTATCGCTAACATAGGTGCAGGATTATCCGGGACCTTCGTCGTGAACGGTAGCCCAACTAAGACCGAGATGGTTGACAGCGCTGGGGGTCGCAGTCAACTTGCACAGCTCACGACCGTCGTTATCGTCGTCGCGGTTCTACTCTTCATAACCGCTCCCCTCTCCTACATGCCAATCGCGGTTCTTGCAGCGATTGTCTTCATCATAGCGGTTGAGTTGGTGAACGTTAAGGAAATGCGGGAGATTTTCGTGCAACGTCCCAGTGAGTTCTGGGTAGCCATGGCAACTGCAGCGACCGTGGTCCTCGTTGGTGTCGAGCAAGGAATACTTCTCGCGATCGCGTTATCCCTCATCGACCACACTCGCAGAGGATACAGACCCAACAATAGTCTACTTTCGATTAATGAACAGGGACGCTGGCGGTGGCTTCCTGTAGCAGCCCGAACTCAGTTCCTTCCAGGTATGATCGTCTACCGGTTCAACCACAGTATGTATTACGCAAATTGCCAAGGATTCAAGAACGAGGTCATTCAGTTAGTGACTAGCGCAATCCCACCAATTTCCTGGTTCTGCCTAGATGGGTCCGCAATGGATGATGTTGATTTCTCCGCAGCCGCAGCATTGCGTGAGATCTACGGACTTTTGAAACAAAGAGGAATCACCTTGGTCTTGGTCGAAATTCAGGATAAAGTCTGGAATGAGTTCGGCCGAGACAAGATCACCGAATTGATTGGAAGAGAGAATGAATTCAAAACAATCTACGATTTAGACGCCGCTTACAAGCAACGTGGAGACACTCTCGGGAAATCGAGTCAAGAGACAGATAGCCAAAGTATGAAGCCGGGCCCACCCTAGGATCGTAGTTTGCACCAATCCTCGTAGTCCGCGACAACGGCGTCGGTCATCTTCTTCATTGCTGAATGCAGCCAATCAGGCCTCCTTCTCGAGAGATCTCGACGTACATCATTCACCGCAGACTCACTGCCCAAGTGTACGTTTGCGGTTTCAAATCCCATCGCCCACAGAAGGCGCTCTTCAGCAACTTTCTTGGGCAATTGGGTTAGTTCTATCCTCGAACAATCAGGAGAAAGCCGGCGAAGAAGCCAACGGCCCCTTACTCGAACGAGTGGATCAGCAGATCGACACGCAGATTCGATGATTTCTTCATAAAGAATTCTCTCTGAACCTTTTTGGTCAGTGGCCCATATGTACGCTGAGGGAGCTAAGGCTTTAGCTTCACGGGCTATTCGGCCGCCCTTCCACGTGGAAAGAGCAACATACCGTTCGCCTCCAAGGCTTCCCATTCCTGCGATACGGCGTACGGTTCTGTAGCGGTCTTCTGGAAGTATGGTTTCAAGTGCTCTCTTAGCGCTCTTGGGGACGTCAGGCACGGTGGCTAGTCTATCCAGCTTGGCCCAGAAGTGAGAGGGGTTTCGTAGTTCCCCTGTTGCTGCCTGCCGGAGCCACTCATGATCCTCTTCGAGGACGAACGGAACTCCACCCGCTCTCAGGCCTGCAGTATAGCCTCCGAGAATAGCCTTGCAGGCGCGAGCATTGCTGATTTTGAGATGTCTGGATTTGATTGCGAGATCTGCGCTGACGGCCAAGCGGACCAAATCGCTAGCATACGACATGGGATAGGCTTCATCGAAGTCGTTGATCCCCCATACCAACCGGCCTTCGCTGTCACGCCAGGTTCCAAAGTTCTCGACGTGGAGATCACCCACCGCGAGCACATTCGGTGCTTTCGCTAGCTCAGAACAAACATCAGGCCACACTTGAGCCCAGCGATAAAAAGTGGCCCGCAGAAATGTGAAAGGGTGTTCCGCCATCAGCCTATGCTTTAGATTCAATTCATATTGGACTAAGTGTATTCGTTTGCCTAGCCAATTCTCAAATTTCCTAGTAGCCTTAGAAACCTTCATCAGCGTTCCATCGCCAATACCATTACGTTTCCGTTAACGAGAGTTTTAAGTTGTAACGACATGAGGGCGATTCTTCAGTAGACATCCGGTCGGGCGAACCGCACTTGCGGATCTCGCCTTCTTTTGGAGGCTAGGTGAATCACTTAATTATCCTAGCGAATGAGTACACGTTTTGTCGGTAGAAGAAAATTGGCTTTCACGGTCGGCCTTGTCTCACGCTTAGATGATCCACGAGCACTCGAGATCGCAGCGGATCTAGCACGTCAGCTGAGGAAGCGGCGCATTCCGGTGATTGCCGAATCGGAGTTGGCTAAGAGAGGCCGACTCGGTGGCGGGAAGGATCTAAGCGACCTCAAAGCTAACTTGATGGTTACTGTGGGCGGTGACGGTACTGTTCTGAAGACTGCAATGACGATTCCCGATAAGGAGACGCCCATCCTGGCTGTGAACATGGGACGCCGAGGTTATCTCACCGAAGTTGAACCCAACAGAGCAGTGTGGGCCGTTCAACAATTCAGCAAGGGCAACTATCGGCTCGAGAAACGCGCCAAACTCGCGATTGACATGAACGGGACACATGTGGTTGATGCGCTTAACGAGCTCGTTGTGTCGTCGGGAAGCCCATCTAAGATGCTTGAGCTCAGGCTTGGAGTTGATTCTGCGCCTCTGTTGCAATTCAGGGGAGACGGAGTAATTGTTTCGACAGCGACTGGTTCAACGGCCTACGCGCTTTCAGCGGGTGGACCTATCGTCGATTCATCCGTCGACGCTTTCGTGATCACTTTCATCTGTCCGCTTGACTTGGTAAGGCCTACCGTGTTGTCAATGGAGAGGAAGTTGTCTGTTCAGATGGTTAACCCTAAGTTGAAAGCCCTAGTCGTGGCTGATGGCCGTTTTCAGAGAGAGCTTACGCGAGACGTCAAATTGAGTATTACGAAGTCGAAGCATTACACAGCTTTCGTACGGCTGGGTCAGGGAACCCCTATGGGAAGCCTAACGAGATTGCACAAAATGGAGCGCATGAGTTCCTGAAAGTTCTCGTAATCGACACCTCCGCACTCATCATGGGACTCGATCCGCTCGGACTTGAATTCGATAGTTATTCAGTGCCGGAGGTTGCTGAGGAACTTCGCCAGCAAACGGGACCATCTTACAGATTAACGGTATCGAGTTCCTCAGGAAAAATGAAAATTAAGGCCCCCACCTCTGCTTCCCTAACTGAAATCGTCAGCAGAGCAACAATGCTCGGCGACAAAGTTGTGCTTTCCAAGACAGACACAAGCATCCTCGCATTAGCCCTAGACCTTAGCAAGGAGGGCTTGGCTCCTGTAATTGTGAGCGACGATTACGCTGTGCAGAACGTTGCGGAATCTCTCAGCTTGGCCTATCAATCATTGGCTACCTATGGCATTCGCCAGAAATTCAACTGGGTTTTCTATTGCCCAGCCTGTTATAGAAGATACCCTGCAGGCGACACCGAGGTCTGCTTAGTCTGCGGCACGAAACTGAAACGAAAACCGCTTACGAAAGAGGCCACCAAGCAGCGAAGCGTCTAACTGTCCTGGACTATTGTTGTGGCTGCATTTTCGGGTTAATTCTCCGAGCGTAGTCAAATAGATACAGCTGCGCGTAGCCCGCCCACTCCCGATAACGCTCACGAAGAAATTTAGCAGTCTTCAATCTGCTGACCTTCCTACCGCGGAAGTATAACTTCGAAACAACTCTGTGAATCCACACGTCTACGGGCGCAGCTTCAAGACGACAAGCCCCGTAGAGTAGGAAACAGTCAGCAACCTTTGGGCCAACTCCTGGAAGTTCAAGAAGGGAATTCATCGCATTTTCATAGCTCTGCTTCGTTAACTCAGTCAAATCGAGTTCGCCATTAACTATCATTCGCGAAACCTGCACGACAGGTTTGGCTCTATAACCCATTGATGTTTTTGATCTGAGCGTTCTTGGGTTCAGCTTTGCTAGTGCTTCTACCTCGGGGAAGAGATAAGATGAAGAACCGTCCGGAAAGCTCACGCGCGGACCATAAAACTGCATCATGAGCCGAGCTGTTCGGTTCCATAGTCTTACAGAGTTATTCTGTGAGAGAATGGAGCAGATCAAGGCCTCGTAGAGATCGATGCCACGCATGAGGCGTAGTCCCTTTAGTTTCTTGAAAGTTGAAAACAACGGTTCATCTTCATCGGCAAATTTTCTGTAGAATGAGTTCAAATCATCTTTCAGGCCGAGAATGTGTTCGAGATGTTTCTTCAAATCCTCGACGATTCTTTCGTCCCAAGCACTTGCCATCGCTTGAACTTTCAGAACGAAGGCGTCCACGTCGCCGAATTGGCTCACACTGTATTTCACTGGTATTCCATTCAGGACCTCAACATCAGTGAAGGAGGCGCCATCCTTGAGCCACTCTGGTTCGGAGGTTTGTGCGCTGAGTACGGTTTCGACAAGGTTCAAGGGGCCATTGACTTGGCCGTATGGAATCTCAAATGAGTACCCTGGAAGAGTCATTGGGGAGCAGCCACTCGTGTCATTTACGCTCTTTGGAGCATTGAGTCGCTGCAACTGAACCTACGTCTTATAAGAGATCGTAAAATCATAAGAATCATCGGGTTGTGAGCTATCGGAATGATTCCGCATGAATTACTGAAGAAAGCTCAGGAGCTTAAGTCGAAAGGTCTCTCAAACTATGACATAGCCGATGAGTTGAAAGTTCAACCGGATACAGTCGTCTGGTTACTACTCAAGGGTAAGGAACGAGCGGCGATACACCCACCCCACGATGTATTTGTCGACTGGAGTTCTCTCGCCTCGGACGCTAAACGTATGACTGCGATCGCCGAAGCATTAGCTGATTTAGCGAAGGAATCGGTTCGTGAATCGGAGTTCAGTGAGCCGGATGTGATTGCCGCGATAGAGGGAAGTGGGATGGTTCTGGGTGTCGCAATCGCAAAAGAGCTGGATAAGCCCTTTGCAGCTGTGCGGCCACATCGCGTTGCTCAAAGAAAACTCCCGGGATTAGTTAACCCCTCGTTTCACAGCGTTGCGGGAAAGAAGGTGCTGATTGCAGATGCGGTTCTTCGTGCTGGCGAAACTCACAAAGCAGCCATCCAAACCTTACGGAAGGCTAAGGCGAAACCTGTCGGCATTCTCGTTTTGGTAAATAAGAGTGGAAAGACGAGGATCGAGGGGGTTCCGTTGAAGTCCTTGCTGCAAATCCTGCCAGTCACGATGCCTTGAATCTTCAGCGCTCGCGTTCAGACAATTATTCGGAAAGCCCCGATTGAAGGCTATCCGAGATAGATCCTCGCGTGACCACGCCGAACCTTACTAAGTGGATGATCCTGTTACTGGTAGTGCACTTACTAGTCCCTAGCATCCATTACTTTGGGGCAAACCCCAGCCTAGTATTGTCATGGTTCGCGTTCGATTGGTATGCAGAGCAGGGGTGGATAGTGTTCATCCAGTACGCTTTCGTTGGAGTCCCTGCTTTCGTCTTCATAGGACTGGCAGCCATACTGCCGATACTCCTGCTCGGTTTTCTGATCCTGCGTTCAAGGATGAGTTTGCGAAACCATGCGATCGTGTGTTTAGTCTTGGGAAGTCTGCTGTTAGCGATTTACCTCAACGGTTGGCTTTTCTACACGTGGCCTATCCCATATCAGCCAGTGCAGACTATCTCGATAGCCCTGGTGACCCTTCTTGCATTCAAGTACTGGCGTAAATCCCTCGGACAATTGACAAGGGAATAGTACGAAATTCAAGGACACAACGGAACATTACGACGCTGCCAAACTGAGACACCTAGAATTTGTGTGGTCACGATATCGTGAACCATCAATCGCAACTCGCCATCACGACCGTGGCTTTGGCTGGAAAATGGACACAGCTTAAGCAGTCCCGGTAGCAGTGTTCTGTCGCGGGGAAAAATCACGGGTGTAAGACACTCTCTGGGGAGGTGTCATACACCCCTTTAGCTACACGGCGAAGGAGGCAAAGTCTTGCTCCTAAAGACTGGTTTCTAGACCTGCGTACGCACGTCGAGGAGTAACCCTAGCCGTGCTCCGGCGGCACGGTAACGGACGACTCGTTATCGATTGGGGTATCTCTATCGACTTAGTTTTCTGCCGAATCTCTTCAGGCTTCTGCCAAGTCTCCGGCCAGCCGTACGGGCACCTTTCTCCAATTTCCGTCCTGTCTTCGAAGTTCTGCTCTTTCTTTTCCTTCGTCTGCGTCTAGCCATAGCAAACACCAGCATAGAGCATGTCACGTTCTGGTAATTAACAGGTACCTGAGCGAATTTGCCTTGCTAGGAACAGGAGGTTCACTCAAGATTTTGAGCTTCTTAGCTGCAAGAATGTCCTGGATGCGAATAGGGCTGAGATTAGCAGGGTTGAGATGGCTGTCGTTGCACTCATCGTTATCATGAGCGGAGCTGAAGCTGAGCGTTCAGCAATAGCAACTGCCGACAGTGAAAATGTTAGAATTACCCCCAGAACCATTTGGGCCCTCCTAGCGCTTCTCCTGAGCTTCAGTGCGTACCATACTAGCGTATGAATTTCGCAACAAAATATCCAATCTCGTCCACGTCTGGGCGAAATCGCTGGCAGAGGGTAGCTGGTTCTCCAACCTTCCCCAAACCCTTGGAGCCGAGGAAAGGCTTCTGTTCCACCGTATGCAGGCCGCACTCTTCTTCAGCGAATTCAACGACTCGCTCACATTCTTTCGCGGTGAAGGTGCAGACACTGTACACAACCACCCCGCCACGCTTCACGACTCGGCTCCCTGCCCTAATGAACTGCTTCTGATATTCAGCCAGATCATCTACTCT